>JAOPYC010000098.1 GCA_025964795.1 Marmoricola sp.
CGTCCATCGTCTCGACCGGGTGCTCCGGCGCGAGGCGCAGGGACGCCATGTCGGCGCCGGCGCTGAAGCCCCCACCGGTGCCGGTGATGACGACCACCCGCACGTCGTCCCGGGCCCGGGCTTCCTCGAGCGACGTGGCGAGCGAGACCATCATCGGGCCGTCGACGGCGTTGAGCACCTCCGGCCGGTTGAAGGTCAGCCAGAGGACGCCGTCCTCGGTGCGGACCTCCAGGTCAGTCAACGCTCACCCCCGCCGACCGCAGCTCGGCGAGGGCCGCGGCCGAGGTCTCCGGCGCGACACCCGCGCAGAGCGAGGTCAGCACCCGGGTCGAGAAGCCCGCGGCCAGCGCGTCGAGCGCGGTCGCCCGCACGCAGTAGTCCGTGGCGATGCCGCACACGTCGACCTCGGTGACCTGGTGCGACCGCAGCCAGTCCGCGAGGGCGACGCCGTCCGCGGTCCGTCCCTCGAAGCCCGAGAACGCAGCCGACTGCTCGCCCTTGAGGAAGACCGCGTCGAACGGCTGCGGGTCGAGATTGGGGTGGAAGGCCTCGCCGTCGGTGCCGACCTCGCAGTGCACCGGCCACGAGTCGACGTAGTCCGGGGTGGACGACCAGTGGGCGCCCGGGTCGATGTGGTGGTCCTTGGTCGCCACCACCACGTCGTACGACGGGGCCTTGGGATCCTGCCTCGTCCGGTGGTGCAGCAGCTCGGCTATGTCGCTGGCGACCCGGGCCCCGCCCCTGACGGGCAGCGAGCCGCCCTCGCAGAAGTCGTTCTGCACGTCGACCACGATCAGCGCCCGCTTCATGCCGAGGAGGCTACCGATCCCCGAACCGATCGAACAACGCCGAGGTCACTCGTAGCCCTCGAACCGGGTCTCGATCGCCGCCTCGCCCTTGGACAGCTGCCGGGCCACCAGGGGGAGCTCGTTGCGGGAGCGCAGGTGGCGCTCGCGGGCGGCCTCGAGCGACTCGCGCCCCACGACGGAGCCGTCGCGCACCAGCGGGACCAGCAGGGACCGGTCGTTGCCGTCGTCGACCACGGGGTGCCCGATGCCGATCACCTCGGCCTCCGCGACGCCGTCGGGGGAGACCCGCCGCAACGCGTACTTGCGGCCCCCGATCGAGATCTTGTCCTTGCTCTTCTTGGCCACGCCGACGATCTGACCGCTCTCGTCCTCCCGGGCCACCAGCTTGTAGACGAACCCGCAGGTGGGGTGCCCGCTGCCGACGACGAGCTGGGTGCCGACGCCGTAGCCGTCGACCGGCGCCGCCGCCAGGCCCGCGATCGCGAACTCGTCGAGGTCCGACGTCACCACGATCCGGGTGTCCGGGGCACCGAGCTCGTCGAGCTGGGCGCGCACCCGGTGGGCCAGCACGCCGAGGTCGCCGGAGTCGATCCGCACGGACCCGAGCTCGGGACCGGCGATCTCCACGCCCAGCCGCACCGCCTCGGCGATGTCGTAGGTGTCGACCAGCAGGGTGGTCCCCTTGCCCAGCGACTCCACCTGGGCGCGGAACGCGTCGGACTCGGTGTCGTGCAGGAGCGTGAAGGAGTGCGCGCTCGTGCCGGTGGAGGGCACGCCGTACCGCTGCCGCGCGGCCAGGTTGGAAGTGGCCGTGAACCCGGCGACGTACGCCGCCCGGGCGCTGGCGACCGCCGCCGCCTCGTGCGTACGACGTGACCCCATCTCGATGCACGGCCGCTCACCGGCGGCCCACGTCATCCGCGAGGCGGCCGAGGCGATCGCCGCGTCGTGGTTGTAGATCGACAGCAGCACCGTCTCGAGGAGCACGGCCTCGGCGAACGTCGACTCGACGACCATGAGGGGGGAGTAGGGGAAGTAGGTCTCCCCCTCGGGGTAGCCCCAGATGTCGCCGTTGAACCGGTAGTCGGCCAGGAAGGCCAGCGTGGCCTCGTCCACGATGCCCTCCGAGCGGAGGAAGCCGACCTCGTCGTCGGTGAACCGGAACGCCTCGATCGCGTCCAGGGCCCGACCGACGCCGGCGACCACGCCGTAGCGACGGCCCGCGGGCAGGCGGCGCGGGAAGAGCTCGAAGACGGAGCGCCGGTGGGCCGCGCCCGAGCCGATCGCGGACTGGAGCATCGTCAGCTCGTAGTGGTCCGTCAGCAGCGCGGTCGAGGGTGCGGAGAGCGGCGCGGTGGGGGTACTCACCGGATCAGCGTAGTGATGCTGTGCACAATGGCCCTGTGTCCACTTCTCCGGTCGAGCTCGACGAGCCCGAGGTCGACGAGATCTCCAAGCTGGCGACGCCGTGGGTCACCATCGTGTGGAACGACCCGGTGAACCTGATGTCCTACGTCACGTTCGTCTTCCAGACCTACTTCGGCTATGCCAAGAAGAAGGCCGAGAAGCTGATGATGGAGGTCCACCAGGACGGGAGGTCGGTCGTCTCGACCGGCACCCGCGAGGCGATGGAGCGCGACGTCCAGGCGATGCACGAGTACGGCCTCTGGGCCACGATGCAGAAGGCCGACACTCCGTGAGCGGGTTCAAGAGGCACCGTCGTAGCGGGGCCAGCGTGGCCACCTTCACCGTGTTCGAGGCCGACCTGCTCCGGTCCCTGGCGGGCCAGCTGATCGAGCTGCTGCGCAACGAGTCGGCCACCGCGAGCGTCCAGCGGGACCCCTTGGAGGAGCTGCTGGACTTCACCGGTCCCACCACCGAGCCCGAGGACCCGGTGCTCGCGCGACTGTTCCCCACGGCGTACCCCGACGACGAGGAGGCGGCCGGCGACTTCCGGCGCTTCACCGAGAGCACGCTGCGTGACGGCAAGGCCGACGCCGCGGCCTCGATCATCGACGCGTTGGAGGAGGCCGGCCTGCCCAGCGAGCCCGAGGACGGCATCTTCATCGACGTGGAGCTCGACGCGCCCGCGGCGATGACCTGGATGCGCTCGTTCACCGACATGCGCCTGGCCATCGCCACCCGGCTCGGGGTGGAGGAGGGCGACGAGGACTACTGGCACTCGCTGCCCGACGACGACCCGCGCGCCCAGGTGCACGACATCTACGACTGGCTGGGCTACCTCCAGGAGACGCTGATCCAGTCGGTGCGCTGAGCGGTGTCCCGGACTACGGTCCGCGCGCGGGGAGCAGCACCCGGGACCGTAGTCTGGAGGGCGTGCTGACGATCTCCACGGCGACCCGCGACGCGATCGTCGCCCACGCCAAGCGCGACCACCCGGACGAGGCCTGCGGCATCGTCGCGGGTCGCGAGGGCAGCGACCGCGCCGAGCGGGTGGTCGAGATGATCAACGCCGCCGGTTCGCCCACGTTCTACGAGTTCGACTCCGGCGAGCTGCTGGCCCTCTACAAGGAGATGTGGGCCAAGGACGAGGAGCCGGTGGTGATTTACCACTCACACACCGCCACCGAGGCCTATCCCAGCCGCACCGACATCGGCCTGGCCAGCGAGCCCGGAGCGCACTACGTGTTGGTCAGCACCCGTGCGCACGGGAATAGTGAGGGACCGGTGGAGTTCAGGTCCTACAGAATCATCGACGGCGAGGTGACCGAGGAAGAGGTCCAGGTCACCGACGCGCCGCCGCACCAGCCCAACGAGCACACGAACGAGAGCGAGTGACGTCCATGGCCATCGAGGTCCGCATTCCGACCATCCTGCGCACCTACACCAACGGCGAGAAGTCGGTGGAGGCGTCGGGTGCCACGCTCACCGCGCTGATCGACGACCTGGAGGCCAACCACCCCGGCCTCAAGGACCGCCTGCTGGAGACGAAATCCGACGGAGATGGGGAGGCGAAGATCGACCTGCGCCGGTTCGTCAACCTCTACGTCAACGACGAGGACGTCCGGTTCACCGGTGGCCTCGAGACCGCGCTCAACGACGGCGACCAGGTCGTCGTGCTGCCGGCCGTCGCCGGCGGCTGTTCCTGATCTCTGAGGGTCTGATCCCATGACCCGCTTCGACAGCCTCCTCGACTCGGTCGGCGGCACCCCGCTGGTCGGGCTGCCGCGGCTGTCGCCGTCCCCCGACGTACGCCTCTGGGCCAAGCTCGAGGACCGCAACCCCACGGGCTCCATCAAGGACCGTCCCGCGCTGAAGATGATCGAGCAGGCGGAGAAGGACGGCACTCTGCGCCCCGGCTGCACGATCCTGGAGCCCACCAGCGGCAACACGGGTATCTCGCTGGCGATGGCCGCCCAGCTCAAGGGCTACCGGATCGTCTGCGTGATGCCCGAGAACACCTCGGAGGAGCGGCGTCAGCTGCTGCGGATGTGGGGCGCGGAGATCGTCTCCTCGCCCGCCGCCGGCGGCTCCAACGAGGCCGTCCGCAAGGCCAAGATCATCGCCGAGGAGCACCCCGACTGGGTGATGCTCTACCAGTACGGCAATGAGGCAAACGCGCTCTCCCACGAGGAGGGGACCGGCCCCGAGATCCTCGCCGACCTCCCCGAGGTCACGCACTTCGTCGGGGGGCTCGGCACAACCGGCACCCTGATGGGCGTCAGCCGGTTCTTCCGGGCGCACAAGCCCGAGGTCAAGATCGTCGCGGCCGAGCCACGCTACGGCGAGCTGGTCTACGGCCTGCGCAACATGGACGAAGGCTTCGTCCCCGAGCTCTACGACGAGTCGCTGATCGACTCGAGGTTCTCCGTCGGCCCCCGCGACGCCGTACGACGGGTCCGGGAGCTGCTCGAGGCTGAGGGCATCTTCGCCGGCATCTCGACCGGGGCGATCCTGCACGCGGCCCTCGGCCAGGCCGCCAAGGCGGTGAAGGCCGGGGAGCGCGCCGAGATCGTCTTCGTGGTCTGCGACGGGGGCTGGAAGTACCTCTCCACCGGCGCCTACGAGGGCACGGTCGACCAGGCCGAGGAGAAGCTCGAAGGGCAGCTCTGGGCGTGACCCCTCGATGAGGACGATCCCATGAGGACCATCCAGGTGATCGTCACGGCCGCCTGCCTACTCAGCGCCCTGTGGATCGCGGTGCTGCTGGTCCGCGACCGCACGCCCGACCGGCGCCTGCTGAACGTGATGCTGGGCGTCGAGATCCTGCTCGTCGTCCACCTCGTGGTGGGCATCGTCAAGGTCACCGACGCACCGGCCGGCGTCTCGGTCTGGGAGTACGTCGGCTACCTCGTCGGCACGCTGCTGATCGTCCCGGCCGGCGTGATCTGGTCCTCGGGGGAGAGGACCCGCGGCGGCACCGCGGTGCTGCTCGTCGCGACGCTGGTCGTCCCGTTCATGTTCCTGCGGCTCAGCGACATCTGGGCGGGCGGTGCCTGAGGTGACCACCCGCGAGGGCACGCGCACCGGGCACGGCTTCGGCCGGGTGCTGGTGTTCGTCTACGGGATCTTCGCGCTCGCGGCGACCGGCCGCTCGAGCGTGCAGCTGCTCACCAAGGCCTCGGACGCGCCGCTGCCCTACACGCTGAGCGCGGTCGCCGCCGTGGTGTACATCGTGGCCACCTACGCCCTGGCCACCGGCCGCCGCGGCCTGGCCCTGGCCACCGTCGGCCTCGAGCTCGCCGGGGTGCTCGTCGTCGGGCTGACCAGCCTGGTGTGGCCGCAGGACTACCCCGACGCGACCGTCTGGTCCGACTTCGGCAACGGCTACGGCTACGTGCCGCTGGTGCTCCCCATGGTGGGCCTGTGGTGGCTGCTGCGTGGCAGTCGTACACCGGATCGTGACGTGGCGAACAGGTGACCTGAGTCGCAATCGACCCCGATCGAGAGGTTGGCCACTAGCCTTGCTCCTTGTGACTGACGCGCCCATCGGGATCTTCGACTCGGGCTTCGGAGGGCTCACCGTCGCACGGGCGGTGATGGACCAGCTGCCCCACGAGGCCGTGGTCTACCTCGGCGACACCGCACGCCAGCCCTACGGTCCCAAGCCGATCCCCGAGGTCCGTGAGTACGCCCTCGAGTGCCTCGACCACCTCGTCGACCAGGGCGTGAAGGCGCTCGTGATCGCCTGCAACTCCGCCAGCGCCGCCATGCTGCGTGACGCCCGGGAGCGCTACGACGTCCCCGTCGTCGAGGTGATCCTGCCCGCGACCCGACGCGCGGTCGCCGCCACCCGCACCGGCAACATCGGCGTGATCTGCACCCGGGCCACCGCGGGGTCGCTCGCCTACGACGACGCCTTCGCCGCGGCCCCGCAGGTCACTCTCACCAGCCAGGCCTGCCCCCGCTTCGTGGAGTTCGTGGAGCAGGGCATCACGGGCGGGCCGGAGCTGCTGGCGGCAGCCCACGAGTACCTCGACCCGCTGGTCGCCGCCGACGTGGACACCCTGATCCTCGGCTGCACCCACTACCCGCTGCTCACCGGCGTGATCTCGATGGTGATGGGCGACGGCGTCACCCTGGTCAGCAGCGCCGAGGAGTGCGCCAAGGACGTCTACCGGATGCTGGTGCAGCACGGCATCGAGCGCGCCCCCCTCAACGACGCCGAGCCGCCCGTGCACCGCTTCCTGACCACCGGCCAGCCCGAGGAGTTCGCGACCACCGGCCGCCGGTTCCTCGGCCCCGAGCTCGAGAGCGTCACGCAGTTCGCGGGTGGCGTCTGGACCGTCGGTGCACGATGATCACGGGACTCTGCACTCGCACAGCTCGGGGCCACGCATGCGACTGACCGTGATCGGCAACTCCGGGTCCTACCCCGGCCCGCACTCCTCGGCGAGCTGCTACCTGCTCGAGGCCGACCTCGAGGGCCGCACCTGGCGGGTGCTGCTGGACCTCGGCAACGGCGCCCTCGGGTCGCTGCAGAAGTACGCCGACGCCCGCGCCATCGACGCCGTGTTCCTCTCCCACCTGCACGCCGACCACTGTCTCGACCTGTGCGGCTACTACGTGATGCGCAAGTACCACCCCGACGGCGCGCTGCCGCGGATCCCGGTGTGGGGCCCCGCGGACACCGCCCGCCGGATGGCCAAGGCCTACGACCTCGACGAGGACCCAGGGATGAAGGAGGAGTTCGACTTCATCCCCTACACCCCGGACGCCGTGCACTACGGCCCGTTCACGGTCACCGTCCGCGAGGTGGTGCACCCGGTCACGGCGTACGCCCTGCGGGTCGAGGCCGGCGGCCGCACACTCGCCTACTCGGGCGACTCCGGGACCTGCCACGGCCTCGAGGACACCGCGCGTGACGCCGACCTGTTCCTGTGCGAGGCCTCGTTCATGGAGGGGGCGCCCAACCCGCCCGACCTGCACCTCACGGGGGCGGAGGCCGGTCGGACGGCGACCGACTCCGGGGCCCGCCGGCTGCTGCTGACCCACATCCCACCGTGGCACGACCCGGAGAAGGTGCTCGCCGAGGCGATCGGCACCTACGACGGCGACGTGGCCCTCGCGGCGCCCGGCACGTCGTACGACGTCTGAGGCTGATTGGACCCACCGGGCGCGCGCCGGGCCCCGAAACGGGTTGCCGCCTTCGGCATAGTGGTCCTCATGCATTCACCCCACCAGGCTGCTCGCTTCGCCCACATCCCGGCGGGGACCCCGAAATGATCTCGATCGAGAACGTCACGAAGCGCTACGGCCAGTTCACCGCGGTCGACGACGTGTCCTTCGTCGCGGAGTCCGGCAAGGTCACCGGTTTCCTCGGCCCCAACGGGGCCGGGAAGTCCACCACCATGCGGATCATGGTGGGGCTCACCCCGCCCGACGCGGGCACGGCGCGGATCGGGGGACACCGCTATCGCGAGATCCCCAACCCGGCCCGGCACGTCGGCGTCCTGCTGGATGCCTCCGCCCAGCACGCCGGACGCACCGGTCGCGAGGTGCTCAGGCTCAGCGCCGACACGATGGGGGTCGGAGGAAGCCGCGTCGAGGAGATGCTCACGCTCGTCGGGCTCAACGAGACCGAGGCGAAGCGGCGCATCCGCAACTACTCGCTCGGCATGCGCCAGCGGCTCGGCATCGCCAACGCCCTGCTCGGCGACCCGTCGGTGCTCGTCCTCGACGAGCCGGTCAACGGCCTGGACCCGGCCGGCATCCACTGGATGCGCGGCCTGCTGCGCAACTTCGCCGGCCGGGGCGGCACGGTCCTGCTCTCCTCCCACCTCCTCCACGAGGTGGAGATGATCGCCGACGAGCTGATCGTCATCGGCCGCGGCAAGATCGTCGCCCAGGGGACCCGGGCCGAGCTGCTCCAGACGGCCGGCACCTACGTGAAGGGGCTGGACGCGACCGCGCTGGCGGGAGCGCTGCAGAGCTCCGGGATCCACGCCTCACCGTCGGGTGACGGTGGCTTCCGCTGCGAGGTCGAGCCCGTCGAGGTCGGTCGCGCGGCGGCCCGGGCCGGCGTGGTGCTCGTCGAGCTGAAGCCGGCCGAGGGGGCGGGCCTCGAGGAGATGTTCCTGCAGCTCACCGCCGACGACGCACGCGAACCGGTCGCCCCGGCGGCCGCCGAGGGAGGACTCACCGCATGAGCGCCACCGTGCCCACCGCCCCCACGACCCTGGACCTGTCGTCCACCCCGCGCGTGCCGTTCGCGAGGCTGGTCAAGGTCGAGCTCCGCAAGACCTACGACACCCGGGCCGGCGTGTGGCTGCTGGGGATCACCTCGTTCCTGGCGCTGGCCGTGATGGTCCTCGTGCTGATCATCGTGCTGGTGCAGGACGACAAGCTGACGCTCGACGACCTCGTCGGGGTCGCCAACTTCATCACCGGGTTCCTGCTGCCCGTGCTGGGCATCATGCTGGTCACCAGCGAGTGGAGCCAGCGCACGGCGATGGTGACCTTCACCCTCGAGGCCCACCGGGGCCGCGTCGTGAGCGCCAAGCTCGTGGCGGGGCTGCTGCTCGCGCTGATCGTCAGCCTGATCGCGACGGTGTCGGCGTTCGTGGTCAACGGCATCTACGCCGTGGTCCACGGCGGCGCCGACTGGCACTTCGGCCTGCTCGCGTTCCTCGGCTTCCTGCTGACGCAGGTGTTCTCGATGCTGACCGGCTTCGCCTTCGCGACGCTGCTGCTCAACACGGCTGCGGCCATCGTCGTCTACTTCGGCTACAAGTTCCTCATCCCGACCATCTTCGCCATCGCGGCGCAGTACCTCGGGTGGTTCGAGAAGGTGCAGCCCTGGGTCGACTTCGGCCAGGCCCAGTCGCCGCTGTTCGACGCCAGCATGGGTGGGAAGGACTGGGCCTACCTCGCCGTCACCGGCGTCGTCTGGCTGGCCGTCCCCGTCGCCCTCGGGATGTGGCGGATCCTGCGCGCCGAGCTGAAGTGAGCCGCGTCGTACCTCCCAGCTAGGGTCGCGGGCATGACTTCCTCCCGCGCAGACGGTCGCGCCGACGACGAGCTCCGCCCGATCACGATCACCCGCCACTGGCAGGACCACCCGGCCGGCTCGGTACTGGTCGAGTTCGGCCGCACCCGTGTGCTGTGCGCCGCGTCGACCTCCGAGGGGGTCCCTCGCTGGCGCAAGGGGTCCGGGCTGGGCTGGGTGACGGCGGAGTACGCCATGCTGCCCTCGGCCACCAACACCCGTTCCGACCGCGAGTCGGTCAAGGGCCGCATCGGCGGTCGCACCCACGAGATCTCCCGGCTGATCGGCCGGTCGCTGCGTGCGGTCATCGACTACCAGGCCCTCGGCGAGAACACGATCGTGCTCGACTGCGACGTGCTCCAGGCCGACGGGGGCACCCGCACCGCGGCGATCACCGGTGCCTACGTCGCGCTGGCCGACGCCGTGGCCCACCTCAAGGCCCAGGGGGCCCTGGCGGGCGACCCGCTCACCGGCTCGGTGGCCGCCATCTCCGTCGGCATCATCGACGGCGTCCCGCGCCTGGACCTGCCCTACGTGGAGGACGTCCGCGCCGAGACCGACATGAACGTCGTGATGACCGGCGAGGGCAAGTTCGTCGAGGTGCAGGGGACCGCCGAGGCCGCGGCCTTCGACCGCACCGAGCTGGACGCCTTGCTCACCCTGGCCGAGAAGGGGTGCGTCGACCTGACCCGGCTGCAGCAGGAGGCGCTCGGCGGTGCCTAGCTCGCAGGTCTTCCTCGCCTCCCGCAACGCCAAGAAGATCGAGGAGATGCGCCGGATTCTCGACGCCGACCTCCCCGGCATCGTGGTCCTCGGTCTCGACGACGTCGCGGCGTACGACGAGCCCGTCGAGGACCAGCCGACCTTCGAGGGCAACGCCCTACTCAAGGCCTGGGCCGGCGTCCGCGCGACCGGGCTGCCCTCGCTGGCCGACGACAGCGGGCTCTGCGTGGACGCGCTCAACGGCATGCCGGGAGTGCTCTCCGCGCGCTGGTCCGGGCCGCCCAAGGACGACCACCGCAACAACACCCTGCTGCTCGCGCAGCTGCACGACGTCCCCGACACCCGACGCGGGGCGCAGTTCCGCTGCGCCGTCGCGTTCTGCCACCCCGACGGGGCCCAGAAGGTGACCGCCGGCGAGATGCCCGGCCGCGTAATTCGCGACCTGCGCGGCGAGGGCGGGTTCGGCTACGACGTGCTGTTCGTCCCCGACGCGCAGAAGGGCGACCTCACCTCGGCCGAGATGACGGCCGAGGCCAAGGACCTGATCAGCCACCGGGGCCAGTCGCTGCGCGCGATGGCCCCGGTGGTCGCGGAGAAGCTCGGGTCGTGACGACCCCGGGTGCCGAAGGGGGGACTTGAACCCCCACGCCCGAAGGCACAGGTACCTAAAACCTGCGTGTCTGCCGATTCCACCACTCCGGCCTGCAGGACGAGTCTAGGAACTCTCAGCCCAGGCCGAGGTCCCGGCGCAGCTTGGCGACGTGCCCGGTGGCCTTGACGTTGTACTGCGCGAGGGCGACCTTGCCGTCCTCGTCGACCACGATCGTGGAGCGGATGACCCCCTGGACGACCTTGCCGTAGAGCTTCTTCTCCCCGAACGCGCCGTAGGACGTCATCACCTCGCGGTCCGCGTCGGAGGCCAGGGTGATCGACAACCCGTCGCGCTCGCGGAACCTGGCCAGCTTGGCGGGCTTGTCCGGGGAGATGCCGATGACCTCGTAGCCCGCGCCCTGCAGCGACTCCAGTGAGTCGGTGAAGTCGCACGCCTGGGTGGTGCAGCCGGGCGTCATCGCGGCTGGGTAGAAGTAGACGATCACCTTGCGGCCGCGCAGGGCCGACAGGGAGACGTCGTCGCCGGTGTCGCTCGGCAGGGTGAAGTCGGGGGCGGCGTCGCCGGGGGAGAGGCGCGCCGGCGCCTGCTGGGTCTCGCTCACGGGTGGGGTTCTCTCTCTCGGTAGGAGTGGTGGCTTGTGCAAGCGTCTCGACCGTACCGCGCACCCTGCTGGCCGCGGCCGGGCATTGATAGCCTTCCTCACCTGAGCCGCCCGCCCCGTCCCGAGGGCACCGCAAGCTGCGTGACGAGAAGGAGCCAAGGACTGTGTCCGACCAGGTGTCGTCCCTCGAGAACGAGATCGAGCAGACCCGTGAGCGCCTCGGCGCCACCATCGACCAGCTCGTCTACCGCGCCAGCCCCAAGACGATCGCCCGCCGCGAGATCGCCTCGGTCAAGGGCTACTTCGTGGACCCCAGCGGGGCACCCCGCCAGGACAACATCATCAAGGTCGTCGGCGGCGTCGCGGGGGTCATCGCCCTGTTGGTGATCGTGCGCAAGATCGTCTCGTGAGGCTGCCCCTCCGGGCGCGGGGACGGCAGTGAGCAAGGACGTCTCCGGGGTCGGGGAGAAGACCCCGATCCGGATGCTGCACGACCGGGTCCTGGTCGCGGTCGACCAGGACCCGGGCGAGCGCCGCTCCAGCGGCGGCATCCTGATCCCGGCGACGGCGGCCCTCGGGGCCAGGAAGCTGGCGTGGTGCCGCGTCGTCGCGGTCGGCCCGAACGTGCGCACCGTCGAGGTGGACGACCGGGTGCTGTTCGACCCGGAGGAGAAGGCCGAGGTCGAGGTCACCGGTGAGCTCTACGTCGTCCTGCGCGAGCGCGACGTGCACGCGGTGGCGGCCGATCGGCTGGGAGACGGCCCGACCGGCCTCTACCTGTAGTTCCGCGCCCGCACGGAGGGCCCGGGCTGCGTCGGCACCTCGGGCGCGACCGCGTCGCGCGTCCCGGTCAGCGGTACGACGAAGGTGAACGTGGTGCCCACCCCGGGCGCCGAGACGAAGTCGACGCGGCCGTGGTGGGCCTCGGCGATGCCCCGGACGATGTGCAGGCCCAGCCCCGTCCCCTGGATGGCGTACTCCGTGGCCAGCGAGGACCGGAAGAACCGCTGGAAGAGCCGCCCCTGCTCCTCGAGCGGGATGCCCATGCCGGTGTCGCAGACCCGGAGCTCGGCCACGTCGCCGGTGACGGCGAGGGTGACGTCCACCGAGCCGGCCCACTGGTTGAACTTCACGGCGTTGCTGACCAGGTTGAGCACGAGCCGCTCCAGGTAGGCCGGGTCACCCAGCAGCAGGACGGGCTCGTCGGGCACCGAGACGTGCATCGCCACCCGGCCCTTGTGCGCGGCGTGGGAGACCTCGTCGGTGGCCACGCGTACGGCGTCGCGCAGGTCGGTCTCGACCCGCTCGAGGGTCAGGTCGCCGTCCTCGACGCGGGCCAGGGTGAGCAGGTCCTCGACCAGGTGCAGCAGGCGCTCCCCGTTGCGGTCGATCCGCTCGACCAGCTCCTGCTGCTCGTCGCTCAGGTTGCCGGACAGGTCGTCGGCGAGCAGCTCGGTGTAGCCGACGATGCTGGTCAGCGGCGTGCGCAGCTCGTGGCTCACGGTCGAGACGAACTCGCCCTTGGCCCGGTCGAGCTCCAGCATCCGCTGGTTGGTCTCGCGCTCCTTGTCGAGCGCGAACACCAGCGCCTGCTCGGCCGCGCGTCGGTCGGTCACGTCGCGGACGACGTTGAGGTAGCTCTGCGGCCTCCCGTCGTCGTCACGCACGGCGGTGACGCTGAGCGAGACGGTTAGGCGGCTCCCGTCGCGGCGTACGTAGGTCCAGTCGCGGGTGTCCTGCTCGGCCCCGCCGTCCACGGCGTGGGTCACCACGTCGTACCCGGCGGGGATGCCGAGCTCGGCCGCCCGCGCGGTCAGCTCACGGCTCTCGTGGAAGGGCAGGGGCGTCATCCGGCCGACCACCTGCTCGGCGGTGAACCCGAGCAGCTGCTCGGCCCCGGGGCTGAACCAGGTGATCGAGCCGTCGAGGTCGGTTGCGATGAACGCCGTGCCGCTGGCCGAGTCGAGGAGCTGGCCCAGCTGCACCTCGTTCTCGCGGATGCGGCGCAGCGAGTCGCGCAGGTGCCCCATGGCGACCGAGAACGCGACCGAGGTGACGGCGCTGACCGCGACGAAGGTCTGGGCACTGGCGGCGAGGGCGAGGACCGAGGACTCGCCGGTCACGTGCCCGAAGGGACCGCGGCCCAGGGCGGTCAGCAGGGCCATGCCCACACCCACCGCGACCATCTCGAGGTTGGCGAAGCGCGGGCTGAACCGGGCCGCAGCCCACATCAGGAGCGGGAGGAGCAGGAACGCCACCGGCTCGGTGGCGTCGGCGCTGAAGCACGTGAACGCGCCCAGGGTGAACAGGGAGAGGTGGCTGAACACCTCGATGCCCGAGTGGCGCCCGTTGAAGCGGGGCTGCCGCATCGCCAGCGGCAGCAGCACGGCCTGGGCACCGAAGTGCGTGAGGGCCACCCAGATCAGCGGTTGCCACAGGTCGCGCCCGCCGTCGAGGCCGATGGTGATCCCGGTGATCGCCCCGGCAGCCAGGCCGGCCGCCGCGATCGCCACCAGGAATCGCCGGTAGTCGGTCCAGGTGCGCAGCTGGGGTCGGTCCGCCCCGAGGCCGGTGAGCCAGCGGAGCACGAGCAGGGCCTCGACGGCGTTGGCCGCCGCGAAGCCGGTGGAGAACACGACACCGCGCCCGGCGACCAGCCCGGCGCCGAGGAGCAGCGCGGCCACCAGCCCGGTGAGCACGCGCCCGTGGCGTGGGGGAGCCAGGATCAGGACGATGGTCGTCAGCGCGGTGGCCGGCCACCAGCGTGCGATCAGCTCAGGGTCGGGAGTCGTGCGGAGCCCGTGCACGGCGAGCGCCATCGCGGCAGCCAGCAGCCCGGAGGCCAGCAGACGGTGCGCTCGTGAGCCGTGCAAGGGACGCGTCCTTAGCTACCGAGGGTCGGGCGCCCTCCCGGAGGTCCGGGGGGCCTGGTTGAACGGTAGGGCAGAAATATCCTATTTGTCGGCAAGTTTGGCATTTCGAAACTTGGCCGACCCCCATGTCTCAGGAAGGGACCCGGGGGACCGGGACCGTGCCGGTCTCCCCGAAGGTCACCGTGAACACCGAACCGTGTCCCGGCATGGACGTGGCGCTGATCCGAGCGCCGTGCCGCTGCGCGATGCTGCGCGCGATGGAGAGCCCGAGGCCGCTGCCCTTGATCGCCTCGGTCTGCGCGTAGGTGGAGCGGAAGAAGCGGTTGAACAGCAGCGGCTGCTCCTCCTGGGGGATGCCCACCCCGGTGTCCTGGACCTCGATGGCGGGTCGTTCGCCGTCGGTACGCAGCCGCAGCACGATGGTGCCGCCGTCGGGGGTGAACTTGACCGCGTTGGTGGCCAGGTTGGAGACCATCCGCTCCAGGTGTCCCTCGTCGCCGAGCACGACGACGGGTTCGCTCGGCACCAGCACGTCGAGGCGCTGCCGGCGGTCGGCGAGGTCGCTGCCCACCCGTGCGCCCGTACGGCGGATCACCTCGCGCAGGTCGACCGGCTCCTGGGTGAGCTCCACGTCGAGCGACTCGATGCTCGACAAGGTGAGCAGGTCGTCGATCAGCTCGAGCAGCCGGTGGCTGTTCGCGTCGATGCGGCCGAGCGCCTCGTCCTGGGACCCGGTCGTGTCGCCGTACGCCCCGTCCATGAGCAGCTCGAGGTATCCCACGATGTTGGTGATCGGGGTCCGCAGTTCGTGGCTCACGCTGGAGACGAAGGCGTCCTTGGTGCGGTCGACCTCGGTGAGGTGGGCCACGGCCCGCCGTTCGGTGACCAGGGCGGCCTCGAGCGCGTCGTGGGTCCGGACCCGCTGGGTGATGTCCTCGGCGGTGATCAGGTAGCCGACCACCGTTCCTCGGTGGGCCTCGATCGGGGCCAGCGACATGGACACGCTGCGGACCTCGCCGTCCTTGCGGACGTAGCTCCAGTCCTGGGGCCCGGTGCCGGGTCCGGACAGGGCCAGCCCCACGTGGACGAGCTCGGCGGGGACGCCCAGCAGCTCGGCCTGCCGCACCATCTCTGTGCGGTCGTGGAACATCTCGGGGGAGTGGCCCAGGACCTCCCCCTCGCCGTACCCCAGGATCGCCTCCGCGCCGGGGTTGAACAGGGTGATCAGGCCGCGTACGTCGGTCTCGATGATGGCCATCCCGGTGGCGCCCTCGACGATGCGACGCAGCCGCTCGCGCTCGTTGGCCGCCTCGATCGAGCCCTGTCGCTGCCGGTTCACCGCCATCGCGAACGGGATGCAGACCAGGGCGCAGCCGAGCATGAACATCTGCTGCGGGATGACGCGGAGCTCGGGCCCGCGGTCGCGGATGACCTGGAGCGCCTCGAACGGGCTGTGTCCCAGCTGCGCCATGGTGTTGGCGATGACTGCGACCGTGAGCAGCTGCCACAGCGCCTCACGCATCGAGGCCCGCAACGCGGTCCAGCCGAGCAGCGGCAGGATGAAGAACAGCACGGAGGGCAGGCCGCCCGGCACGAACGCGAGCAATGTCGCGGCCAGGGTCAGGGCCCAGCGGACCAGCCGCTCGGCGGAGCCGCCGGCGCCGGGCAGGCGCACCTCCTCCATGAAGAAGGCCAGCAGCGTGAGCTGCGAGGCGAAGTGGACGATGAAGGTGGCCAGCCCCACCTTGACCGGGTCCCCGAAGCCCGACGCGGCGGAGATGGTGAGGAACAGCGTCGCGCCGGTAGCAGCGCCCAGCACTGCCGCCACGGTGTAGCGACCCATGTCGAGGTCGTCGCTGAGCCGTCGGCGCTCGCCCCACCGGACACCGAGCACGTGCTGGGTCACCAGGCCCTCGAGCACGATGCCCACGGCGTACCCCGCGGCCACCTCGGTCGGGTAGCCGGCCAGGTCGATGGTGACGAAGGCCAGCACCAGGACGCCTGCGGCGGCCAGCGCCAGGTGCTCGCGGGCTACGTGGACCAGCAGGCCCGAGGCGAGTCCGACGGGCCACATGCCCGCCGCGTGCGTCCCGTCGGCCGAGGACCGGACGGCGAAGTAGCCGAGGACGGCGATGAGCAGGACGAGCAGGCCGACCACGCGTGCGTGGGGCGACCTGGCCACGATGCCTCCAACCCGACGGCGAACCGAGCGATCCCGGGACGCGAACCCGCCCCGCAACTTGGTTCGGGAACCGGATCGCGAGGACTATCCGGGATTACTAGACCAGCAATACCGAATTGGCGTGGCGGGTTGGCAGATTTCGATACCGGAGCGTGGCCGAGTGGCGAACGCTCAGATCTGGTCGCCGCGCTCGGCGCGGTGCCCGGGCGTGCCGTCCAGGTCGGGCTGGTAGTCCGTCGAGCGGTGGTCCACGTCGGGGTCGACCGCGTCGGCCTCACGCACCGAGTTCTCCTGCTGGGCCCTGGTCATGTCGTAGGAGGTGCGCTCCTCCGCGGCCCTGACCTCGAGCTTGTCGGCCCGGGCGCGCACGCGAGCGGCTTCGGCCTCTGCCTCGCGGGCACGGGCCTCTTGCTCCTGCTTGGCAGCGGCGGTCGACGCCGCCTCCGAGCGCAGCTCGCTGGCGCGCTCGCGGCCGACCTGGTCCTTCTTCCGCTTCATGGCGGTCCAGATCAGGGCGGCGGCCAGCAGGACGGCCAGCACGATCAGGATGATGACGACGTACTTCATTGATTGCTCCCTGGTTGCGGCGCCGGCTCTTGCGCCGGCGCCTGTTTCCTCCGTCTCGCTGCGTACCCGGCGGCTCGGGGAACAAACAAACCGTCGGTACGTCGTAGGTGAGATGCGCGAGTCGGGTCGACCGCTCTGCCGGGGTGGGACCGGCCAGGCGACTGGCCGGCCCCGTTCCCCAGGAGCGGTGGGTGGAGCGGTGGATCAGGCGGACTTGATCGCGGAGATCTCGAACTCGAGGGTGATCTTCTCGCTGACGAGGACGCCACCGGTCTCGAGCGCGGCGTTCCAGGTGATGCCGTAGTCCTTGCGGTTGATGACGACCGAGCCCTCGAACCCGACGCGCAGGTTGCCGAAGGGGTCGGTGGCCGCACCCTCGAAGTCGAAGGGGATGGTGACCGAGTTGGTCGTGCCCTTGATGGTGAGGTCACCGGTGAGCTCGAGGCTCGCGGGGCCGGTCTGCTTGACGGCGGTGGAGACGAACGTGATCTGCGGGTGCTCCTCCATGCCGAGGAAGTCGTTGCTGCGCAGGTGCTCGTCGCGCTGGGCCTGGCGGGTGTCGATGCTGTTGGCCTCGATGGTCAGCTGGGCCGTGGACTTGGAGAAGTCCTCGGCGTCGACGACGGCGCTGCCGGAGAACTCGTTGAACGCGCCGCGGACCTTGGTCACCATCGCGTGGCGCGCGACGAACCCGATGCGGGTGTGCGCGGCGTCGAAGGTGTAGGTGCCGGACAGGGCGTCCAGCGTGGCCGGGGCGGTGTTGTCGGTGGTGGTCATGTGAGCTCCTGAAGATCTGTGGCGGCTCGCGCCGTCAAGTGGTTGATGTGTCACTTACATCAGACTACAACTTAGGTGACGTGTCAACTATTCCGCTATGATGTTCCTCATGAACACCGAGGTCCGATGGTTGAGCACGGCGCAGGAGCGCGTCTGGCGTCAGTGGGTGGAGCTGAACGCCCGCGTGACGGTGACCCTGCAACGTGAGATGCAGGAGGACTCCGGGCTGTCCATGCCGGACTTCGAGGTGCTGGTGAACCTCACCGACAGCCCCGAGGGGCGGGTCCGGGTCACCGACCTGGCCACCCAGATGCTGTGGGAGCGCAGCCGGCTCTCGCACCACGTCACCCGGATGGAGCGCCGCGGGATGGTGGAGCGCTCCGACTGCGCCGAGGACGGGCGCGGCGCCTGGATCGTGATCACGCCGGCCGGGAGGGCCGCGATCGAGAAGGCCGCCCCGGGCCACGTCGAGACCGTACGCCGGCTGGTCTTCGACGTCCTGACCGAGGACGAGGCCGGCACGCTGGGCGCCCTGCTGGGGAAGATGCTCGACCCGACGGACGAGCAGCCCTAGTCCTGTCGCCGGCGGAACACGGGCCGCGGCGCGTCGCAGAGGGTGTCGCGGACCCACGCCGAGGCGTCCTGGACCGCCAGCTTCCGCGAGAGCAGCAGCGAGGCGAACTCGACGGCCGCCTCGGAGAGCCGTCCGTCCGGGGTGTCGGCGCCGTCGCGCCTCAGCGTCAGGGACGCCCAACGCGTGAAGCCGGCGCCGAGGAGGGCGGTCGACGTCGCGACGCCCGTGAAGTGGCGCACCTGACCGCGGCTGCCGTCGTCGTACGCCGGCTTGAGTCCTCGTCCGAGCACTCGGTTGCGGCCGCCGACGGCCAGGTCGACCAGGCCCAGGGGACCCGACCGGATGCCCGCGCCCTCGCGGCCGAGAGCCATCAGGAACCGTCTCGGGACGGGGCCGCCCTCCGCGAGCCGCGCCACCAGTGCGACCAGCGTGTGGCAGGCGTCCTCAGCCATCGGTCGGGGGCGGCGAGTCGTGGGAGGTCGTCACCCGGCCATGCTAGGTCGGTGGGCACGGCGGGCCGGTTCGCGGGCGGGCTCGGCACCCGATTGGTTGTGGGCGTACAATCGTTGTATGAACACAAGTAGATGTCGCTGATGCCGGAGCTCAGCCACGGGCGCAGGATGCTGATCCTCGCGATCTGCTGCCTCAGCCTGTTGATCGTGGGCATGGACGTCACCATCGTGAACGTCGCGTTGCCGTCCATCCGGGCCGACCTCGACGCGTCGGTCTCCGGGCTGCAGTGGACCATCGACGCCTACTCCGTGGTGCTGGCCAGCCTGCTGATCCTGTCCGGGTCGACTGCCGACCGGCTCGGGCGTCGCCGTACGTTCCAGGTCGGGCTGGCGGTCTTCACGACCGGCTCGCTGCTCTGCAGCATCGCGCCGGGGCTGGGCTGGCTGGTCGCCTTCCGCATGGTGCAGGCCGTCGGTGGGTCGATGCTGAACCCGGTCGCCATGTCGATCGTCACGAACGTCTTCACCGAGCCGCGCGAGCGGGCGCGGGCGATCGGCATCTTCGCGGGGGTGGTCGGTCTGAGCCTCGGCATCGGACCGGTGCTCGGCGGGGTGCTCGTCGACTCGATCGGGTGGCGCTCGATCTTCTGGGTCAACGTCCCGATCGGGGTCGCGGCCTTCGTGCTGGCCGCGATCTTCGTCCCGGAGTCCAAGGCCCTGCGGGCCCGGCGGATCGACCCGGTGGGGCAGGTCCTCGTCATCGTCATCCTGCTGTCGCTGACCTACGCCATCATCGAGACCCCGCGGCTCGGTGACACGTGGGAGATCTGGGGGCTGGGGGTGGTGTGCGGAGCCGCGCTCGTGGCGCTGCTGGGCTACGAGTCCCGTCGCGAGGACCCGCTGATCGAGCTGGCCTTCTTCCGGAGCATCCCGTTCTCGGGCGCGACCCTGATGGCGGTCAGCGGGTTCAGCGCGTTCAGCGCGTTCCTGTTCCTGAACACCCTCTACCTCCAGGACGTCCGCGGCCTGAGCGCCATGGAGGCCGGGCTGTTCCTGCTGCCGATGGCGGCCATGACCGCCGTCTTCCCGCCGATCTCCGGGCGCATCGTCGCCAGTCGCGGCCCGCGGATCCCGCTGCTGGTCGCCGGCTGCGCGATGCTCCTGGGGGCGCTGCCGCTGACCAGGCTGACGTCCGACTTCAGTGACGGTGGGCTGCTCGCCTGCTACCTCGTGTTCGGGATCGGCTTCGGGATGCTGAACGCTCCGATCACCAATGCGGCCGTGTCCGGCATGCCGCGCAGCCGGGCCGGCGTGGCCGCCGCGCTCGCGTCGACCAGCCGCCAGATCGGTGCCTCGCTCGGCGTGGCCGTCGTCGGTGCCATCGTGAGCGGCGGGGCGGGCGCGACCATCCGGACCGAGTTCGCGCAGGCCAGCCACGCCGGGTGGTGGGTCGTGGTCGGCTGCGCCGCCACCGTCCTCCTCCTCGCGGCGGCCACGACCGGCCAGTGGGCTGGGCGCTCCACCAGCAAGGTGGCCGAGCTGCTCGAGGTGGACGACCAGCAGCCGGTCCCGGCCGTGGGACGGTGACGTCATGAGCGAGCAGGATCCGGCCACCAGCGCCTGGACGTCGATGCGGCGCCTCGTGCTCGAGCTGCACGACCGGCGCGGAGTGGTCTCCGACGCGATCGGGATGAGCTACCTGAGGGCCAAGGCCCTGAGCCGGCTGACGGCGCGGCCGCTGTCGCAGCGCGAGCTCAGCGCGACGCTGATGACCGACGCGCCGTACACCAGCGTCATCGTCGACGACCTCGAGCAGCGCGGTCTCGTACGACGGGAGGTCAACCCGGCCGACCGGCGCTCCAAGCTGGTCCGGATCACCACGTCCGGCCGCGCCGTCGCGCGCAAGGCGCACCGGATCCAGTCCGCACCGCCGCCTGCCCTGGCGGAGCTGAGCGCGCCGGAGCTGGCCGCCCTGGAGGCGACGCTGCGGCGACTCGTCGAGAGCGCCGAGGACACGCCCTGACCGGGTCGACCAGGCGGGGTCAGCCCACCAGGTCGCGCAGGGCGGCGTCCGAGGCGAACAGGGCGTCCCGGTCGTAGGTCGAGGTGCTCGCCATCAGCTCGTCGGGCGCGGTGTGCTCCACCAGCCGGTCCAGCGCGCGTCGTACGGTCTCGGGGCTGCCGGCGACGGCACGGTCCAGCGATCTCTCGACGCGACCCCGGAGTTGGTCCGTCCAGGCCGCCGCCCGGATCTCCGCCACCGGCTCCAGCGCGGGGAACTCGCCGGTCTGCCGGGCCCGCGCCATCGCGTAGGCCTCCGGCAGGGCCAGCTCCCGCGCGGTCAGGTCGTCGTCGGCGACGGTGACGTCGAGGGACAGCGTCACCCAGGGCGAGCTGCCGCGGTGCGGCCGGAACTCGTCGCGATAGCCCTGCAGCGTGTCCGCGAGGTCGGCGCTCTGCAGGAGCGGGCCGCCCAGCACGACCGGCAGGCCCAGCCGGGCGGCGACCTTCAGGCCCTGGCCGGTGGCCAGCACGAACATCGGCACGGTGCGGCCGGTGTCGGGCCGAACCGTGACCTGCGCGGTGCCCTCCAGATAGCGGCGCAGCTCGACCAGGTCCGGCTCGAAGGCCTCCGGGGCGGCCGTCTCCTGCCGCAGCGCGCGCCGCACGGGTGTCGTGAACCCGAGTGACCTCCCGAGCCCGAGGTCGACGCGTCCCGGGTGGAGTGCGTCGAGCATGCGGAACTGCTCGGCCACCACCAGTGGCTGGTGGTGGGGCAGCATCACGCCCGCGGAGCCGATCCGGATCGAGGACGTGTGTGCGCCGACGGCGGCGAGCAGCACGGCCGGGGACCCCGAGGCGATGCCGGGCACAGCGTGGTGCTCGGCCACCCAGAAGCGGTCGTAGCCCAGGACCTCGGCGTGGACCGCCCGCTCGATGGTGCCGGTCAGGGCCTCGGGCTCCGGCCGGTCACGGCGGGTCCTGGAACGGTCGAGGAGGGAGAGCAGCACCCTGACCCAACGCAGCGAGCGGCCGGAGCCTTCCCGGTCAGCTGGGCAGCCGGAGCCTCGCCATGCCGCCGTCCACACCGAGCAGCGTGCCCGTGGTGGAGCTGCTGAGCGGGCTGGCGAGGTAGGCGATCGCGTGCGCGACCTCGTCGGCGGAGACCAGCCGACCGATCGGCTGCCGCCCGCGCAGCGCCGCCGCGGCGGCCTCCGGGTCGTCCGCGGCGTCGAGGAGCCGGCCGACCCACGGGGTGTCCGCGGTGCCGGGGAGCACGGCGTTGACCCGGATGCCCTCCCGGACGTGGTCGGCGGCCATGGCCAGGGTGACGGCGGCGACCGCGCCCTTGCTGGCGGAGTACAGCGCCCTCTGGGGTACGCCGACCGCGGCGACCACCGAGCTGACGTTGACGATCGCGGCGGCGCTCGACCGCCGCAGGTGCGGGAGCGCCGCGGACGAGACCCGGGCCAGGCCGACCACGTTGACGTCCAGGACCCGGGCCCACTCCGCGTCGTCGTTCTCGGAGACGTCGCCCACGGCCCCGATGCCGGCGTTGTTGACCACCACGTCGAGGCCGCCGTGCGCGTCCACCACCTCGGCGACCGCGGCGTCCACGGCCGCCCGGTCGGTGATGTCGGCGGTGATCTCGAGGAACCCGCTGTCGCCGGTGTGCGCGCGGTCGAGGATGGCCACCGTGGCCCCGCGCTCGGCGACCAGCCGGGCGGTGGCGGCGCCGATGCCGCTCGCGCCCCCCGTGACGAGCGCGGTCAGTCCCTCGAAGTCACCCATGGTCGTCTCCTTGTCGTGGGTCCACGTGGATCTTGGGTCCGGGGCCGGCGTGCTCGGGCCGGGTGCCGCGCAGCACGTCGTCGACATCGGCCAACGTCACGGTCGCAGCGACGAGCCGACGCGGGTCGACCGCGCCGGCGGCGTACGCCTCGATCGCGCCGGCGAGGCCCGGGGAGGCGCTGAGCACGCCCACGGCGGTGACGTCCTTCATCGCCAGGGCACGGGTGTCCAGCAGGCTCGGGGTCTCGGACAGCCCGATGTAGACGATGCGGCGGCCGGCGTCGACGAGCGACGCCGCGAGCGCGGGGGAGGAGGGATGGTTGGAGGCGTCGACGACCGCGTCCCAGCGGAGGTCGGGCAGGTCGGCGCTCGTCCAGGCGCCGGTGACGCGCAGCCCCGCTGCGAAGGACAGCGACGACGAGGTCACGCCGAGGACGTGCACCTCGCAGCCCTGGGCCAGTGCGAACTGGGCGGCGAGCAGGCCGATCGTGCCGGGCCCGATGACGAGCAGACGCTCGCCGGCGCCGAGCTGGGCGGCACGGACGGCCCGCAGCGCGTTGCCGCCGGGCTCGACCATCGCGCCGGCGGTGTCGTCGACGCTGTCGGGCAGCGGCAGCAGCGCCGTGACCGGGACCGCCATCTGCTCGGCCAGGGCTCCGTCGAAGCCGCGGCGGAGGCCGATCTCGTGGCGGTCCTCGCAGACGTGCTGACGGCCGCTGAGGCAGCGGTGGCAGTGCCCGCAGCCGAGCTGCGTGTCCCCGGTCGTACGACGCCCGAGCCAGCCCGGGTCCACCCCGACCCCGACCGCCGAGACCGTCCCGCACCACTCGTGGCCCAGGCGGACCGGGTAGGTGGCCAGCCCGTTGTGGAGGTACTCCATCTCGCCGCTGAACATCTCGGCGTCCGTCCCGCAGACGCCCACACGGGCGATGTCGACGACCACCTGGCCGGGCCCGGCCAGCGGCGCCTCGACCTCGAGCACCGCCGACCGGCCCGGACCCGTCAGCACGAAGGCCCGCACCTCAGCGTGGTCCGAGGACGGTCTGCCGCTGGGTGCCGAGGCCGTCGATGCCGAGCTCCATCACGTCGCCGGGCTGGAGCCACACCGGCGGGTCGAAGCCCATGCCGACGCCTGGGGGCGTGCCGGTGTCGATCAGGTCGCCCGGCTCGAGCACCATGAACTGGCTGAGGTGGTGCACGATCGCGTAGGGGTCGAAGACCATGGTCGAGGTCGAGCCCGTCTGCCGGCGTACGCCGCTCACGTCGAGCCACATCCCCAGTGACAGCACGTCGCCGATCTCGTCGGTGGTGGCCAGCCACGGACCGGTCGGGTTGAACGTCTCTGCCGACTTGCCCTTCGACCACTGGCCGCTGCGCTCCATCTGGAAGGCGCGCTCGCTGACGTCGTTGACCAGCACGAAGCCCGCGATCGCGTCGCGGGCCTCCTCGACCGAGTCGAGGTAGGACGTGCGCCGCCCGATCACGATGCCGAGCTCGACCTCCCAGTCGGGCTTGGTGGAACCCCGGGGGATCCGGACGTCGTCGTTGGGCCCGATCATCGTGTTGGGCGACTTGGTGAACAGGATCGGCTCGGCCGGGACCTGCTGGCCCGTCTCCGCGGCGTGGTCGCTGTAGTTCAGCCCGATGCAGAGGATCTGGTGCGGCCGCGCGATCGGGGAGCCGACCCGCTCGTCGCCGAAGGTCCGTACGTCGCCGGCGGCGGTGCGTTCCTCGATGAGGGCGCGCAGCGGCTGCAGGCCGCCGGCGAAGAAGGCCTCGTCGAAGTCGGCGAAGGCGTCCGAGACGTCGACGTAGGTCGTCTCGTCGAGGCGTACGACGGGCCGCTCGCCGCCGACCGGGCCGAGGCGCATCAGCTTCACGAGGTCCTCCTGGTGGGGGTGTCGAGACGGCCGGGCCACGCGAACGGGGCGAGGCCGGTGCATCCCGGGTCGGCGAGGAACAGGCTGCCGGACAGCGGGAACTCGGCGAGCTGCTCCTCGGTGAGCTCGGAGCGCGCCGTGGTGATCACCAGCCGGTCGAGGTCGTCGCCCACGAAGGCGACGCACGAGACGTGCGGGGCCGGGACGGCGATCGTGTCGAGGTGCTCGCCGTCCGGCGAGTAGCAGCGCACCTCGCCGCGGCCCCAGACCGCCAGCCACAGCCGCCCGGTCGCGTCGACCGCCAGGCCGTCGGGGGTGAACCCGTCGAGGTCGACGAGCAGCTCGCGCATCCCGGCCGACCCGGTCGACTGGTCGTAGGTGCGCCGCCACAGCCCTCCCGGCACGCTGTCGACGCTGTAGAGGGTGCCGGCGTCGGGCGAGAAGGCGAGCCCGTTGGACAGCCCGAGGCCCTCATCGAGCACCTTCGTCCCGTCGGCGTCGATCCGGAGCAGGAGCTGCGAGTCACGGATGCCCTGGAACGAGCAGGTGCCGACGAGGAGACGGCCCTCGGCGTCGCACAGGCCGTCGTTGAACCGGTCGCCGGGCCCGAGCTGCTCGACGTCGACGGTGCTGGTGCGGGTGCCGTCGGGAGCGACCCGGGTCAGCGTCCGGGTCTCGGCGACGAGGATCGAGCCGTCCTCGGCCAGGGCCAGCGCCCCGACGTAGGACTCGAAGCGGTGCTCCTTCTCGAGGACCACCTGGTCGCCCTCGAGCCGGCCGACGAGGACCAGGCCCTCCTCGATGTCGAGCCACAGCAGGCGCCGCCGGGCGGCGTCCCAGACAGGCCCCTCGGCCAGGGTGTACGAGGGCGGGGTGATCGGCACGGGAACGGTCACCGTGACACCTCGTTCAGGACGAGGACCGGGTCGGTCGGGCAGCGGCAGAGGTGGTCAGCGTCACGTTCCAGATGTTAGATCAGCGCTATGAGAACTGGAATCCGATGACGTCACCGCGCAGCGCCCAGTGGTACGCCGGGGACGACCGCAACGCCTACATCCACCGGGCGTGGATGCGCCGGGGCCTGCCGGCGCACGCGTTCGACGGGCGTCCGCACATCGCCATCGCGAACACCGCCTCGGACCTCACACCGTGCAACGCGCACCTGAACGAGGTGGCGGAGAGCGTCAAGCAGGGCGTCTACGAGGCGGGCGGCATCCCGCTCAACCTGCCCGTGGTGTCGCTGGGGGAGACGCTGGTCCGCCCGACCGCGATGCTCTGGCGCAACATGGCCGCGATGGCCACCGAGGAGATGCTCCGGGCCAACCCCGTCGACGGGGTGGTCCTGCTCGGTGGCTGCGACAAGACGATCCCCTCGCTGCTGATGGCGGCCGCCTCGGTCGACCTGCCGGCCCTGGTCGTCCCCGGCGGCCCGATGCTGACCGGCACCTTCCAGGGCGTGCCGCTCGGGTGCGGCACGGACGTGTGGCGGCTCAGCGAGGAGGTCCGCGCGGGGACGCTCTCCCGGGAGCAGTTCATGAAGTCGGAGTCCTCGATGATCCGCAGCCGGGGCCACTGCAACACGATGGGCACGGCCTCGACGATGGCGATGGTGGCCGAGGCGCTGGGTGCCACCATCCCCGGCACGGCCGGGACACCTGCTCCGGACAGCCGGCTGCTCGAGGGCTCGCACGAGGCGGGCCGGCTCGCGGTCGAGATGGTCGCGGCGGGGCGGCGACCCAGCGAGGTCCTCACCCGCGGCTCGTTCCTGAACGCCGTCGTGGCCCTGGCCGCGGTGGGCGGGTCGACCAACGCCGTCGTGCACCTGCTGGCCATCGCCGGGCGCCTGGGCGTGGAGCTGACCCAGGACGACTTCGACCGCACCGGCGCGGACGTGCCACTGCTGGTCAACCTGCAGCCCGCCGGAACGTGGCTGATGGAGGACTTCCACCGGGCCGGCGGCCTGCTCGCCGTGCTCCGCGAGGTCGAGGACCTCCTCGACCCGGACGCGCTCACGGTCACGGGGAAGCCGCTGACCAGCTATTTGGGCGAGGCCGAGATCTGGGACCGTGAGGTCATCCGCCCACGCTCGGAGCCGTTCCAGCCGCACGCCGGGATCGCCGTCCTCCGCGGCAACCTCGCCCCGGACGGCGCGGTGATCAAGCCGGCCGCCGCGACCCCCGCGCTGTTGCAGCACCGAGGCCGGGCCTTGGTCTTCGACTCGATCGAGGACCTGCACGCGCGCATCGACGACCCCGACCTCGACGTGGACGCCGACTCGGTGCTGGTGCTGCGCGGGTGCGGCCCGCGCGGCTACCCCGGGATGCCGGAGGTCGCCAACCTCCCGCTGCCGACCAAGCTGCTCGAGGCCGGGGTGCGCGACATGGTCCGCATCTGCGACGGCCGGATGAGCGGCACGGCCTACGGCACGGTGGTGCTGCACGTCGCGCCCGAGGCCGCGGCCGGTGGGCCCCTGGGGCTGGTCCGGACCGGCGACTGGATCGTCCTCGACGTGGCGGGACGGCGCCTCGACGTCGACGTGCCCGCCGACGAGCTGGCCGCGCGTACGCCGGAGCCGGCGGCCGTCGAGGCGTTCGCTGCCCCGACGCGCGGCTGGGAGCAGCTCTACGTCCGGACGGTCATGCAGGCCGACACCGGCGCCGACCTCGACTTCCTCGTCGGGTCGAGCGGCGACGAGGTGTCACGCGAGTCGCACTGACCGCTCAGCGACCCTTCCACACCGGCGGCCGCTTCTCGGCGAACGCCCTGAAGCCCTCGAGCCCGTCCTCGGAGCCGTAGAGGGCGTCCACCGTCGGCAGGGTGCGGCTGGTGACCAGGTCGAGGACCCTCTGGAACGGCTCACCCTCCGCGGCGCGCGCCGTCTCCTTGATCGCGGCGAAGACGAGCGGCGGCCCGGACTCGAGCAGTCGCGCCACTTCCCAGACGCGCTCGTAGAGCGAGTCCGCGTCCGGGAGCACCTCGTTGACCAGCCCCCAGCGATGGGCCTCCTCGGCCCCCATCCAGCGTCCGGTCAGCAGCAGCTCCATCGCCACGTGGTAGGGCATCCGCTTGGGCAGCTTGATGGTGGCGGCGTCGGCCAGCGTGCCGGCGTTGATCTCGGGCAGTCCGAACTGGACCGGCTGCGAGGCGTAGATCAGGTCGCAGGACAGGGCCAGCTCGAAGCCGCCGCCCATCGCCATCCCGTGCACGGCGGCGATCACCGGCTTGTTCAGGCCCGGCAGCTCCTGCAGGCCGGCGAACCCGCCCACGCCGTAGTCACCGTCGACCGCGTCGCCGTCCGCCGCCGCCTTGAGGTCCCAGCCCGCGGAGAAGAACTTGTCCCCGGCGGTCCGCACGATGGCCACCAGCAGCGTGGAGTCGTCGCGGAAGGACGCGAACACCTCGCCCATCACCCGGCTGGTGGCGAGGTCGATGGCGTTGGCCTTCGGTCGGTCCAGCGTGACCTCGAGGATCCCGCCCTCACGGTGGATGCGTACGTCGTCGCTCATGACGCTCATCCTCCCAGCGGGCGCAGCAGCCCGCGCGAGATGATGTGCCGCTGGATCTCCGAGGTGCCGTCCCAGATCCGCTCGATCCGCGCGTCGCGCCAGATCCGCTCCAGCGGCAGCTCGTCCATCAGGCCCATGCCGCCGTGCACCTGGATCGCCTCGTCGGCGACCATCGCCAGCATCTCGCTGGCCTTGAGCTTGGCCATCGCGATGTCGGAGTCCGTGGCCGTCCCCTGGTCGTACTTCCAAGCCGCCTCCAGCGTGAGCAGCTCCGCCGCCCGCAGCTCCACGGCCATGTCGGCCAGCTTGAAGGAGATGCCCTGGAACTTGCCGATCTTCTGGCCGAACTGCACGCGCTCGGCGGCGTGGCGCAGGGAGAGCTCCAGGGCACGCTCGGCGCGGCCGAGACAGCTGGCGGCGACCTGCAGCCGGGTGCTGCCCAGCCAGGTCCCGGCGAGCTCGAAGCCCTTGCCCTCCTCGCCCAGCAGCGCGTCGGCGGGGACGTGGCAGTCGAAGTCGAGGATGGCGTTGGTGTAGCCGCGGTGCGAGACGTTGCGGTAGCCGTCGTGCACGGCCACCCCGGGGGTGTCGAGGTCGATCAGGAAGGTCGACATCGCCTTGCGCCCGTCCTGCTCGGCGCTGACGGCGACCAGGATGACGAAGTCGGACTCCTGGGCGTGGCTGATGAAGTGCTTGGTGCCCTTGATCCGCCAGCCGTCCGCGTCGCGGGTGGCGCGGGTGCGCATGGCGCGCATGTCCGAGCCGGCCTCCGGCTCGGTCATGGCCAGGCAGTCGCGCCGCTCGCCCCGGATGCTCGGGTAGAGGTAGCGCTCGCGCTGGGCCTCGGTGCCGGCGAGCAGGATGTTGGAGGGGCGGCCCACGCAGGAGTGCAGCGCGTAGCTGGCCCGGCTCAGCTCCTTCTCGTAGAGCACCCAGGTCACGGTGTCGAGGCCGGCACCGCCGACCTCCTCGGGCATGTTCGCGGCGTGCAGGCCGGTGGCGATCGCCTTGTCCTTGATCTGCTCGGCGAGCTCGTGCCGGACCACGCCGCTGCGCTCGACCTCGGCCTCGTGCGGGTAGAGCTCACGCTCGACGAACGAGCGGGTGACCTCCACGATGCTGCGCTGCTCCTCTGTGCGGGAGAAGTCCATCAGCGCACCTCCTCTTCCTCGTCTCTGCTGGGTGGGTGAGTGTTCAGCGCTGGGAGAGAGCCGCGGCTGCCGCCGCCCGCCCGGTGCGTACGGCGCCCTCCATGTAGCCGGCCACCCACTGGTCCGAGCCGCACACGTAGAAGGGCGGCTCGTGGGTGCCGTGCAACGGGCCCACGGCCTCGACGTCGCCGGGTCGCCAGCTCGTCACGTAGCCCTGGGTCCACGGGTCGGTGCCCCAGAGGCGGGTCCACGTCTGGAGTGGTGCGAGTGCGGGCTCGCCGTAGAGCTGGGCGGCCTGGGCCAGGGCCTCGGCGGTGCGGGTCTGCGGGTCGGTCGCGGCGAAGACGGCGTAGCGCTCCGGCGGGACCAGCGCGGAGAGCACGCCCTCCTGCTGCGGCCAGGTCGACCCGAGGACGCCCTCGCTCTCGGCGAGCGCGTTCTGACCGGCGTCGCGCCAGAACGGCCGGTCGTAGGCGGCGACGAACTTGGCGGCCCACGCGTGCCGCTGACGCCGCAGCGAGGTGAGCCGCTCGTCGCTGACGCCCGTGATGTCGAGGTCGCGGGCAGGCCCGGCCGGGACGGCGAGCACCACCGCGTCGGCGGTGAGCTCCTCCCCGGCCGTCGTGGTGACGGCGCAGCCGCCCGTCGCGACGCGGACCCGGGAGACCGGCGTCGAGAGGCGTACGTCGGCCAGCCCGGCCGCCATCCTCAGCGCCACCGTGGCGGATCCCTCGGCCACGCGCTGGTTCTCCCACTCGGCGACGTCGTAGGCCGCGGTGCCGCCGCCGACCGCCTGCTTGCGGGCGTAGGCGAACATGCTCTGCCGTTCGATGGACCCGTCGGCGAGGCTGAGGTGGACGAGGTCGAAGGCGCGCAGCACCGCCGCGGTCGCACCGTTGTCACGCAGGAAGTCGCCGACGCTGAGCTGGTCGAGACGGTGCAGGTCGGGGCTGGCGAACGGGTCCGCAGGGTCGATGCCCGCGACGACCTTCTGCAGGGCTGCCTCGACGTGCTCGTAGGACGCGATGTCCGGCTCGGTCAGCCACGAGGGCCACGGGCCGACGTCGACCGCCTCGGGCACCTGTCGGGTGATCGCACCCGGCTCCACGACGTACGACGGCACCAGGGTCAGGCCGAGGTCGGCCACTAGCCCGAGATAGCTGGTGTGCGCGTCGCCGACAACCTCCCCGCCGAGCTGCACCCGGCGACCGTCGGGCAGCTCGACCTGCTCGACCCGTCCGCCGACGCGTGCGCGCGCCTCGAGCACGGTGACCGAGGCGCCCCCGGCCTCGAGGTCGCGGGCGGCGCTGAGCCCGGCGAGACCGGCGCCGATCACCAGGACGTCGGTGCTTGTCACCGGCGCGTCACCTCAGCACGACGGCGTGCTCGGGCAACCAGCCGATCTCGACCCGGTCGCCGGCGTTCCACCGGTCGTCCGCACGCATCCGCGGGAGGTTCTGCTCGAGGACGGTGAGGGTGATGCCGGTGCCCACGGAGACGAGGTACTGCGTGGTGGCGCCGTGATAGCTGGTGGACACGATCGTGCCGGGCGTCTGCACCATCGCCGGGGTGAAGTCGCTCATCCAGATCTTCTCCGGGCGGATCGCGACGCTGACCTGGTCGCCGTCGACCGACGTGGTGTGGCCGGGCACGGGGATCCTCAGGTCGGAGGTGACCGCCACCGTCCCGGACGCGTAGACGCCGGGCATCAGGTTGCTGGTGCCGATGAACCCGGCGGCGAACACCGAGGTCGGGTTCTCGTAGACGTCCTCGGGCGTGCCGCACTGCTCGATGACGCCGCCGTTCATGATCGCCACCCGGTCGCTCATGCTCAGCGCCTCGTCCTGGTCGTGGGTGACGAACAGGAAGGTGATGCCGACCTCGCGCTGGATCGACTTCAGCTCGGCCTGCATCGCGTGCCGCAGCTTGAGGTCCAGGGCCGCGAGCGGCTCGTCGAGCAGCAGCACCTTCGGCCGGTTGATCAGGGCGCGGGCCAGGGCGACGCGCTGGCGCTGCCCGCCGGAGAGCTGCGCCGGTCTGTCCCTGACGCGGTCGCCCAGCTCGACGAGCTCGAGCATCTCGCCGACCCGCTGGTCGATCTCGCCCTTGTCGATGCCCTTGCGACGCAGGCCGAACCCGACGTTGCGGCGTACGTCGAGATGCTCGAAGAGGGCGTAGCTCTGGAAGACGGTGTTCACGTCGCGCCGGTGCGGGGGAGTGCTGGTGACGTCCTCGCCGCCGACCAGCACCTGTCCCGCCGTGGGGTCGCTGAACCCCGCGATCATCCGCAGCGTCGTGGTCTTGCCACAGCCGGAAGGGCCCAGCAGCGAGAAGAACTCACCGCTGTCCACGTCGAGGTCGAGGGCGTCGACGACGGTCTGGCCGCCGAAGACCTTGGTCAGACCGCGCAGGGAGACGGCGTGGCCAGTCGTCGGTGGGGTCATCGGCGTTCGCCTCCGGTGATGAGGTCCAGGCTGGAGCTCCTGGACTTGAACAGGCGCGGCAGCATCAGCGCCGCCACGATCAGCAGGGCCGAGACCAGCAGCATCAGGGTGCCGACCGCGTTGATCGCCGGCGAGACGCCGAAGCGGATCGAGGAGTAGATGCGGACGGGAAGGGGCTGCGGATCCACGCCCGTGGTGAAGAACGCGAGCACGAAGTCGTCGAAGACGAGCGCGAACACCAGCAGGCCGGAGGCGATCAGGGCCGGGACGAGAGCGGGCAGCGTCACCAGCCGCAGGGACTGCCACGGGGTGCAGCCGAGGTCGCGGGCGGCCTCCTCGACCTCGAGCGGGAAGCTGGCGAGCCGGCCGCGGACGATCACCGTGACGTAGGCGATCGAGAAGGTGATCTCGGCCAGGATGACCGTGTCCAGGCCGAGCTTGAGACCGGCGCCGGTGAAGACGAGCAGGGCCGCGACGCCGGTGACGATCTCCGGCGTGACCAGCGGCAGCAGCGTGATCGCCCCGACCACGCGGCCACGGCGCGACCGGACCCGCTCCAGGCCGAAGGCCAGCATGGTTCCGAGGACCAGCGAGCCGACGGCGGAGACCAGCGCGATGAGCAGGCTGGCGCGCAGCGACTCGAGGAGGGCCTCGTTGTGGAAGAAGTCGACGTACCAGCGGGTGCTGAAGCCGGAGAAGGCCGAGAGCGACTTCTTGTCGTTGAAGCTGAACAGGGCCACCGCGAAGATCGGCACGTAGAGCCAGGCGAAGAACAGCACCGTGACCACCACGGCCACCAGGGGCTTCCGCTCCAGCTTCTTCGCGCGGGCCATCAGAGCTCTCTGGCCTTCGTGGAGGTGGCGCGGAGGTAGACGACCATCAGCACGGTGAGAGCCGCCATCATCGCGACCGTCATCGCCGAGCCGAGCGGCCAGTTCTGGCCCTCGACGAACTGCTGCTGGATCAGGTTGCCGATCATGAACGTGCTGGACCCACCGAGGAGCTGGGCGCTGACGAAGTCGCCGAGGGCGGGCAGGAAGACGAGCAGCATCCCGCCGTACAGCCCCGCGCGGGTGGCCGGCAGCGTCACCGTGAAGAACGTCCGCAGCGGCGAGTGGTAGAGGTCGTTGCCGGCCTCGATCAGCGAGGTGTCCATCCGCTCGAGCGAGGCGTAGACGGGCAGGATCATGAACACCACGAAGCCGTAGACCAGTCCGCCGATCACCGCCCACGGCGTGTTCAGGAAGGAGATCCCGTCACCCAGGCCCGCCTTGCGCAGGCCGCTGTTGAGCAGGCCGTCGTCGGAGAGCAGCGCCTTCCAGGCGTACATCCGGATCAGGTAGCTGGCGAAGAACGGCACCACGATCGCGGCGATCAGCGCGTTCTTGTAGCGGCCGCCGTGCAGCGCGATCGCGTAGGCCACGGGGTAGGCGATCAGCACCGAGAGGGCGACGGTGGCCAGCGCGTAGAGCAGCGACCGGACGAACAGGCGCAGGTAGACCTCGTCCCACAGGGCGCTGAAGTTGCCGCTGTTGGTGCCGAAGACCGGGAAGCCGTCCCGGGTCGTCGTACCGAACGAGAGCAGCACCACGATGACCATGCTGGAGATGAAGAAGGTGACCATCCAGACCGTCGGCAGCGCGAGCAGGTAGCCCCACATCCGGGTGTGCTGGGAGGAGCGCCGGCGCTGGACCCCGGGTGGGGCGTGGGGAGCCTCGGCCGCCACGTCAGCTCGCCTTCACTTCGGTCCAGGCGGCCGTGCGGGCCTGGACCTCCTTGGTGCTGAGCAGCCGGAACACGTCGGGGTTCTCCAGGTCCTTCACGTCGATGTCGCAGGCCGGCACCTCCTTGGCCAGCTCGGTGAAGGTCGCCACCGCGTCCCGCACGGGGAACGGGTAGTAGAGGTAGTTGATGTTGCGGATCGCGTTCTCCGGGCGGAGCAGGTAGTCGATGAACAGCATCGCCGTGCCGGGGTGCTGGGCGTTGGTCGGGATGGCGTAGGCGTCGGAGTTGATCGGCGTGCCCTCCCTGGGGGCCTCGAAGTCGTAGTTCTGCGGCTTGTTCACCAGGCCCTGGCGGAGGTACATGAAGTCGCCGCTCCACATGTGGTGGATCCAGGCGCCGCCGCCGTTCATGTTGTTGACGTCGTCGGAGGAGTAGGCGCGCAGCAGCCTCTTCTGGCTGACCAGCAGCTTCTTCATCTCGGTGAGGTGCGAGGCCTTGGCGGTGTTCACGTCGTAGCCCAGGCGCAGGGCGGCCATCCCGAGGGCCTCGTCCTGGTCGTCGAGGGTGAAGATGTGCCGGGCGCCCTGGGGGTTCCAGAGGTCCTCCCAGCTGCCGGTCATCCCGCTGACCTTGTCGGTGCGCCAACCGATGCCGGTCTTGTAGACGGTGAACGGCACCGAGACCCGCGACCTCGGGTCGTACCACGGGTCGTTGAAGTAGGAGCCCGAGTAGAAGACCTGGTCGGCGTTCTTGAGCTGGCCGTGGTCGATGACGCGCAGCTTGCCCTCGCGCCGCATCTTCACGACCCACTTCGCGATCGGGAAGACGACGTCGTACTGGTTGCCGGCGGCGATATTGGCGTACATCCCCTCCATCGAGTCGAAGTTGGACTCGATGATGCTCACGCCGTACTCCCGCTGGAAGCCCTTGAGCACCTTGGGATCGAGGTAGTCGGCCCAGTTGAAGTAGACGAGGTCGCCGTCGATCTTCGCCTTGGCCGACTTCGGCAGGGGCGCAGCCACGGGTACGTCGTCGCGGATGTAGGCGCAGCCCGGAAGTGCGGCGGCGGCACCGAGGGCCAGCCCGCCCGTGAGCAACGTACGGCGGCTGGTCGTCGGCGTCGTCCAGGTCATGGGCGTGACCCCGCCACCAGGCCGGCCGGCTCGGGCAGCGGGCCGTCGTGGCCGACCAGCACGCCCACGGCGACGGCGAGGGTGGCCCGGGCGTCACTCAGCGAGAGGTTCGGGTCGTTGGCCAGCACGCGGGAGCCGAGGCCGTCGCACAGGGCGACGGCGGTCTCGGCCACCATCCGCGGGTCGATGCTCCGGTGGAACGCGCCGCTCTCGACGCCCTCGGTGATGAGGCCCGCGATGGTGGCGTAGAGGTCCTCGTAGAGCTCGGCCCCCACCTTGGCCAGGTCCGGCTGCCGGATGCAGAGCAGCGCCAGCTCCTGCCAGAGCAGCCACTCGTGGGCCAGCCGCTCGTCGCTGGGCAGGCACCGGTCCAGGAACGAGGACAGCCGCTGGGCGGGCCGGTCTCCGGCGCTCTGCATGGCCTGCTCGTTGAGGACGCCGGAGACCTCGTGGGAGTAGGTCAGCACGTCGGCGAACAGCTGTTCCTTGGTGTCGAAGTGGTAGTGCAGCAGGCCCGCGGAGACGCCGGCGGCCCGCGCGATGCCGGCCATCCGGACCTTCGCCAGCCCGTCGCGGACGATGCAGTCGGCGGTCGCTGCGAGGATCCGGTTGCGCGCCCCGGCGGCCGCCAGCTCGCGCTGGTTGGGCTCCTTGGGGCGGGTGTCCGCCATGGTGCTCCCTCCGGCCTCGAGCCGTACCGCATGTTGACTGTTCAGTCAGTCAGTGATGCTAGGCTCGCCGCGATGAGGCGTCAAGGGTCCCCTCAGCGACCCCCTTCACAGTCAGGGCCCGGCTCCGCGTCCGCGACCGGACGGTCGCTGGACGCCCTCTTCGACCCCCGCTCGATCACCGTCGTGGGTGCGAGCGACGACCCCGCCAAGTGGGGCCACATCCTCAGCCGCCGGGCGCTGGAGAACAGCGGCGACCGGCCCGTCGTGCTGGTCAACCGGCGCGGCGTACCCGTGCTCGGACGCGCCTCGCACCCCACCGTCGCGGCGGCCACCGCTGCGACCGGGGAGCCGCTCGACCTGGTGGTGGTGTGCGTGCCCTCCCGCGAGCTGGTGCCGGCGGTCGCGGCCGCCCTGGAGGCCGGTGCCCGGTCGCTGGTGGTGATCACGGCCGGCCTCTCCGAGCTCGGGGCCGAGGGGGCTGCGACCGAGGACGAGGTGGTGCGCCTCGTCCGGTCGGCCGGCGCCGTCCTCGTCGGGCCGAACTGCCTGGGGATCGTGGACACGAGCGTGGACCTCCAGCTCACCCACGACGTGCTCCCGGTCGGCTCGGTGGCCGTGCTCAGCCAGAGCGGCAACGTCGTGCTCGATCTCGCGGCGCTGCTCGACGACCGGGGCCTGGGTGTCTCGCGGTTCGTGTCCCTGGGCAACCAGGCAGATCTGTCGGTGGTGGAGTTGATGAGCTCGTGCCTCTCGCACGAGGGCACCCGGGCGGTGGCGATCTACGCCGAGGACGTCGTCGACGGGCGCGCCTTCGTCGAGGCCGCGCGCACGCTGGTCGCGGCGGGCAAGCCGGTCGTGCTGATGGCGCCGGGCCGGTCCGCCGCGGCCGTCCGGAGCGCGGTCTCCCACACCGGCTCGCTGACCAGCGCCTCCCGGGTGGTGGACGCGGCCTGCGCCGCCGCGGGTGCGCACCGGGTGGACAACCCGACCCAGATGGCCGATCTGCTCCAAGGACTGCTCGCCGACCGCCGGATGGCGGGCCGAGGAGTCGGGATCCTCACCGACGGTGGTGGTCACGGGGCGATCGCCGGAGACGCCCTCTCCGCCGTCGGGCTCGACGCGCCCGTGCTGGCCGAGGACACGAGCAAGGCCCTGCGCCGCCTGCTGCGGCCGAGCTCCGTGGTCTCCAACCCGGTCGACCTGGCGGGGGCCGGGGAGCACGACCCGCTGACCTACGTCAGCGCCGTGACCACGCTGCTCTCGGCGGACGAGGTCGACGGCGTGCTGATGACGGGCTACTTCGGCGGCTACTCGACCCAGGAGTCCCTGCTCGGCCCCATGGAGGTGGCCGCCGCGCAGGTGCTCGTGGACTTCGTGGCCGGCCAGTCGAAGCCCGTCGTCGTGCACACGATCTTTCCCGCCGGCCCGACCGCGGCCCTGCTGCGGGCCGGGGGGATCCCGGTGCACCGCGGCGTCGACCGGGCGGCCGCCGTCCTGGCCGGGCTGGTGGAGGATCCGTCGCGTTCGCAGGAGTCGCTGGTGCTGCCGCCCGCCGCCGCTCCGGTGACGGACACGACGTACGACGGGGCGCGGGGGCTGTTCGCCTCAGCCGGCGTCGCGTTCCCTCCCGCGGCCACCGTGCGGGACCCGGCGGCCTTCGAGTCGGCGCTGCCCGGTCTGGCGTTCCCGGTGGTGCTCAAGGCGCTCGGCCAGGTGCACAAGTCCGACGGCGGTGGCGTGGTCCTCGGGGTCCAGGACGACGCCGCCGCACGGGTCGCCTACGACGATCTGCTGCTGCGTCTCGACCCGCCCGCGGTCTCCGTCGAGTCGATGGCCGACACCTCGTCCGGCGTCGAGCTCATCGTCGGCTGTGTCCGCGACCCGCGCTTCGGCCCGGTCCTGATGGTCGGCCTCGGCGGGGTCTTCACCGAGGTGCTCGACGACACCGCCCTGGCCATCGCCCCGGTCTCCGTGGCCGGCGCCGAGCGCCTGCTCCGCTCCCTGCGCGCCGCGGCGCTGCTCACCGGCGCCCGAGGCAGGGACCCGATCGACCTGCCCGCCCTCGCCACCCTCGTCTCCCGTGTCAGCCACCTCGCCGCCGAGCACCCCGAGGTGCAGGAGCTCGAGCTCAACCCCGTCCTCGCCACACCCACCGGCGCCGTCGCCCTCGACGCGAGAGTCGTCCTCGACCCCGGCCCCGCTGGTCAGCCTTCGACGTCGCGCAGGTAGCGCTGGTCGAAGCCGTGCACCCAGGCGTCCTTGGCCGGGAACACCCCGTGGTCGAACGCGCGGGAGGTGACGCCGCGCTGGACACGCTCGCAGGCCTCGTTGTCCTGGCTGGTCACGAGCTCGTTGAACTGGATCACCGGCGACGGGTCGAACTCGGGGTCCTCGAGGGCCTCGGGACTGAAGAGGTACTCCGTCACCAGCGTGCAGCTGCGTGGACCGGTCGGGAAGACCGCGGTGGCCAGGCAGGTAGAGCCGTCGACGTCGATGAACATCGTCGGGTAGACCCCGGCGCCGTAGTAGGCCTCGGGATCGCCCTGGCCCTTGAAGCCCGGCAGGAGGGGGAGTCGGAGGCGGGGGTCGGTGACCATCGCCGTGCGCCCGTCGGCGAGGGTGACGCCGCCGTCCTCACGGCCGCTCTCGAACACGAAGCCCTTCTTGTACGCCGGGACGACGGCTACCAGCTCCGGGTGGATCGTGGGGCAGTGCAGGCACTCGTTGTAGTTCTCCTGGACGATCTTCCAGTTGGCCTGCACCTCGACCGTGGAGATGTGCCCGATCCGCAGCTCGCTCAACCCGACCCGGGCCAGACCGAGCGCGTCGTCCTGCTGGTCGGCCAGGTGCTCCAGCAGCGGACGCGGCTCCTCGCGGGAGAGGTTGACGAAGACGAAGCCCTCCCAGACGTCGACGTGGACCGGCCACAGCGAGGTCGTCTCGCGGTTTATCTCCTCCTTCTCGATCATCGGAGTCGTGACGAGCGTGCCGTCCAGCGCGTAGCCCCACGCGTGGTACGGGCACCGGAGGTGCGAGCGGGTGAAACCCTGCTCGTCGTCGCACAGCCGCGAGCCGCGGTGGCGGCAGACGTTGTAGAAGCCGCGGATCTGCTCGTCCTTGCCGCGGACGACCAGGATGCTCTCGCCGGCGATCTCGAAGCGCAGCCACGACCCCGGCTTCTCCAGGCGCTCCGCGCGGCCGACGTAGATCCAGTTGCGGAAGAAGACCTTCTCGCTGTCGACGGCGTAGGTCTCGTCCGAGTGGTACGCCGTGCCGGGCAGCGTCTTCCGGACCGGTTCGGTGGTCGTCGTCATGGTGACTCCTGAGTCGCGGATCCCGAGGGTTTCGCTAACTGTACAGTCAGTCAGTTCCGCATGGGGGCGCTCGGCGGCTGCTGATGTGGTCGTTGCCCTCCGGGCGTGCGTCGTACGCCGGGTGGTGGATCGAAGGCGAAGTCTCTGGGACCAGCTCTTCGGATGGTCCACGGGCCTGCGTGCACGAGGCGGTGGTGGTGCCCGCACAGGAGCATCAGATTCTCCAGGGACGTGTCGCCGCCGTCGGCCCAGTGGACGATGTGGTGAGCGTGTGTCATCACCGGTGGCCGGGTGCAGTGGGGGAAGCGGCAGTGGCGGTCCCTGGCCACAAGTGCGGTCCACAGGGAAGCGGTGACGAGTCGCGACGTCCGGCCGATGTCGAGGACCTGTGACTCACTGCCGAGGATCACCGGGACGATCTCGGCGTCGCAGGCCAGGCGGCGAATGGTGGCGGGGGAGAGGACCTCGTCGGTCTCGGTGGTGCCGTAGCCGGTTGCCCGACGGAGGTGGTCGAAGTCCATCGTGACGGTGACGCGCGGGACGGTGCCGTGGGACGTGGGGAGCAGGTCAGCCGTCCGGGCTCGCCGACAGAGCTCGACGAACGCATCGAGCATCCGGGCACCGTGGTCGCGAGGGTCGCGGCCGTTGTGGCTGCAGCCGGGGATGGCGCAGCTCCCGGGGTCACAGGTGGGCCCGTCGCTGGGCACTGGTGCGGCCAGGGACATCAGAGCGGTCCGGAGGTCGGTGGCGTCCTCGCTGCTGCACCGGCCTCGGATGAACGCCCCGCCGGCGCCGTCGTCCTTGATGACCAGGTCGCGGTCGAGGTGGGCGGCGCGCTCGCCACGCTCGAGCTCCTTCTCGTCGCGGCGGGCCTGGCCGTCGGGGTCGACGACGCCGACGAGGTGGCGCACGACCTTGCGCAGCTCGGTGGCGTCGAGCCGCGCGGCCTCGGTGAGCAGGAACCGCACCCCGCGTGCCCGGATCGTGGGGTCGCCGGGCAGGAGGTCGATCGCGCGGGTGATGACCTGGGCCTTCGTGGTCGAGAGCCAGCCGTCGCGGATGGCTTCGCCGACCGGGACCATCAGCGGCTCCTCGACCACAGTGGCGAGCTTCACCACCGCAGGACCCTCGCTCTTGTGCCCACCGGAGGTCGCCGTGACGAAGTCCTGGGTCGAAGCCCATCCGCAGGGCTTGACCCCGCTGGTCGCGTGCAGCTCGCCGACCATCGCGAGCACGAGGCCGTCGATGCTGGTCTTCAACGACTCGGCCGCCGCGACGCCGTCCATGAGTTCCTCAGGAGTGCGCGCGGCCCACAACGTTTCGGCGAGCTCCGCAACCTGCGCCCGAAGTCCTTCCAGGACAGCCGCGACACCGCCGGCACCGGGGGTGCCGGGTGGGGTGTTCGGCTGGCTGGTCATGACTGAATTCAAGCACCGAGCACTGACAACGTTGGCCGAGAATCCGCTGTCTCCACAGGGGATTCAAGAATTTTCTTGAGTGCCGGACTGCTCTTGACGCAACGAGCCGTCGGTCCTGGTACGCAGGGTCACCTCAACGGCAAACGAGGTCCAGGGGGCCAGGCGGCGGGGCGTTCGGGCGAGGCACATCGTGCTCGACGGATGGGCGCCGAACTCTCCTGTGGCGGGGAGACATTTGCGGTGCAATGACGCAGGTGTCGGACCTCACGCCTCAGCGCGTCAGTAGGTCGCGTAGCCGCCTCGCGTTGCGCACCGCGTTCGCGGCACCGTCGTTGTTGAAGTACGCGTACACCTCGCGCCCCGAGTCCTCCCACTCGCGGATCCGGTCGGCCCACCAGCCAAGGTCAACGTCGGAGTAGGAACCGCCGTACAGCCACCCGTGGTCGGGGCCGTGCAACCGCACGTACACGAAGGGCGCCGTCGCTCGAAGCACACAGGGCAAACCGGCCCCGCTCATCACGCAGTACGCCGCACCGTGCCGCCCTAGCAGCTCAAAGACCTCGTCGACGTGCCAACTGGGATGGCGCAGCTCCACAGCGACCTGAACCCACCAGGGCGCCCGGTCCAGGAACCAGCCCAGGCGCAGGTCGTCCCGTTCAAGGGTCGGGGGTAGCTGCACGAGCAGCACGGCTCGCTTGTCATAAAGCTCGTGCCACGACGCCGCGATCCGGTCCGCCCAGACCTCCGGTGAATAGAGCTTCTTTGCGTGCGTCAGTCCCCTGGGCGCCTTGACCGACATCCGGAACCCGTCAGGAAGGCGCCTGCGCCAGCTCGCGAACGTGGCGTTGCGCGGCCATCGGTAGTGGCTCGCGTTCAGTTCGACGGTGTCGAACTCCTGGGTGTAGAGGTCTAGCCGCTTCGCCGGTGTCGTCCCGGGCGGGTAGAGCACACCGTCCCAGTGGTCGTAGCTCCATCCCGAGGTCCCGACCCACGCCACGAAGAAAGCATCGCACCCCATTCCGTGCAGCTGCGACGGGCACCCGGATGCAGAGCCTGGCGCGCGGTCAGCGGGGCTCGGCGACGAGTTGACTGCGCAGTGTTGCGGAGTCCGATTCGAGCCAGCCCTCAGCGGCCTTGCCGTTCTCCATGCGGAAGATCTCGATCCAGGTGGTCGTGACCTCGCGGCCGGATGCGGGGTACCCCATGAACTCGCCGCGGTGGGTCCCCTGGTCGGTGCCACGGACCACGATCCGGTCGCCGTCGACCAGCACGTCTTCGAGCGTTGTGTGGAGGTCGGGGAAGGCCGCTCGGTAGGCGGTGACCGCCTCGCCGTAGTCGCGGGGCCCGACGATCCGAACGTCGAACGTGTTGTGGTTGATGAAGTCCGCGGCCAGGAACCTATCGGTCGGGTCGACGTTGCCCTTGTTCCGGACCTCGTCGAAGAAACGTACGGCCGCTTCCACCTCGTCACCGGACATGGTCGCCTCACTGGCTTCGAAGCCCGTGAAGCGCGGCGCTCGCTCTTCTTAGTAGACGCTCACCGCGAACGGTCGGCAAGGGCCTAGAGAGCGGTCGAAGTCCTCAGGCGGTGATTGCTGTGCCTTCGGGAGGGGAACCGCCCTGGCTGCTGGACGTGTCGAGGCGCGGGTGCTCAACTGATCGAGTGCGGTTCGACGTTGAGACGAAGGCTTCGCCGGAGCAGGTTCGGCGCGCTTTCACCGACTTCACCGACCGTCGGTTGCAGACCTGGAGCCGCACGCTCGACCCGAAGACGTATGAGTTGCGAGGTCTCGGTGAAACCTGGGCCGTGGTACGGGAGAGCAGCCCTGGCTCCCCGTTCTGGGTGGTTGTCCGCTATGACTGGTCCGAACCCGCCGTGATGCGATGGACGGTCGAGGAGAGCAGCTACGGGGGCGCCGGCGAGGGCATGATCAGGGTCGCTCCGGGAGACGGTGGAGGCAGCCGCGTACACGTCGAGTGGAACAACACCGACGCACGCCCGATGCAGAAGCCATTGTTGTTCCTGCTCCATCACAGCCCTATGGGCCGGGTCATCTCCCGGATGTACACCACCGCCTTGGACCGGTACGCACAATCGGGTGCGGACTGACGCTCTCGGCACAACCGGCGATTCACCGGATGTCCCGGTTTCCGGCGCACGACACACCCGACCGGCTATCGGGTACATGTCGGTCACGTCGAGTCGTCCGACAAGCGGCGGAGGGACGCGCGTCCTCAAGCCGATCGTTACGTGACAGTGCGCTCGGATGTCACGGAGACGCAGAAGGTCAGCGGTGTTCCAAGCGGCGAACTGCCCATTCGCTCAGGGTTGTCACCTTTGCGGCCGCGTAGACGCATCCACCGATGAGGCCCACGAGCACGACCTTCTCGAGCACCCCGGTGCTTCCTGTCCCGATACCCATGACGAACGAAATGGTCATACAAACCAGCACGAGCATCAGAAGCACTCGCGCTACACGAACTATGGCGATCACCCTGAAGACGGTACGCCGACGGGTGCGGCTTGGGAATGCTCCAATACCGCTCATCGCATGGGCGGGTGTCCGGTGGCACCGACACGCGGTGGTAAGACTGTGAGGATCGCCTACGCGGCCTGATGGTGATGGGCTGTGGTTGGTGACCGCGGGTGTGACCCCTGGAAAGACTGGCGTTTCTGCCTTGCTGCGACTTGTCCGCTCGTGGTTGCTGGCCCCGGCCCGAGGTGGAGGAGCTGGCCTGATCAGGAGCTTGACCACCAGGCGTTAGCCGCGCCTGGCGTGTCTCATCACAGTCCTGCCGACCTCCGTCCCGGACCGGAACCACGTCCCACTTCCGGCGAAGGAGAGAACGCATGAACAGTCTGACCGATCTGCGCGAAGTGGTCGATGTCGTCATCGGCGTCGACACCCACGTCCACACCCACTCCGCGGCCGTGGTCGATGCTGCGACTGGTGGTGTCCTCGACGAGATCACCGTCGAAGCGACAGCCGAGGGCTATGCCGAGCTCGTGGAGTTCGCCAACAGCCACGCGATGCTGCGGGCCTGGGCGATCGAAGGGACCGGTGGTCACGGCGCCGGTCTGAGCCGTCACCTGTTGGAGACGTCGGAGATCGTCATCGAGTTGGACCGCCCGAAGCGGGCCGCGCGCCGCAACGGCGCGAAGTCTGATCCGCTCGATGCGATCCGCGCTGCGCGCGAGGCGATGGCTCGACCGCGGTTAGGAACCCCACGCAGCGCGGGCGAACGTCAAGCACTGTCGGTGCTCTTGGTTGCTCGACGCTCCGCGATCAACGCCTCCACCGAGGCCCAGCAGCAGGTCTTCAGCCTGATCATCGCAGCACCCGAACCCATCCGAGTCAGGTTCCGCGGCCAGAAGCTTGCCGCGATGCTCAACACCGCCGCGAACCTGCGCGTGCACGCCTCCTGGGACACCGAGACGACCAGCACCGTGATGGTGCTGCGCACCTTGGCACGTCGCGCGCACGCGATGCTGAAGGAGGCACGGGAGCTGCAGAAGGAGCTCGCGGCCATCATCCGTAGTTGGCGTCCTGACCTGCTCGAGGAGTTCGGCGTCGGACCGATCGTGGCCGCGACTGTGTTGTGCGCCTGGTCCCACCCGGGCCGTATTCACTCCGAGGCAGCGTTCGCGATGCTGGCCGGCGTGGCACCCATCCCAGCGAACAGCGGCCAAGTCACCACCCGATATCGGCTCAACCGCTACGGGGACCGGTACCTCAACAACGCACTGCACACCGTGGTCCAGAGCCGGATCCAGTACCAGCAAGCCACCCGCGACTACGTCGCTCGCCGCACTGCCGAAGGCAAGACCGGACGCGAGATCAAACGCTGCCTTGCCCGCTACGTCGCCCGCGACCTCTATCGCCTACTCGAAAGTGGGGCCAAAGCTGCTTGACGAAGCATAGGAGCGTCGCACCCTCACGCGCTAGCCGCGACGAGGGCCGGGTCGAGGCCGCTGGGCGGCACGAATGGGCTCGAACCCACGTCATGCCTGATGCGCGGCAGGACATCGGGCGCGCCGCGCGGCCGAGCTGCCGTTCTACACCTAGAACTGTCGGTGGCAATCCTTAAAGTGACAGGCACAACGATTCCAACAGTAAGGACACCTCATGCCGGGCTTCCGACGAGTACCTGACGCGATCCGCGCCGAAGTCCAGGCCTGCGCATCCGAGTCGTTCATCGTCGCTGCATCGAGGACACTCGCTGTCAGCGAAGTGACGGGTGGAGAACTTGCTCACCTCGGCGTACGCACCGAGGGCTCTCGCGTCGTATCTGACGCCTCGGCTCTTCCTGCTGCCAGCCGGGGGCGATGGTCCGGATACAACCAAGTTGGCCGGATCGTAGTGCGTAAGGACCTCCCGAAGGTGCGTAAGCAGATGGGCGGTTGGTACGCCCCGAACTTCGGTGATGCCAGCAAGGGCGAGCACTACGTGTCGATCGAACGAGACGTGTATCAAAAGCAGCAGCTTCACGGGAAGCAGTTCCCGCTCAATGTGGCAACGCAAGAGATCGATGGCAATCGCGTGAAGGTCGCTGCGCACATCAACCGGGTCTTTACGGCCGAAGATGTCGACACACCGGATTTCCTACTCGCCATCTCGCTTGTACGCGAGAACCTCGGCCAGCCGCACATCATGCCAACCACACAGAGTGTTGACGACTGGCTCACCGATCAAGTCGTGACGTGGGAATTACTGCCTGTGGGAACGGGACCGAAGCGAGTGTCGCTTGAAACCGTGGCGCAGCGATTGGGCTTCACCGGGCGACCCGACCGACTGGCCGTGCTGACGGAGCGCTTCGAGGCCATGGCGAACACGGGCTATGTAGCGGTGATCGTGGGCCGAGAGGGCTTCCGCAGATATGTCGGTTACAAGTACAAGGACGACCTCGTCGTCCTGGAGAACTTCGACTACGGCAACGCGCTGTATGTCATGTACACGGACTGGGAAGCGAGTAGTAGCAAGCCTCGACTAGAACTGATTGCGGAGCCTAACGCCAACTTCGACCGCGTACGCCACACTGAGGGCTGGCAAGAGCGAGTTGTCCACTTGCTGCGGCTCAAGGGCCACCGAGTGCCCTGAGCGGAAGCCTGGCTCGACACAGGCCAGTTTGTCCAGGGAGCACTTCGAACGCTGGGAGCAAGCGTGTGACAAGGGATGAGCTTGCGCATGGCGCACGAATCACCGCATGAGTAACCAACAGGAACAGTCCGACGACGGGAGTTCGGAGTTCCTGCAGCAGGCGCGCTGGCTTCTCGAGTGGCACGATCGCCGGGGCGAAGCAATCACTACGCGAGCAACCGCCGTGCTTGGCTTCGTCGGAGTCGTTCTCGCCCTTCTCCTCCAGGCGGCTCAGCAAGACGGGTTCCAGCCAAGATGGTGGACGTGGGTGGCCATCGTGATCACGCTGCTGCTGCTTCTCACAGCTGGGATCTGCGCGGTAGTTGTGGTCATGCCAAGCGAGACCCAGATGCCCAGCGTCGAACAACTCCGCCGATGGTGGTCCGAGCAGATAAAGGACCCCACCAGAGCGCTGACCGGGGCCCAGATCGCCGAGAGCATCCTATTTGGGCAGGAGCCAACCAAGGACTCACCCATCTCCGCTGCATCCCGTGGTGCCACGAGGCGCGCGTCCTGGTTCAAGCGGTCTGCGATAGCGCTACTCGTTGCGCTGGTGCCGTTGGCTTTACTGATTGTGGACGTACTACTCCGACTTGAGAGGCAAAGGCATTGAGCGAGGCGGAACCTGAGGCTGACGATGCAACAGCACAATCCAACTCCGAAGAGGAGGTCCAAGAGCCGGCTGTTATGAACCTGGACTCTCCTGAGGTCGACTACATCGAGTTGAGTCAGGACGGCGGCGAGACGTTCGAGAGGAAGTCGAATGACGACGAGGACCGCTGACTTCTGAGTCTGCGAGCCGCATTGACCGAAGCCAAGGCGGCACACGGCGTCCTTGGCGCTTGCACGATCGCGGCATGAGTCGGAGGTTTCAAGCTCTCCCAGAGGCGGTGGAATGACTCCCTCAAGCGATGAGAATCCGGCCACCGATGCGGTCTAAGGCGCGCCTACCGGTGCGCTGACGCAAGGTCGGGAAACCCAAGCTGGTAAAGGAGGCTGCGTTGGTGGCGGAGTGCGAACGCGTCGGAGAGTTGGTGAGAGCGGGGTGGCGATGCGTTAGCGACCGGACCGGAGGCTAGAGCTTCGACGGGGGTCTCACGCATGAGGTCGTTAATGGCTCCTATGGCCGTGGGCACGACGTGCTCAATGAACGCTCCGGGGTCCACGAATACACGGCCGGGTGTGAACTCGGTGAGACCCCACTCGTTTCCCCAACCGCGTCGCTGCACCACTGT
>JAOPYC010000101.1 GCA_025964795.1 Marmoricola sp.
TCGTAGATCCACCGGCGCCACATCTCGGCGTAGCTCTCGCGGTCCTTGCGGCGGTCCTTCGTGCCGTACTCGATGAAGGTGCCGATCGCCGCGTCCACGACGCGGTGGTTGTTCCACCAGGCGTAGCGCAGGTCCCGCTCCAGGAGCTGGTGGTTGCCCTCGTCGGAGAGGGCCATCAGCAAGGTGGCGTAGCCGTTGCTGATGTGCCGGGACTCGTCGGACTGCACCGAGTGGAACACCGTCGGCAGCAGGTAGTCGCCGTTGGCGGCCGCCTCGGCCGGCATCGCGACGAACAGGGTGTTGGTGAAGGCGGTCTCGGCGACGATGGTGAGGTAGATGCTCGCCGCCGTGATGGCGTCACCGGTGATGAAGCCCTCCGCGAACTGCCGTCCGATCGTGCCGCAGTAGTCGTTCTGGAAGTTGCGCAGACTGCTGTTGAACCCGGCGGGGTCGATGTAGTTGTTCATGTACAGCCGCTTGAGGTTCTGCTGGATCGTCGAGTGCCGCACCTCGTCGATCATCTGGATCGCCTGGCCGTTGTGGAGCTCGGGGTTGGGCACCGTGCGGAAGAGCAGCGGCATCGCTCGCGCCGCCGAGATCTCGGGCAGCGGGATGATGCTGAGGAACAGCTTCTGCCACTCCAGCCAGCGCTCCTGCACCTGGCGGAACATGTTGCCGCGGATGGCTCCGTCGGCAGCTCCGTAGACGCGGTGGTCCTTCTCCTCCTGCATGGGGAAGTACGACCGGAGCACCTGCTTGAGGGGGTCCTTCTTCTTGGCCTTCTGGAACGTGTAGTCGGTCCCGTACTGGGAGACCGGTTCGTGGTAGAGAGGCTCCCAGGCCAGCTCTTGGATCTTCTCGTGAGCCTTGGCCACACTTTGGCGAGTCATCACTACTCCTTCCTGTAAGTCGAGTAGTTCCGTCTGCAGTCAAGACCCGTTGCGGCGTGGCGGCGGGTCTCACATTGAGACGGACCCGGGACGTGCACCAGGCGCCCTCAGTCGCCGTCGAACATCGCCTCGCGGATCTCGTCGAGGTGGGCCCGGACGCCGCGCATCACCTCGCGGTTGCCCTCCGGCGCAGGCTCGATCCCGAGCGCCTCGAGCAGGGCTCGGGCGGGCGGTCCGGGGTCGCCGCTCTCACCGAGGACCGGGTGCAGGCCCTGGTCCGCGAGGTGGGCGAAGACGAGGTTCACGACGCTCCACGGGTTGTAGCTCTCGGCCTCGCCGCCGTCGCCTGCATCCATCCGGCACCTCCGGGGACCCGCGCCGGAACGGGATCGCTCCAGGCGCTGTGCCGGACGCTACGCCGGCCCGGAGCGGTCGCTGTCTCAATCTGAGACACAGCGTGGGGCCGCGTTGGGCAAGACTCGACGCGGATATCGAACGCGCTTATCGTGAACGAGCGGCCCCAGACCCCGGCCGCCCGTGCAGGGCCGGCTACGGGGGTGGGCGGCCAAGCGCACAACCAGTCTCAGGGGGTGGGGTTGTATGGCGCCGTCATCGGCAGCACCGAGGCCGGTCGCGCCTGCCCAGAGGGTGGCGGCAGCCGACCGGGTGCGCTTCCTGACCGAGGACTCGCCCGCGCCACGCACCGTCCGCGACACGATCCTGGCGTCGTGGCGCCGGTCCCAGGCCATGCGCGTGGCGGCCGACAAGATCGAGATGCGCTTCGAGCCCGACATCCACCTCGACACCCGGCTGACCCGGAGCGCCCAACCCGTCCTGCGCAACCTGAGCGAACAGCTCCAGGGCCAGTCGGTCAGCGTGATCCTGACCGACCAGACCGGACTGGTGCTCAGCCGGCTGACCGGCGACGGCGAGCTGGAGCGCCACCTCGACCGGGTACTCCTCGCGCCCGGCTTCAACTATGCCGAGGAGTTCGTGGGCACCAACGGGATCGGCACGGCCCTGGAGGTCGGCGGCCCGGCCCACGTCTTCGGGCACGAGCACTACGCCGAGAACCTCGAGGAACTCGCCTGCGCCGGCGTACCCATCCACCACCCGGTGACCGGTCGCCTGGTGGGCGCCGTCGACCTCACCTGCTGGCGCAAGGACGCCGGAACCCTCCTGCTCACCCTGGCGAAGACGACCGCGGCCCAGATCCGGCAGGCCCTGCTCACCGACGCCAGTGCCTCCCAGCTCGAGCTCTTCCAGGACTACCTGCGGGCCTGCAACCGCCGAACCGGCATCGTCTTCGCGATGAACAGCGACGTGGTGATGCTCAACGACCACGCCCGCGCCTCGCTGGAGCCGGCGGACCAGTCGACCCTGCTCGCACAGGCCGCCGAGTCGATGGCCACGGCCCGTCGCGGGACGGTGCTGGTCGAGCTGCCCTCGGGGGTGACGGCCAGGATGTACTGCCGCCGCGTGGGCGCCAGCGACGCACCCTCGGGAGTGGTGGCGCACGTCGTGCTCGACCGGAACACCACCGAGGCGACCCACGCTCGCGAGCTGCGCCGCACGGTCCCGCTGCCCAGCCTCGTCGGCTCGGGTCCGCCCTGGCTGCACGCGTGCCAGGAGGTGGAGCGGGTCTTCCGGTCCGGCGAGTGGCTGGCGGTCGAGGGCGAGCCCGGGGTCGGCAAGCTGGCGGTCCTGCGCGCGGTCCAGCTGCGCCGCCAGCCCGTCGGTCGCCTCGAGCTCCTCGAGGCACGGAACGCGGCCTCCGATCCCGAGTGGCTCGCAGGCGCGCGCCAGGCCCTGACCGGGGGCGCCGAGACCGTGGTGTTCAGGCACGTCGACGAGCTGAGCGCTCCACTGCTCCGCAGCCTGGCCGCGGCGCTCCAGGACGCCCGCGCCAAGCAGACCTCCCCGACGTGGGTAGCCGTGACGCTGGCTGTGGACAAGCACAGCGCCGCCCTCGAACAGCTGCTGCGCCTGTTCCCGAGCTCGGTGGAGCTGCCCCCCTTGCGACTCCACCTCGAGGACCTGCCGCCGCTCGTCACCGGGTTCCTGTCCCGGCACGGCCAGGCCGGCCAGCTCACCTGCTCGCCGGAGGCGATGCGGCTGCTGATGCGGATGTCGTGGCCTGGGAACGCCCTGCAGCTGCACGACCTGCTGCGCGCGGTGACCACCCACCGTCGGTCCGGCTCCATCACCGCCGAGGACCTGCCGCCGGAGGTGCACGCCGTGAGCCGTCGGGTGCTGAGCCCGCTGGAGGCCATGGAGCGCGACGCCATCGTCAAGTGCCTCAACGACGCCCACGGCAACAAGCTCCAGGCCGCACGCTCGCTGGGCATGTCCCGGGCCACGATCTACCGCAAGATCCACGACTACGGGATCGTCCCGCCCACCGTCTGACCCTCCGCACGGCCGTCTCACATTGAGACTCCCCGCCCGGTGCGGGCTGCGTAGCGTCGCCTCATGGAACCCACTCCATCGGTAGCGCTCCCCCTGCTCCAGCTGGGGCTGCTGATGGGCATCGTCATCGCCGGCCAGAGCTTCGCGGTGCACCGGATGCCGATGGACAGCGTCCCCACGGTGCTCCGGGCACGCGTCCTGCTGTGCAACCGGATCCGGCCGTGGCTGGCCGTCGCCGCGGCGGCCATCACCGCCGCGGGCCTGCTGCTCCAGTTCACCTGAACCGCTCCCCACCGGAGGGACACCATGAAGGCTCTCGTCTATCACGGCCCCGGGAAGAAGGCCTGGGAGGACGTCCCGGACGCCGCCGTCCAGGACCCCACGGATGTCGTCGTGCGGGTGGACACCACCACCATCTGCGGCACCGACCTGCACATCCTCGAGGGCGACGTGCCCACCGTCGCGGAGGGGCGCGTCCTGGGCCACGAGGCCATCGGCACCATCACCGAGGTCGGCGACGCCGTCCACGCCTTCGCGGTCGGTGACCGCGTGCTGGTGCCGGCCATCACCCGCTGTGGCCGCTGCGCCTACTGCCAGCAGGGCACGCCGTCCCACTGCCAGACGGTGGGCGGCATCGGGTGGATCTTCGGGCACCTCATCGACGGCACCCAGGCGGAGTCGGTCCGGGTACCCTTCGCGGACACCTCCCTCTACACGGTCCCGGAGGACGTCCCGGACCAGCAGGCGATCGTCCTGGCCGACTCGCTCCCGACCGGTTACGAGGTCGGCGTGCTGGCGGGCGGCGTACGACCCGGCGACACCGTCGCGGTGGTCGGCGCCGGAGCCGTCGGGCTCTCGGCCGTGCTCACCACCGGACTGTGGGGAGCGGCCCGGGTCATCGCCGTGGACACCAACAAGTTCCGCCTCGAGAAGGCACTGGACTTCGGCGCCACCGACATGGTCGAGGTCGGCCCGGACACGGCAGTCGAGGTGCTCGCGCTCAGCGACGACGGTCTGGGCGTCGACGTCGCCATCGAGGCCGTGGGGTTCCCCGAGACGCTGCTCACCGCCGCGTCCCTGGTGCGCCCGGGCGGCACGGTGGCCAACGTCGGGGTGCACGGAACCCCGGTCGAGCTGCCCATGCAGGACCTGTGGATCAAGAACATCAGCATCACCATGGGCCTGGTGGACACCGTGTCCATCCCGACCCTGCTGAAGATGGTCGCCAGCGGCAAGATCCCGGCCGAGAAGATGGGTACGCACACGTTCGCCCTCGACCAGATCGACCAGGCCTACGACGTCTTCAAGCATGCAGCGGACAACCTCGCCCTCAAGGTCGTGCTCCAGCCGGCCTGACCTCGGGGCGAGGTCGCTGTCCGCGGACGGCATTCACTCCTGCCTGACGTTCGGTGAGACCCTGCCCCGCGTGATCATGCCGGTGACGAGGTCCGAGGACCGCGAATCTCTGCTGAGTTCACGGGGAACCTGGAGCATGCATCAATCGCGGCTACTAGACGATTCCGTTAGGGCGCGGTGTCTGGCCAGACTCGGTCCAGGTGTCCGGCGGGAAGCTCTCCATGCGGCTGCCCACCTGCTCGCTGGTGTGGCTCACTTTCGGTCTGCGTCCCGCCGGTCACCGTGACGAGGCGTGGCTCAAGAAGGGACTGCCCTGCTCGTAGTAGCAATGCCCACCTCGCCGTCCATATCGGATCGAGCGCAGGCGGGAGAAGCACTGGAACAGGTCATCATCGGGGTCGATCCCCACAAGCTGTCGGCCACCATCGAGGTCGTTGACCAGAACGAGAAGCTGCTCGGCTCGGGGTAGTTCACCACCGACCGGGCCGGCTACGCCGCGATGCGCAAGTACGCCGGCACCTGGCCGGCGCGTCTCTGGGCCGTTGAAGGCAGCAACGGCGCCGGCCGTCCGCTCGCGCAGCGACTGCTCGAGGACGGCGAGCGCGTTGTCGACGTCCCCGCGAAGCTCGCTGCCCGCGTCCGGCTGTTCGACACCGGCCACAACCGTAAGACCGACGCCCACGACGCGCACGCAGTCGCCGTGGTCGCGGTCCGCACCAAGAACCTGCGAGTGCTCCAGCTCGACGGGGAACTCAAGGCGCTGCGGATGCTGACCAACCGTCGAGAAGCACTCACCCGGCGCCGGGTCCAGACCGTCGACCGGCTCCAGGCCCTGCTCGCGGAACTCCTGCCGGGACAGGCGAAACGTGACATCACCACTGGCCAAGCCAAGGCCATGCTGGCATCAGTCCGGCCGCGTGACATCGCCGGCAAGACCCGCCGACACATCGCCGCGGAGGAGCTGGCCGAGCTGGTCGCGGTCAGGGCCAAGATCAAGAAGGCCACCGCCGAGCTCAAGGCCATCGTGATCGCCCGCGGCTCACACTTGATGGACCTTCATGGCGTCGGCCCAGTCGTCGCAGCCCGGGTGCTCGCCGACGTCGGTGACGTCACCCGGTTCGCGGACCGCAACCGCTTCGCTTCCTGGACCGGCCCCGCCCCACTCGATGCCTCATCTGGTGAGCAGAACCCTCACCGGCTCTCTCGGGCAGGGAACCGGCGGATGAACCACATGATCCACATCGCCGCGATCAGCCAGATTCGCCTGGAGACAGACGTCCGCGCCTACTACCGACGCAAGCGAGCCGAGGGCAAGAACCCACTCGAGGCGCTCAGGTGCCTCAAGCGCAGGATCTCTGACGCCATCTACCGCCAGCTCCTCGACGACGCCTACAGCGACGCCCGGCAGCCGCCGAGATAGGGCTCGGCCTTAGGAGTCCCCTGCGCTAGATGCACTGAAAAGACATCGTCCGGCGCGTGGTCTCGCGGAGATACGTCCCGAACCTTCCAGGCGCCTAAACACTGATGGCGAGGCTAGGGAGTAGGAGCGCAAGGGTTCTCGCACTAGTGGTACTGGTTGCGTCCTTCTGGGCAAAAAAAAAGAGTCGCAATCGTAGGAGAAGCCGCACCAAGATCCCCCAGCAGGATTCAGGTCGCCTTGGGGCTGGCCAGGTTGCAGGTCAGGTGGGTGAGGCGGAGGTTGGCTCGGTCGTCGTTGCCGCCGTGCTGGACCTGCACGATGTGGTCGACGGAGCCGGCCCTCAGGTTCGGCCAATAGAGGTTCGGGTCGATGGGCTCTTTGCAGAGCTGGCACATCCAGCCGTCCTCGCGAGCCAGCCGTTCGACCGACCGCCGGTTGTTGACTCCGACGCTGGCCCGGCTGGGTCGGCAGCGTCGGCCGCAGTACTTCCGCACCGCCGAAGTGCTGGGGTCGAACGTCTCGCCGCACGTTGCACACTGTCTGGGCGCATACTCGGTCGGCGTCTGGCTGACGCGGGGCCTGTTCTTGGAAAGGAGTGGGTCGCCGTAGCGGCTCCAGCGGTAGTAGTGCTGGTCGCACAGGCCTCTGGCATTGGTGGGTCGAATGCACCCGTCGATGGAGCACTGCTTGCCCAGGTCGGGAGGGAAGAAGTCGGGCGCCCCGAATCGGCGCCAGCGCTGGTAGTGAGCGCCGCACCAGCCGCGCGCGGACGCCACCTGGCCACACCCCTCGACCGAGCACGGTACCGAGACCTTGGCGGCTGGTGGGTTCGCCGCCAGGAACTCGGCCCGGGCCTGGGCGTAGTAGTGCTTGCGACAGAGGTCCTTGGCGACAGGCCTCCCCTGGCAGCCATCAATGACGCAGACCGTGGCTTGCACCCTGCGTCCGGGGGCGTTTGGGTCGCCGAGGTTGAGTAGGCGTCGGTAGTGCATGTCGCAGTAGCCGCGTGTCCTTGCTGGACGATCGCATCTAGTGGCAGCGCACCTGCTCATAGGACCAGGCTAGAACTCAGCACCGACAGCGCTCATGGAATCGGATCAGTCAGGGACGAGCACGATGTCGAACCGGGCCCGGGTCCACGGCCCCGCGACCTGGCGGCCGTCGGGCGGCGGCGTGCCGGCAGGCTGCTCGGCGAAGTCCACGACCAGGGACTCCTTGACGCCGAACACCGCGTCGGAGCCCTGGTGGGCGTCACCCCGGACGAAGATGTGCGTGACCAGCCGGTGGAACCCGGTCGCGGTGACCATGAAGTGCAGGTGGGCGGCTCGCATCGGCCCGCGGCCGGTGGCCGAGAGCAGGTCGCCGACCGGCCCGTCGTGCGGGATGGGGTACGGCGTGGGCGTGATCGCCCAGAACGAGTAGCGACCGTCCTCGTCGGTGAAGAGGTGCCCCCGGGCCGCGCTGCGGTCGTCGGTGTACTGCACGTCGTACCGGCCGTCGTCGTCCGCCTCCCAGACGTCGAGCCGCGCGCCACCGACCGGGTGCCCCTCGACGTCGCGGACGGTGCCCTCCACCCAGCACGGCTGGCCACTGGCACCTCGGGCGATGTCGCCGCCGAGCGGCACCTCGGGCGCATCCTCGACGAAGAACGGCCCGAAGACCGTGGCCTCGGTTGCCGACGGCACCGGTGGCTGGTTCACCGCGATGGTGAGCATCGACAGCCCGAGGACGTCGGAGAGCAGGATGAACTCCTGGCGCCGCTCGTCGGTGATCTGGCCGCAGCGGGTCAGGAAGTCGATCCCGGCCTCCCACTCCGCCTCGGTCAGCCGGACCTCGCGCACGAACGCGTGGGCGTGGCGCACCAGGGCATCCATCACCTCGCGCACCCGCGCGTCGGGCGCTTCCTCGAAGCTCGCCAGCACCTGGTCGGTCACCTGGCCCTCGCGACGTGCCGCCTCGTCCATGGCAGCGCAGGCTACTAGTTCAGGTCCGGCCGGCCCGGGCAGGCGGCGGTACGTTCGCGACATCTTGGGCGGCTACCATCCCCGCATGCACGCCCCTGTCTCAGTTGTCGCCTACTTCGCGGACGACCCCACGCGGACCTACCAGCTGGGCCAGTGGCTCCCTGTCCTGGAGATCCTGCACGAGCGTCATCCGGTGGGAATCGTGGTGCGCGACCCCGCCTCGGCGAAGGTCCTGGCGGCCCGCACCTCGCTGCCGATCTTCACGGTCCCGACGCTCACCGAGCTCACCGGTCTCTACGAAGAGCTCGACCCCGACGTCGTCCTCTACTGCAACAACTCGATCCTCAACTTCCAGTCGCTGATCAGCGGCCGGACGCTGCACGTGCACATCAACCACGGCGAGAGCGACAAGCAGAGCATGGCGAGCAACAACGCCAAGGCCTACGACCGCGTCTTCGTCGCCGGGTCAGCGGCCGTGCAGCGCCACGCCGCGGGGCTGCTCGAGTTCGACCCCGAGCGCCTGGTGCGCATCGGGCGTCCGCAGCTGGACCTGCGGCCCGATCCCCTGCTGGAGCCGAGCACCCGACGGACGGTGCTCTACGCGCCGACCTGGGAGGGCGACGCGGCGTACAACGACTACACGTCCCTGGACACCGTCGGGCGCGAGGTCGTGCTGGCCGTCCTGGCCGTCCCCGACGTACGCCTCGTCTACAAGCCGCACCCGAAGGTCGTGACCAGCACCACCCCGCGGGTCCGGGAGGCGCACCACGACATCCTGGCGCTGGTCGACCAAGCCGCCCGGGTCGACGCCCGCGCCGGCCACCGGTCGATCCTGAGCGGCGACATCCTGGCGATCATGCCGGACTGCGACGCGATGGTGACCGACGTGTCCTCGGTGGGGCTCGACTGGCTCTACCTGCGCACCGACAAGCCGATCTTCCTGACCGACCGCCACCACGACGCCGACAGGCTGCGCCAGGAGATCCCGGTGAGCCGATGCGCCGACGTGATCGACGACGTCGACGTGGCGGAGCTGACCGCCCTGATCACGGCCCGGCTGGTGCACGACGAGCACCACCTCGCGCGGGTGGCCATGCGGCACCACTACTTCGACGACCTCCAGGTGGGCGACAGCACCGTCCGCTTCCTGCAGGCCGTCTCCGAGCTGGTCCTGCTGCGCGACCGGCTGCTGGAGGAGAGATCGGCTCCCGGGGCCGCGGGCACGGCCATCACGGCCTGACCACGGCTAGGGCGCGAGGTTCGCAGACCAGCGCTCCTCGATGCGGCCGAACCGCCACACGAGCAGCGCCACGACCCACGAGCCGAGGAAGAGCGCGACGATGCCGTAGCCGGCGTAGTCGAGCGGGATGTTCGCGATCCCCGCGAGGGGTCCGGTGGTGATCTTGGCCTGGTCGGCGACGACGCCGATCAGCTCGATGGTGCCGATGATCAGGGCGACCGCGACCGAGATCGACGTGATGGTGATGTTGTAGAACACCTTGCGGACCGGCTTGGCGAAGGCCCAGCCGTAGGCGCCGTTCATGAGTACGCCGTCGATGGTGTCCATCAGGCACATGCCCGCGGCGAACAGGATGGGGAGCACGAGGATCGCGTAGAACGGCAGGCTGAAGGCGGCCGCTCCCCCGGCCAGCACGAGCAGCCCGACCTCGGTGGCGGTGTCGAAGCCCAGGCCGAACAGGACCCCGACCGGGTAGATGTGCCACGGCTTGCGGACCGACCTGGTCAGCCCGCCGAGGAAGCGGTTCATGAAGCCGCGCTTGTTGAGCTGCTCCTCGAGCTCGGCCTCGTCGTAGCGACCCTCACGCATCTCGCGGGCGACCTTCATGATGCCGAGCAGGACCATCAGGTTCAGGATGCCGAGCACCCAGAGGAACACCCCGGAGACCGAGGCGCCGATGACGCCGGTGACCGAGTGCAGCACCGAGCTGTCGTCCTCGACCGGGCCGGCCAGCGCCTTCACGCCGACCGAGAGCAGGAAGGCGAGGCCGAACACGATCGTCGAGTGGCCCAGGGAGAACCAGAACCCGACCGAGAGCGGCTTGCGGTCGTTGCCGGTGGCCACGTTGTCGGCCATCAGCTTGCGGGTCGTGTTGTCGACCGCGGCGATGTGGTCGGCGTCGAAGGCGTGCCGCAGCCCGAAGGTGTAGGCCAGGATCCCGACCCCCACCGTGAACACCGGGTGGTCGCCGCCGATGCGGTAGTGCTCGGGGACCACGAAGCCGAGCAGGATCCCGAAGCCCACCACGTGCAGCAGGACGATGAAGGCGAACATCCCGCCGAGCGACTTCCAGTCCCGCGGGCTGAGGCTCCTGCGGAACTGCCCGAAGGAGAAGCCCCCGGCCTCGGTCGGGCTCTCCGGCCGCGTCTGCTGCTGCGTCATCCACACTCCCTGAGACTGTTGCAAGTCGTTCGCAACAACCACCGTAGACCCAGAATGGAGTCGGCAACACCCCGGGGCTCAGACGCGCGCGGGCTGACCCCTTCCAGCGCCGGCACGCTCCACCTCTGGGGCGAGCAGCCGCTCTGCCAACGGTGCGAACACGAGTCCGATCGTCGTCCAGAGGATCAGCTGGGCGCCGACCGAGTAGAGCCGGAACTGGGAGAGCACGTCGGCCGGGAAGCCCGGATAGACGATGGCGCCGTCGGGACCGCGCAGGGGCAGCGGGGTCTCGGTGGCGTGCCGGCCGTACTCCTCCACGTTGGCGCTCAGGTGGCCCAGCTGCGGTAGGACCAGCATCACCACGCCGATCGCGACGAGGTAGCCGGCGCCGGCGATCAGGCTGGAGGTCCAGTTGCCGAAGCGTGCCTGCAGCCGCTGACCGGCGTACACCGCGACCATCATCAGGAGCACCGCGGCGATCACCATGACCAGGTAGAGCGTGCCGCGGTCGCGGACGGTGTCCTCGTGACCGACGGCGGGCGGGTTCGCGGGGTACTTCACGAACGGCACCAGGTAGAGGGTCAGGAATCCCGCCGCCGCGACGAGCAGGGCGAGCGGGCGCGGGCGCAGCCGACCGGTGCGGCCGATGCAGATCACGTAGGCGATCGCGAACAGCGCACCCATCGCGGCGCCGAACAGGATGAGTCCCACGCCGATGCCGACGTCAGCCTGGATGGTGCGGCTGAACATCTCGTGCTCGTGGGCGGTGGCCGCGATCCCGGCGGCCTTGTCCAGCGCGGCCTGGGCCGCGTCGCGGCCGGACTCGTAGTCGATGGCCTTCTGGATCACCGGCTCGGCGAAGATCCGGGCGAACGCGAAGGCGAGCAGGCCGGCGAGGCCGCCGGCGAGCACGCCGCGGCCGATGAGCTTCTTCTCCATGTCGAGTTGTCTTTCCGTCCTGTCGCTGGTCAGTGACAGGGGTAGCCGAGGAAGTGACGGCCGTCGTGGAAGAACTCGTGGAGAACGGTGCTGTTGCCGAAGACCGAGGTCATCCCCTGGTCGAGGCCGATGAAGTAGTAGGTCATCAGCGCGAGGAAGCCGACGCCGAGGAGCAGGAGGATCGTCCTGGTCTCGGCCGTGACGATCGGTGTGGCGATGGCGTGGGGGTGTGCAGCAGCGTTGCTCATAGTGGCTCCTTCGGGAATCCAGCGTTCCGCGATCGGGGTTCGTTGTCGCGTCGGGCCGAAGATCTGACTCGCAGGCCGAAGCGCTGCTCACAGTGGCGGGACCGTGCTGGATTCACACCAGCTTCCTCGATCCGACGTTCACGCGGAGACTACTACTACTCGGGGGCTCCCCGGCTACGGCGCAGCCGGTGTTCGGCCACCGGTCTTCCGTGCAGCACGTGTTCCTCGACGATCCGGCCGGCCACGTCGGGCGTGACCTTGCCGTACCAGACGTCCTCCGGCTGGAGGCTCATCACCGGCGCCTGGTTGCAGGGGAACTGGCAGCCGGTGTGGGTGAGGAGCACGTCGTCGTCGCCGAGGCCGTGCTGCAGCATCGCGATGATCAGCGCCTCGGAGCTCGCGTCGGAACCCAGCGCCGTACAGCGGGGGCCGCGGCAGATCAGCACCTGGTGGCGGTGACCGGGCACGTCCTCCCAGGCCGGCGACGTGAGCGGCGCCTCGGTGCCGGTGATCGGCCGGGCCTGGGCCAGCACCTCGCGGGCGGCCTCTTCCACCAGCACCGTCAGCAGCCGGGTCGCCACCTCGAGGGCGGGCGGGTCCGTCCGCTCCCGCCACCAGTGCCCGGCGATCCGACGCAGCCACGAGTGCGCGGGGGCGAGGCTGCCGAGGCTGACCCCGACGAGCCTCACGCGCACGGCCCCGGCAGTCGCCAGTCGGTCGAGCTCCCGCGTCAGCGAGGGGTCGCCCATCTGCAGGAAGGCCACCGTGGCGCCGAGGCCCTCGGCCACCCGGGCCAGCCGCTCCCCCGCCTCGACCTCGCGGACGGACATCCCGACGAGGACCAGGGCGTCGTTCATGGATCCTCCTCGGGGGTGGTGCGCGGTGCACAGATGATGTCCCCCGCCGGATGGCTCCGCGGCGCCGGGGCAGGTGTCGGATGCCAGGGCCGACCACGGTGGTTGGTCAGCGAGCGTCAGCGAGCGTCTCGAAACCCGGCGCGCCAACAGCGCCGGCGAGCCTGAGCACGCCGGTGGCCCCGCCGAGGTGGTGGCACGGCGGGGTCCGGAGTGATGCAGTCAGTAGAAGTGCGGTCCCACGTCCTGGGGAGCCGGTACTTCAGCTCGAGGCCGTGGGCGATGAGCAGCTTGCCCGAGTCGGTGGTGCGTCCGATGGCGGCGGCGAACTCCGCGAGGCACAACTCCGCCACCAGCGGTGCACTCTCGCCGGCGAGCGGGACACCCTCCTCGCCGCCGCCGATCCAGAACGCCGCCTCGTGGATCGACTCGGGCGGGCGCAGCTCGGCCCAGGAGACGCCGGCGACCAGCACGTCGGCCTCGGCGCGATCGGCATCGGCCCTGCGTCGCCGGGCGAAGACCAGCACCTGCGAGGGGCTGTCGAGCTCCTCGAGCTGGGTGTGGCTGGTCGCCGTCATGTTGGCAATTCAAGCACCGACCACTGCCAAGGAATCGGGCTCAGAAGCCCTTGCGCTTAAGGGATTCGCTCGCTCCTCAACCGGCGGGGGCGGGTTCCCGGCAAGGTCTGACCTGGTTCGCGAGCGTCACGCCCTCGCGGAAAGGCGATCGGGACCTTCGACCTGCGGTTGAAGGTTGAGTCGTGGGGTACTGAGCAACCATGGAAATCATTTTCGTCATCATCGTCGGCGCGGTCATCGGACTGCTCGGCAAGCTCATCGCCCCGGGGGACAAGGACAACATCCCGATCTGGCTCACGATCCTGTGCGGCATCGGAGGGGTCGTCATCGGCTGGTACATCTACAGCGCGTTTGGTGGCGACGGCAGCAACGGGGTCGACTGGGTCCGCTGGATCGTCGCCGTCATCGTGGCCGCCGTCCTCGTGGTCATCGCCTCGTCCGTGACCGGCCGCAACACCGGCAAGCGCACCCACGCCTGATCCCACGACCACCACGAACGGCCCCGCCTGCTGGCGGGGCCGTTCGTCGTTCGTGCTCGATCAGCGGGTGCGGCGGGCCAGCCGGTAGGCCCGTTCCCGCAGTCGTACGACGGTGGGGTACTGCGCCAGCCCGGGGATCTGGTTGACCACGGGGTCGAACGAGATCTCCGGGTCGGCCGTCACCTGGTGGGTGATCTCCAGCGTGGCGAAAGACTGCCACGGCCCGTCGTACGTCGCCCAGAAGAGCTCGTAGGACTCCGAGCCCGAAGCCCTGGCGCCGAGCACCAGGGCACCCGACGAGGTCACGTAGGGCAGCAGCGTGGTCAACGGACGTGACCCTGGACCGCGCCCGAGGGTCAGCACGAAGCGGCCCACCCGGCCCCAGCCGGTCGAGGCGAACAGCAGGTCGCCGTGCTCTCCGCTCACGGGAACCCGAACGGCCAGGCCGTGGATGTCGGGCAACCGCACAGCCAGTCCGATAGCGCGGGAAAGCCGCACCACGACCTCGTCCCGACCCCGCTCGTCGAGCCAAGCGACTCCCGAGGGGATGGTCGAGCCGCGCCGGTCCAGATGGCCGACGAAGACCGACCCGTCCGGGTGGAGCGGCTTGTCCGCCGGCCGCAGCAGCGCGATCACCCGCGTCGCAGCGGCCAGGACCACACCACCCGCGGAGGAGGCTGCCCTCGACGGCTCCACCGCGTTCAGGCGAGCACCTCGCCGAAACGCTCCCACACGCGGTGCGACCCGAGCAGGCCCTGGACCGAGGTGAACACCGAGCTCGCGTCCTCGCCGGTGACCACTCCAGCCGCATCGGGCAGGATGCCGGCCACCTGGAGCGCGTCGACCCCGGCGCCCCACGCGCCGATCACCTTGGCGTGGCGGAAGACCTCCTGGAGCAGCAGCGCGACGCGCGGGTCGAGCACCGGGGCGCCCGCCTCACCAGCCTTCGTGTCGCGGACGACCACGGCGTCGGGGGCCGGCACCGGGGCACCGGCCAGCAGGACGGCGTCGAACTCGACCGAGCGGGTGGCGCCGAACGAGCGCTGCACGTCGAGGCCGTTCGGGAGCTTGCCGCCGTGCGGAGCCACCACCAGCGGCACCATGCCGGCCGCCTTCACCGCCGTGACCACCGCCTCGACCCCGGAAAGGTCACCGGACGGGTCGACGACGATGCCGATCATCCGCCCGTCGGTCGGCCAGCTGCCCCCGACCTGCGAGAGCGCCGGGCTGGGCGTCAGGTCGACCAGCGGGATGGACGGCTCGGGGGCAGGCAGTCCGAGACCGGCCGCCACCTGCGCGCAGAGGTCCGGGTCGATGTTGGCCAGCGCCCGCAGCTGTCGCTCTTTGATGGCCTGCTCGTAGCACCGTGCCAGCTCGAACGTGTAGGCGAGCACGATGTGCTCCTTCTCCGGGGGCGTCATGCTCAGCCAGAACTGGCGGACCTGGCTGTAGTGGTCGTCGTACGACGCCGGGTTGGCGCGGGTCTTGACCGACTCGGCCACCCGGACGGGCACCTCCACGAACGCGCCGTCCCGGAGACCCTTGGCCGGGAACGGGTTGCCGCCGTCCAGCGAGTTCGGGTGGTACGGCGCGACTCCCCCGTGCACCGCGCTCTGGTGGAAGCCGTCCCGGAACATGTCGTTGACCGCCGCGTGCGGCCGGTTGATCGGGATCTGGTGGAAGTTCGGGCCGGCGAGCCGGGTGAGCTGGGTGTCGAGGTAGGAGAACAGCCGTGCCTGGAGCAACGGGTCGTTGGTCACGTCGATGCCCGGCACCAGGTTGCCCAGGTGGAAGGCGACCTGCTCGGTCTCGGCGAAGAAGTTGACCGGGTTCTTGTTCAAGGTCAACAGGCCGATCGCCTGCACCGGCGCGACCTCCTCGGGGACGATCTTCGTGGGGTCGAGCAGGTCGATCCCGTCGAAGGTCTCGTCGTCGGTGTCCGGGAACACCTGCACGCCGAGCTCCCACTGCGGGTAGGCGCCGGACTCGATCGCGTCGGCGAGGTCGCGGCGGTGGTAGTCGGGGTCGATGCCGCCGAGCATCTGCGCCTCCTCCCAGGTCAGCGAGTGCACGCCGAGGACGGGCTTCCAGTGGAACTTCACCAGCGAGGTCTCACCTTGGGCATTCACCGTGCGGAAGGTGTGCACGCCGAAGCCCTCCATCGTCCGGTAGGAGCGCGGGATGCCGCGGTCGGACATGTTCCACATGGTGTGGTGCTGCGCCTCGGTGTGCAGCGAGACGAAGTCCCAGAAGGTGTCGTGCGCGCTCTGGGCCTGCGGGATCTCGCGGTCGGGATGCGGCTTGCCGGCGTGGATGATGTCGGGGAACTTGATGCCGTCCTGGATGAAGAAGACCGGGATGTTGTTGCCGACCAGGTCGAAGGTGCCCTCGGCGGTGTAGAACTTCGTGGCGAAGCCGCGGGTGTCCCGCACGGTGTCCGCCGAGCCGCGGGAGCCCAGGACGGTCGAGAACCGCACGAAGACGGGGGTCTCCACGTTCCTGGCGAGGAAGCCGGCCTTGGAGATCGGCTTGGCGTTGCCGTAGCCGATGAAGACCCCGTGGGCGCCGGAGCCGCGCGCGTGCACGACCCGCTCGGGGATGCGCTCGTGGTCGAAGTGGGTGATCTTCTCGCGCAGGTGGTGGTCCTGGAGCAGGGTCGGCCCGCGATCGCCGGCCTTGAGCGAGTGGTCGGTGTCGCGGAGACGCGCTCCTTGGGACGTGGTCAGAAAGGCACCCTGCTGGGCGACCTCCGTGTCCGGTACGGCGGTCTCGGCGCCGGTCGCCGTACGCCGGTCGGGGCCGGCCTGGTCGGGCTTCGGGGGCAGCGGGGGTTTCGGCTTCGTGGGCTCCTCCAGAGACGGCGTCTTGGGTGATGGCACGCCGGGGATCGGCGGAGGGGTCAGCTCCGCGACCTTCTCGCGCGCTGCCTCGGCGGCCTGGGTGACGGTGCTCTTGACGGCCTTCTTGACCATCCGTGCGGCTTTGCTGGTGTCTGCCATGGGTTCCTCCCGGGGTCGGACCCCGCAGTACCCGCAACATCGCGGCCCATGCCGGTGATCTTGAGTTGTTCCACTTCTGTGCCCGCGAGATGGACACCTTGCCCGCCGGACGGATTAGGGTGCCCGCATGGTGAGCGAGCTGCTGCTGATCCGCCACGGTGAGAGCCAGGGCAACGTGGCTGCGGCGCAGGCCCACTCGGCCGGCGCACACGAGATCGACGTGCCGGCCCGGGACGCCGACGTCGACCTGTCGGACCTCGGACGGGAGCAGGCCAGGGCCGTCGGCGTCGCCCTGGGCGACCTGGCGGCCGCCACCCGCCCCCAGGCGCTGGTGGTCTCCCCCTACGTGCGTGCCCGGGAGACAGCCCGCTTGGCCTGCGCCGAGGCCGGCCTGGACCTGCCCACCCTGGTGGACGAGCGCCTGCGCGACCGGGAGCTCGGCGTGCTCGACCGGCTGACCTTCGCCGGCGTGGAGGCCCGCTTCCCCGAGGAGGCCGAGCGGCGCCGGTGGCAGGGCAAGTTCTACCACCGGCCGGCCGGTGGCGAGTCGTGGTCCGACGTCGTGCTCCGCCTTCGTACGTGGGTGGCCGACCTCGACCGCACCCTGGACGCAGAGCGGTTGCTGGTGGTGAGCCACGACATCGTGATCGCGCTGATCCGCTACGTCTGCGAGGGCCTCGACGAGGAGCATGTCCTCCGGCTGGCCCGCGACACTCCCCTGCGCAACGCCTCCCTGAGCCGGCTCGTCCGGGACGGGGAGGGAGCATGGAACGTCGCGTCGTACGACGAGGTCTCCCACCTGAGTGAAGTCGGGCTGGAGGCCACCGAGCACCGAGGAGAACGCCGTGCCCAACCCTGAGCTCGTCACCCCTGAGCTGCTGCGCCACTGGTCGCTGCCCGACCCGGCGAGCTCCAAGAAGGCACGCGGACAGGTGATCGTGGTCGGCGGGGCCGCCCGGACCCCGGGCGGTGTGGCCCTGGCGGGACTCGCCGCGCTGCGCGTCGGCGCCGGCCGCGTGCAGCTCGCCGTCGCGGCCTCGGCTGCCCCCGCCATCGCCGCCGCCTTCCCGGAGGCGGGTGTGATCCCACTGCCGCACACGGACAAGGGCACCATCTTGGGTGCAGCCGCGGCCGCGGTCTGCGGCGAGGCCGTGGGCTCGGCGGACGCCGTGCTCATCGGGCCGGGTCTCGACGACGCCGACGAGGCGACGGCCCTGCTCCAGGGACTGCTGCCGCGGCTCGACGACGAGGCCGCACTGGTGCTGGACGCCTACACCCTCGGGGTGCTGCCCGCGTTCCGAGACGCCCTGCCGGAACGGCACGTCCGTCCCGTGCTGACGCCCAACGGTGAAGAGCTCTCCCGTCTGCTGGGACGCGACTGCGACCCCGTCCAGGAAGACGTCGCGGACGCCGCCCGGCAGTACTCCTCCTGCGTCACGGCGCAGGGGATGATCGCCGACGCCGACGGGCAGGACTGGCGAGTGCCGTCGGGTCACCCCGGGCTCGCCACCGCAGGCAGCGGTGACGTGCTGGCCGGGCTCGTCGTCGGGCTGCTGGCCCGAGGCGCGGAGCCCGCCCAGGCCGCCTGCTGGGGCACCTACCTGCACTCGATGGCTGGCGAACGGCTCGCCTCCGCGGTCGGCGGCCTGGGCTTCTTGGCGCGTGAGCTCGTCGACCAGGTGCCACCGGTGCTGGCCGAGCTCAGCTGAGCGGTCGACGACCGGACGCACATGCGTCGCGACCTGCCGGGTACCGGCTGCGTCGAGGAAGGGAGTCATGCCGATGCCGATGCCGAGACCACGTCAGCTGACCCGACGACAGCAGACCCTCGCGACGGCCGCCGGTCGCGGCGCGCTCGCGGGCGTCGCCGGTGTGCTCGCCATGACCGCGGGCGAGAAGGTCGAGCAGCGGATCACGAGACGCAAGAACTCCTACGTGCCGGGCCGGGCCCTCCTGGTGATCGCCGGACAGGAGCCGCCCGACTCCGCGACGCCGACGGTGGCGAACCACGCCCTGCACTGGGCGACGGGGGCATTGCTCGGTTCCCTGCGCGGCGTCTGGGCAGCTACCGGCATCCGCGGTGCCCCGGCCACGGCCACGCACGCGGTGGTCCGGCTCGCCTTCGACCAGACCGTGGAGAACACCACCGGGGCCGGGGCTCCCCCGTCCACGTGGCCGACGCAGGAACGGGTCCTGGACCTCGCGCTCAAGAGCCTGTACGCCGTGGCCACCGGTCTGGTGGCGGACCGCTGGATCGCACCCGCCGCGGAGACGAGGCGCGGCGCGCACAGCCACTGACGGCGCGGTAGCGGTGAGTGGTCAGCGCCGCAGCAGCGAGAGCATGTCGGGCAGCTCGAAGAACGTGGCGATCGAGGCCGCCGACCTTGGCCCCAGCTCCGGGTCTGCACCGGCGTCCAGCAGCGCCCGGACGATCTCGCCGTCCTTGCGGAACACCGCAGCAGCCAACGCGGTCTGGCCCCGGTCGTTGACACGGCCGTGGTCGGCTCCGCGCGCGAGCAGCTCACGCACCACGTCGCCGTGCACGTGGTAGGCACCCAGGATCAGCAGGGTGTCCCCCGCGCCGTTGGTCAGGTTGACCGGGACACCCGCGTCCAGCACCTCGACCAGCGCGGACAGGTCACCGCTGCGCGCGTGGTCGAAGGCCGACTGCACGAACGCGAGCTCGTCGGGGGTCAGGTCGTGGGACACGGCGGGCTAGTTCTGCTGGGTGTTGCTGCTCGTGTTCGAGTTGTTCTTGTCGGTGCCGTGGTCCCCCACACTCAGCCCGATCGCCAGCAGGATGCCCATCACCACGACGACCCCGACGATGGCCAGGCCGATCTTCAGTCTCGTTGACATGGCAGCTCCTCCGCGTAGGTAGATCCAGCAGGTGACGCGCTCAAGTACCCCCGGTCCTGGGCTTCATGCGCCGTACACCTCGCTCTAGGCTGCCGCTCATGCCTGCCTCGTCGCGTCCCTCCATCGCCGCCCCCGTGCCCGCCGTGACCGAGCTCCCGCCCCTCCTGCTGCTGCCCTGGCGGCTGGCGAGCGCAGGGGTGACCGTGACCCTCGCGGCCGGCGCGTTCCTCGCCCCCGACGGGCCGCTGCGCCGCCGTGACGGGTACGCCGACCAGCTGGCCGCGCTCCTCGGCGAGAACGGCATGATCGGCAAGCTCGACGCCATGTCACGCGACCCCGAGAGCCCTCTCGGGCGGCTCGCCGCGCTGGCCCAGGCCGCCGACCCCAGGCGGCCACTGGGTCGCGCGATCGCCCGTGGCGGCATCCTCGACCGGGTGCTGTCCGAGGACGGGCCACTGGCCCGCCTGCTCAGTGACGGCGGGGCGGCCGACCGGCTGCTGGCCCCGGACGGGCCGCTCGACCGGCTCCTGGCGTCGGGAGGCGTGCTGGACCGGCTCCTGGTCGAGAACGGGCCGCTCGAACGACTGGTGGACACCGACGGTGCCCTCGACCGGATCACCCGACCCGGCGGTGCCCTCGACATCGTGCTGCAGAAGGACGGCCTGCTGGACCGGTTGCTCGAGGAGCGCGGCTTCGTCGAGAAGCTGGTGGCCGATGGCGGCACCCTCGACCAGCTGGTGGCACTGGGGCCGATCCTCGAGCAGGTCCATCCCCGCCTCCTCGAGCTCGTCGGCACCCTGCCCGAGCTGCGCGCCTCGATCGAGGTGCTCGGCGAGTCGGTCGGTCCGCTGGCCGACCTGGCGAACCGGATCCCGGGTCGCCGCAAGTAGCAGCAGGGAAGCCCGGCGAATCGGCTTCGACCTTCGCGTGGTGGGTACTCACGAGGATCCAAGCACCCGCCAGCAGGAGGACACCGTGTCCCACAGGAACGGCGTCGGTCGCCCGTGAAGCCGATCGAGCAGACCATCCAGGCCGTGGCGCACGTGAGCCGCTTCGTCGGCGAGGACGACCTGCTCGCCGCCCTGCAGACCGTGGGTGACCAGGTGCAGGAGCTCGTCCCGGACTGCACCGGTCTGAGCATCGCCTGGCAGGAGCACGGCGTCACCTTCACCCTGGTGGCCTCGGACGAGGAGATCGCGGTGCTGGACGCCATCCAGCACTACGACGGCGGGCCCCGCGCCGACGCCGTGACGAGTGGGCCGGACCACCCGACGGGGGCGGACGAACCCCTCGACGAGGACCAGTGGCGGAGGTTCGGGGAGGCCACCGCCGTCCCCGGGGTGCGGAGCACCGTGACCTTCCCCCTGGTCGAGGGCGAGGGGATCATCGGGAGCGTGAACCTCTACGGGGCCTCCCGCAACGCGTTCGAGGGCCAGCACGACGAGCTCGCCGGCCTGCTCGGCGCCTGGGCCCCCGGCGCCGTACGCAACGCGGACCTCTCGTTCGACACCCGGCGGCTGGCTGAGCAGGCCCCGGAGACGCTGCGCGCGCAGGACGTCATCAGCCGCGCGGTCGGGATGATCGTGGTGCACCAGGACATCGACATCAGCACGGCCCACGAGCTCCTCCACGCGACCGCCCATCGCGTCGGCATCAGGCCGGAGCAGCTCGCCGAGGCCCTGATCCAGCTGGGCTGAGGGCCGGCCCTGTCAGGTCGAGCGGCGCCTCACGAGCGTCAGGTTCGTGCGCGGACCGGCGGCAGGACACCGTCGTACCGCTCGATCCGGACCAGCACGTGCGCACCGCTCGTGGCCTGCGACAGCGTCGAGGTCGAGACGTCCGGGGCCAGCACGTTCACGTTGCCGTGGACGCAGTCGGCCACGTCCGGGGCCGACGGGTCGTACCAGGCGCCGGTGTGCATGTTGGCCACCCCGCCCGGCAGGGCGTCGCTGATCTCCCACGGCCATATCCGGGCGATATACGAGGACGTCTGTCCCATATAAGGGAAACCGGTGTCAGGCACCGCCAAGGTGGGCACTATCGCGAACACACGCACGACACGAGGGAGAGATCATGGGAATCGGACTTGGAATAGTGCTGCTGCTGGTCGGGCTGATCTTCGCCTTGGGCGTGGTGGACCTGCCCGCGAGCATCGACGACGCGGTGGCCACGAACACCCTGGGCTGGATCTTCATCGTGGTGGGCATCCTCGCCATCGTGCTGAGCCTGGCCATGAACGCGCAGCGCTCGCGCAGCACGCGCGTCGTGGAGGAACGCCGGGTCGACCCTCCGGTCTGAGCCGTCATGACCGGCCCCGAAGGGGAGAGCTCCGAGGCACCCGACAGCGACAGCACGCAGGCCACCGGTCGACGCACTGTCGGGTCCTCGGGCCGCTACGTCCTCGCCGGACTCCTGGGTCGCGGCGGGATGGCGGAGGTCCACCGGGCCCACGACCGGGTGCTGGGACGCGACGTCGCCGTGAAGCTGCTCCGCGACCGCGCCCCTGACCCCATCGACCGGGCCCGGTTCCTGGAGGAGGCCCGCACCCTGGCGCTGCTGAACCACGCCAACCTGGTGACGATCCTGGACGCCGGCATCAGCGCCGAGCACCCGTTCCTGGTGCTCGAGCTGGTCGTCGGGTCCAGCCTCTCCGGCGTGCTCACCGAGCACGGCCAGGGCCTGCCCCCGGACCGCGTGGCGCACCTCGGAGCCCAGATCGCATCGGCTCTCGCGCACTGCCACGACCACGGAGTCGTCCACCGCGACGTCAAGCCGGGCAACATCCTGGTGGGCGCCGAGGACCGCGCCCTGCTCACGGACTTCGGCATCTCGCGACTGCTGGACAGCTCGCTGCACCACACCCAGACCGGCTTCACCATCGGCACCGCCGGCTATCTGGCCCCGGAGCAGGTCCGCGGCGACGTGGTGACGCCTGCGGTCGACCTGTACGCCCTCGGCCTGGTCCTGCTCGAGGCCACGACCGGGCGTCGCGAGTACACCGGCACACCGGTGGAAGCTGCCGTCGCACGCCTCCACCGACCCCCGCAGATCCCGGCCGGGCTGCCCGCGGCGCTGTCCGGGATCCTCACGGCCCTCCTGCAGACCGACCCCGCGCTGCGCCCCACCGCCGCCGAGGCGGCCCGGGCCCTGACGACCGGCTGGTCGTCGGCCGCGACCGAGGGGTTCGAGCTCTCGGCCGCGGTCCCCGCACGCCGACGGCTGCCGGCCCTCTCCGGGGGCCTCGCCGCCACCGCCGTCGCGCTGGCGCTGGTGCTCGTCCACCACGGCCTCACGGGCGGGCCCTCCGAGGCTCCCGCAGGCACGACGTCCGGCCCGGAGAAGCCCGCGGCCGCCACCACCTCGCCCAGCCCGCGGGCCACCCCCCGCGCGGACGCCTCGTCGGCGGCGGCCACGGTGCGCCCGACCACCGTCGCCGCGGCGACCCGTCCGAGGGGACGCGGCACCGCCGTCCACCGACCGGGCGCGCCCAGGGCAGCCGCCGCGACCCAGAAGAAGCCCACGAAAGCCAAGTCGCACGTGGCCGCCAAACCCGCGAAGGCGAACAAGGCGCACGGCCCGGGCAAGGCCAAGCATGGCGGCAAGGGCACGTAGGGCCCGCTGCGCGACACACAGGTTGCGCACAGGAAGGCCTTATCCGCCTGTCATGGAGGCAGCCGAGACTTCAGGGAGTCACCACCCGGAAGGCAGCCGATGACCACCCTCTCCCCGCGAGTCGCCAGTCCCCTGGCTCGGGCGGCCTCGACCGACCTCGGCCGCCGCGGGCGGATCGACGCCATCGTACGCACCCTGGCGCTGGCGGCCCTGTGGCTGGGGCTGCTGCTCGTGACCTACTGGTGGGTGGCCGACCGAGGGCTGCAGGACCTGACCGGCTGGACCAGCGGGCTGACCTCGGTCGGCCGCATCAGCGGCTTGGTGGCGACGGTGCTGCTGCTCGCCCAGGTGGTGCTGATGGCCCGGGTGCCGATGCTCGAGCGGGCCTTCGGGCAGGACCGCCTGGCCCGTGTGCACCGGCTCGTGGGGTTCACCTCGTTCAACCTGATGCTCCTCCACGTCGTCACCATCACGTGGGGGTACGCCGGGGGCCGGCTGCTCCACACCCCCGCCGAGCTGTGGGACCTGACCCTGCACTCGCCAGGGATGCTGCTCGCCGACGCGGGCACGATCTGCCTGTTCCTGGTGGTGCTGACCAGCATCAAGGCCGCGCGTCGTCGGCTGCGCTACGAGTCGTGGCACCTGTTGCACCTCTACGCCTACCTCGGCGTCGGCCTCGCCCTCCCGCACCAGCTGTGGACCGGGCAGCAGTTCATCGACTCCACCGCCAAGACCGTGTTCTGGTGGACGACGTGGGCGCTCGCCGCCGCCAGCGTCCTGGTCTTCCGCGTCGGAGCTCCGCTCGTCCTGAACCTGCGTCACCGGCTCCGGGTCACCGCCGTGGTCGACGAGGGCTCCGACGTCTGGTCGGTGCACCTCGAGGGCCGCCGGCTGGACCGGCTCCCGGTCGAGGCCGGCCAGTTCCTCAACTGGCGCTTCCTGGGCCGCTCCGGCTGGACGCGTGCCAACCCCTACTCCCTGTCCGCGGCGCCGAACGGGCACAGCCTGCGCATCACCGCGCAATCCGTCGGCGACGGCAGCGCCACTCTCCGCCACCTCGTCCCCGGCGCCCGGGTGATCGTCGAGGGCCCCTACGGGCGCCTCGGTGCCCGCGCGCGCAGCCGCCCGCGGGTGGCCCTGATCGGAGCCGGGGTCGGCATCACCCCGCTCCGTGCCCTGGCCGAGGGCCTGGCCTACGGACCGGGAGAGGTGATCCTGGTCGAGCGATTCACCAGCCGGCCCCTCTTCGTCGGCGAGGTCGACGACCTGGTCACCCGACGCGGGCTGCAGGTGCTGCGGCTGCCGGGGCCTCGGCGTTCGCCGGACTCCTGGCTGGGCGACGGCATCGGCACCGCGGACGACCTGACGGCCCTACGGCACTGGATCCCGGACGTCGCCGACCGCGACGTCTTCGTCTGCGGGCCACCGGCTTGGACCGACCTCGTCTGCCGGACGCTGACCGCCGCCGGCCTCCACCCCGACCACCTCCATCTCGAGACCTTTGCCTGGTGACCACATGAGACGCATCTCCCTGTGGGTGCTCAGCACCCTGTCCGTCCTCGTCCTGCTGTTCGGCTACCACACGTCGACCTCGGGACCCCAGGCCACCGGCTCCCAGACCTCGATCTACTCCAGCGGCTCGGGCTCGTCCGGCTCGGGCTCGTCGGGCTCGGGCTCGGGCTCCTCGGGCTCGTCCGACAGCGGGGCGTCCGGCTCGGGGTCGACCGGCAGCAGTGGAACGACGCCACCGGCGTCGGGCTCGACCTCCTCGGGCAGCAAGACCGTGACCGGCACGGTGGCCCAGACCCGGTGGGGACCGGTGCAGGTGCAGCTGAAGGTGAGCAACGGGAAGGTCACCAACGTCTCCGTGGTGCAGTACCCGGACGGCAACGGCCGCGACCAGGAGATCAACAGCCAGGCGCTGCCGATCCTGACCGAGGAGACCATCAACGCCCAGAGCGCCCAGATCGACATGGTCAGCGGCGCGACCGTGACCAGCGACGGCTACCTCGAATCGCTGCAGAGCGCCCTCGACCAGGCGGGGCTGTGACCACCGCGGCCACCGAGGCCGGCCCGCTGCGTGGCGTGCACCGCAACGTCGCCCACGTCATGGGCATGCCGATCAGCCTCGCGCTCCGGGGCCTGCACGTCGACGACGAGCGGGCCGAGTCGGCCTGGCAGGGCTGCCTGGCCGTGCTGCAGGCCGCCGACCGGATGTTCAGCACCTACCGGCACGACTCGGTGGTGTCCCGCCTCCAGCGGGGCGACGTGGACGTCGCGGACTGTCCGGCGGAGGTGCTCGAGGTCCTCGAACTCGGCGAGCGGGCGCGGCGGGAGTCCCACGGCGCTTTCGACGTACGCCGACCGGGGCCGGACGGCCACCTGGTGCTGGACCCCAGCGGTGTGGTGAAGGGCTGGGCCGTCGCCCGCGCAGCCGGGGCCCTGGACCCCCTGCCCGGCACCGACTACTGCCTCTCGGCCGGGGGCGACATGGTGTGCAGGACGCAGCGCACGGGCGCTCCGCCCTGGCGGATCGGCATCGAGGACCCGCACGACCCAGGTCGGGTCGTCGCCGTCGTACCCGTGCACAACGGGGCCGTCGCCACCTCCGGGCTCGCTCGCCGAGGCGCCCACATCGTCGACGCCCGCACCGGGACCACTCCCGGCGACGTCGCCTCGGTGACGGTCCTCGGGCCCGACCTGGTGTGGGCCGACATCGACGCCACCGCGGCGTTCGCGCTCGGTGGCGACGCCCTGAGCTGGTTGCGCGGTCGATCCGGGCACAGCGGCCTCGTTGTGTGGGCTGACGGGACGCGCGAGGTCTTCGGCCCCACGACCCCCTGACCGCGCTCTGAGCGGGACCGGTCGAAGAGGCAGGAAGAACGACGGCCGTCGTTGTGTTGCACAACCTGTGGTCGACGGTCGTCGGCACTCCACCTCGCGTCGGCCCGGCCGGGACGAGCGGCACGTGAACCCGAGGCCCTGCCATGACCGACACGCTCGTCCACCTGCTGTCCACGCTCGGACCGGCCGCGCTGGTGCTGCTGATCGTGGTCGCGTTCGCGGAGACGGGGATCCTGGTCGGCTTCCTGTTGCCCGGCGACACCTTGATGTTCAGTGCGGGCGTGCTGCTCGCCGCCGGTGCGATCGACCTGCCGCTCTGGCTGGTCCTCGTCGTCGTGACGGTCGCCGCCACCGCGGGTGACCAGGTGGGCTACCTGATCGGCCGGCGGTTCGGGCCCCGCGTGCTGAACCGGCCGAAGTCTCGGCTGTTCTCGCCGCGGCACCTGGAGCGCGCTCGCGTCTTCTTCGAGCGCTACGGCCCCCGCGCGGTCGTCCTTGCGCGGTTCGTGCCGTTCGCGCGCACGATGACCCCGGTGGTCGCCGGCATGGGCCGGATGCCTCGCCGCCGGTTCGCCCTCTACAACCTCGGCGGCGCCGGGGCCTGGGCCCTGCTGACCCTCGGCGTCGGCTACTGGTTCGGCGGGATCCAGATCGTGGCTGACCACCTCGGGCTGATCGCGATCGGGATGGCCTTCATCTCGCTGCTGCCGGTGTTCGTGTCGCTGGCGAGAGCGCGCTTGGGTGGCGGCAAGCGAGCGCATCCGGTCGCGCCCGAGGTCGCGGATGCCCGGTCCGCTCGCAAGCGGCTGTGCGCCCACGTCTGAGCTCGGTGCCAGGCCACCTTCTTCCCCGGCGTTCTGACTCAGCCCCCGGGGTTCGAGCGCGACACAAGGACGATCAGCTCGGGAAACTCAGCGCCCGATCAAGCCTGGGTGAGGGCCTCGCTACGGTGAGTTGATCGTTCTTGTGTCGCAATGATCCCCGAGCCGCGAGCCTCGTCGGGTTTCGAGACGCTCGCTCCTCGACCGGCGGTGTCGGGTGACTACGCGCGGTCGTCCGGGTGGCGCGTGGGGGCGGGCTGGTCGTCGTCCTTGTCCAGGAGTCCGGCGGTCTCGGCCTTGAAGATGCGCAGGGCGCGGCCGCTGCCCCGGGCCAGCTCGGGGAGCTTCTTGGCACCGAACAACAACACGATGGCCACCAGCAGGATGAGCAGCTCCGGGGTCCCGATGTCTCGCATGTGGCGAGCCCACGCCGCGGGCGGTCGCCCTAGGCGGGTTCCGGTGAACGAGCCCAGACGAGGCTGCCGAGGGCCACCACCAGGGCGATGTTGACCGGCACCGCGACGGCCGAGATGTTGCCGATGTGGGCGACCGGCCAGGCCACGATGGCGACGAGCACCAGCGGTCCCTGCCACCGGTGGCCCAGCCTGACCAGCGCCCAGGCGACCAGGGCGAAGGACACTGGGAAGAACAACCCCAGCGGCTTGATCAGGTTCGCAGCCCCGGGCTGGTCGACGAGCTGGACGTCGCCCAGGGACATGTGGATCGCCTCGAAGCCATACGCCGCGTTGCCGACCAGCCCGATGATCCCGGTGAACACCACCCAGGCCGTGAGCCGCGCGTCGCGTGGGAGCCAGGCCGCGACGCGCAGCACCACGAAGCCGTAGCCGATCGCCCCCAGGACGTGGAGCACCCCGGCGGTGGCGTCGTCCCAGCCGCGGGCGGCGTAGGTCGAGTCGGCGGCGAGGTAGACGAGCGGTGCCACCAGCAGGGCGCCGGTGAGCAGCCGCTCGGTCGGGGACGCCGTGCTGGTCGCTGGCCGGAGGGTGGTGGTGGTCATCTGGGGCTCCCTGATCGTCGAACGGTCGTCGAACGGTCGTCGACGTCGGACCCACGATCGGCGGGCCGGCCCGTCGTACGCACCGGGGCTGACCCTGCGGCGGAGATGCAGGGAAAATCCTGGACCGCCGGGGACGGCGGCGTGCCACGATGACGACGTGACGCGTACCGACCCACGGGGACTGCGCGGGCTGCTGCCCCTGCTGCTGGTCAGCGTCGCCGTCGTGCTGGTCGCGTTCGGCCTCTCCCGGGGCGTCTGGCTCCCCAACCTGCACAACGCGCTGCTCGCCCTGGCGCTCCCGGTCGTCGGCACCTACGTGCTCTTCCAGCGCCCCGGCCATCGCGAGGGCCTGCTGTTCATGGCCGCCGGGATGGTCGAGGCGGTGATGTTCCTCGGGCGCCAGGTCGGCCACACCCCGACGTCCGAGGCGAGCCGGTGGTGGGGCTGGCTCGGGGTGTGGCCGTTGGTGGTGGCGCTGGCCCTGACCACCTTCGCGGTGATCTGCTTCCCCGACGGCCGGCTGCCGTCCCCGCGCTGGCGAGGCGTGGCGGCGGTGGTGGTCGCGGTCACCGTCGTGTGTGCGGCGCTGTCCGCCACCTGGCCGGTGGAGTACGCCGCAGCCGGCCTGGACACCCCCCATCCCTTCCACGCCGGCACCCCCGACGCCGTCGCGCAGGTCTGGGCGGCGATCGCGCATCCGGCGTACGTCGTCTTCCAGCTGCTCTGGGTGGTCGCCCTCGTGGCGCGGTGGCGCACCTCCGAGGGTCACGTACGGCGACAGCTGACCTGGCTGGTCACCGCCGCGGCGGTCTCGGTGGTCGTGCTCGTCGTGGGCCTGGTCGCGTGGGGAACCCCGGTGCCCGGCCTCATCTCGGTCACGCTGCTGCCCGTCACCGCGGGGTGGGCGATCGTCCACGGGCAGCACGCCGCGGCCTACTCCGCGCTCACGTGGCTGTCGCGGACCGGGCCGGAGGCCCGCGACCTGCCCACGGACATCGCGCGAGCGGCCGCCGAGGCCCTGGGGACGAGGGGCGCGACCTTGTGGATGGGCGGCGTCGACGACCTCCGCGCGGTGGGCGTCTGGCCCGAGTCAGGCGCGGACATCCCCGTGGAGTCCCTGCCAGTGCTGGGTTCTGCGGCACACAGCCAGGTCCGAGCTGTGACGAGCCACGGGTCGGTGGTGGGTGCGCTCACCATCGCCCGGTCCCAGGCGAACCGCCTGTCCTACCCGGAGGGCCGGCTCTTCGACGATCTCGCCGCACAGGCCGCCCTGGTGATCGAGCACCTTGACCTCTCCGACGTCATCGCCCGGGAACGTCGTGCGGGCCACCTCGACGGCCTGAGTCCTCGCGAGCGCGAGGTGCTCGAGCTGATGGCGCGTGGCCTGTCGAACGCCGCGATCTGCGAGGAGCTCCACCTGAGCATCAAGACCGTCGAGCCGGTGGTGAGCACCATCTTCACCAAGCTGGGGCTGCACGCGGACGCGACCAGCAACCGCCGCGTCCTGGCGGTCCTGGCCTTCGTCCGCACGTGAGCCGGCTCCCGGTCACACCAGCGTCGGGATGTTGTACGGCGTCACCACGTGGATCGGGGACGGCACCGACTCGATGGGACCCTCGATGGCGCCCTGGGCCTGCATGATGATGTGGCACGCGCGGCGCATGTCGTAGCGGAGGTCGTGGTGCAGCACGGCGGTCAGTCGACCCTCGTGCAGCAGGCGCAGGTTGTCGCGGTCGAGGTCGTGCGCGACGAACACCTGGCAGCGCCGGTCGGCGGCGTCGAACGCCTCGAGGACGGCCTGGTTGCCGCCGCCGACGGAGTAGACCGAGCTGATGCCGGGATGGCGCTCCAGCGTCCGCAGGGTCGACTCCTTGACGGTCACGTCCAGTCCGTCGGTGTCGGTCTGCTCCACCAGCACCCGGCCGGTGGACTGGCCGCGCATCGTCGCGCGGAACCCGATCTCGCGTTCCTCCTCGCCCCGGAACACGCTGCGGCTCAGCGCGATCAGCACGTCCCCCTCCTGGTCGCCGAGGAACCGGTGGACCAGGTAGGCGGCGGTCGAGCCGGCCGACCGGTTGTCGATCCCGACGTAGGCGACCCGCTGGCTCAGCGGGATGTCGCTGACCAGGGTGACGACGGGGATCCCGTGCCGGTGCAGCTTGGCGATGGCGTCGCTGATCTCGGGAACGTCCGGGGCCTTCAGCACCACGCCCATGGATCCCCGGTGCCGGATGTCCTCCAGCACCTTCACGATGTCCGCCGGTCGCCCCTTCTCGCGGAAGTCGAACCGGGACCGGACCACGGCCGGGCGCAGCGACGGGAGCTCGGCCTCGAGGGCAGACTTGATCGCCGAGGAGAACCGGTCCGGGGTCTGCATCACCACGTCGACCAGGAAGGTGCGGCCGGTCAGCCGGAGCTGGCTGCGCTGCTGGTCCAGGTCGGCGATGGCCTGCTGGACGTTGCTCGCGGTGCTGGCCCGCACCCCCGGCCGGTTGTGCAACACCCGGTCGACGGTCGCCTCGCTCAGCCCGGCCTGACGGGCGATCTCGCGGATGGGGTACGGATGGGCCATGCGCGTGAGTGTGATGGGTCGATGAGGTGGGGGTCAAGCGGCAACCACCACCATTGAGCCGGAACGAGCCCGCCAATGAGGGTTTTTTGATGGGTGCGGACCCGTTGACGTTGATGGGGTGAAGATCACAGGCTTGCAGGCATGGAGCTCTTGGTCGGTGGACAGTGGACAGCGTCGCACTCGGGTCGTGCGGAGGAGGTGACCTCGCCGTACGACGGTGCGGTCGTCGGCCTCGTCCCGGTGGCGGACGCCTCGGACGTGGACGCGGCCCTGACGGCGGCCGTGGCCGGGGCGAAGGTGTGGCGCAACACCCCGGGCCACGAGCGGATGCGCATCCTGCTGGAGGCTGCGTCCCTGGCCGACCAGCGGGCCGAGGTGATCGCCCAGACCATCTCCGCCGAGTCCGGAAAGACCATCACCGAGGCGCGCGGCGAGGCCGGCCGCTCCGGCGAGATGATCCGGCTGGCCGCCTTCGAGGGCACCCAGCTCTACGGCGACTCGCTGCCCCTGGACGCCAACCGCGGGACGGGCTTCGACAAGATCGGGTTCACCGTGCGCCAGCCGGTCGGCGTGGTCGTGGCGATCACCCCGTTCAACTACCCGGCCCTCCTGGTGATGCACAAGCTCGCCCCGGCCCTGGCCGCGGGCAACGCCGTGGTGCTCAAGCCGGCCCGCGCGACCCCGTTGACCGCCCTCGCCCTGGCCGCGTGCTTCGTCGACGCCGGCCTGCCGGAGGGTGTGCTGTCCGTCGTGACCGGCGCCGGGGGCGAGCTGGGCGACGCCCTGGTGAGCGACGACCGGGTCGACAAGATCTCCTTCACCGGGTCGACCGGCATCGGGAACCGGATCACCCAGCTGGCTGGCGTGAAGAGGCTCTCGCTGGAGCTGGGCGCGTCCTGCCCCGTCGTCGTGCTGCCGGACGCGGACGTGGACGCTGCGGCCGCCGCGGTCGCGATCGGCGGCTACGTGAACGCCGGCCAGGTGTGCATCTCGGTGCAGCGGGTGATCACCCACCCGGCCATCGCCACGGACTTCCTGGACGCCCTCGTGGTCCAGGTGGAGAAGATCCAGACCGGGGACCCGCAGTCGCCGGGCACCGGGATGGGCACGCTGATCGACGTCAAGGAGGCGACCCGCGTCGAGCGTTCCATCCGGCAGGCCGTGGACGGCGGCGCCCGGCTGCTCACCGGTGGGGAGCGCGACGGGGCGGTGGTGTCGGCGGCCGTCGTCGCCGACGTCGACCCGACCTCGCCCTTCAGCCAGGACGAGCTGTTCGGCCCCGCGGTGGCGGTCTCGGTCGCAGACGACTGGCAGAGCGCGATCGCCCAGGCCAACGGGACGGCGTACGGCCTCGGGGCCGGGGTGTTCACCTCCGACGTCGCCGGCGCGGTGCGCGCCATCCGGGAGATCGACGCCGGGGTGGTCCACATCAACTGGACTCCCCTGTGGCGAGCCGACCTGATGCCCTACGGCGGCCTGAAGGGCAGCGGCATCGGCAAGGAAGGTCCCCGCTCCGCCGTCGCCGAGATGACCGACGTCAAGACCATCATCCTGCACGGAAGGCCCTGGTAGCCATGAGCACCACCACCCCACCCACCGTCCGGCTCACCGTCGCGCAGGCGGTCGTCCTGTACCTGTCCCGGCAGTACTCCGTCGCCGACGGCGTACGCCGCCGGCTGGTCCCCGCCACCCTCGGGATCTTCGGTCACGGCAACGTCGCGGGCCTCGGCCAGGCCCTCGACCAGCTGGCCGAGCCGATGCCCTTCATCCAGGGGCGCAACGAGCAGGGCCTGGTCCACATGGCGACCGCCTTCGCCAAGCACACCCACCGGCACAGCACCCTGGCCGTCACCGCCTCCATCGGCCCCGGCGCGATGAACATGGTCACCGGTGCCGCGCTGGCGACCCTGAACCGCCTGCCCGTGCTGCTGCTCCCCGGGGACACCTACGCGACCCGGCACCAGGGCCCGGTCCTGCAGCAGCTCCAGCACCCGACGGACGCCGACCTCACCGTCAACGACGCGTTCCGGCCCGTCTCCCGGTTCTTCGACCGGATCACCCGGCCCGAGCAGCTGCTCACCGCGCTCCCGGCGGCGATGCGCACCCTCGTCGACCCGGTGGAGACCGGCGCGGTCGTGCTCTCACTCCCCCAGGACGTCCAGTCGCACGCCTACGACTTCCCCGCCGCGCTCTTCGACGAACGGGACTGGGTCATCCGCCGGCCGGCCCCCGACCAGTCCGAGATCGACGCGGTGGCGGCCCTCCTCGCGGCGGCCGAGAAGCCGCTGATCATCGCCGGCGGCGGCGTCGTCTACTCGCAGGCCTCCACCGAGCTGGAGCGTCTCGCCGCGTCGGTCGGCATCCCGGTCGCCGAGACCTTCGCGGGCAAGGGCGCCGTCCAGCAGGCCGCCTGGTGGCAGCTCGGCGGCATCGGCCTGGAGGGGACGCCCGCGACGAACACGCTGGCCCGGGAGGCCGACCTGGTCCTCACGGTCGGGTCCCGGCTGACCGACTTCACCACCGGCTCCCACTCGATCTTCGCCAACCCCGACGTCCGCTTCGCGAGCATCAACGTGAACGTCCACGACGCTGACCGGCTCGGAGCCGTCGGCATCATCGCCGACGCCAAGCGCGCCCTGGCCGCCCTGGCCGACGCCAGTGCCGGCGTACGCACCTCCGAGGCCTGGCGCGCGCGCACCGAGGAGCTGACCGCGGCGTGGAGCATCGAGCGCAGCGTCGCGCTCGACCCGGACCAGCTCTTCGACAAGGCGGCCGTGAGCGGCGACTCCGACGTGGTGACGACCACGGACGCGGTCCTCACCCAGGGACAGGTCATCGGTGTCCTCCAGGAGCACGCCCAATCCGGCGACGTGATCATCGCGGCTGCCGGAGGGCCTCCCGGGGACCTGCAGAAGGTGTGGGACGCGACCGACGGTCGCACCTGCCACCTCGAGTTCGGCTTCTCCTGCATGGGCTACGAGATCCCGGCGGCGATCGGCGTGCGCCTGGCCCACCCCGACCCCGACGCCCGGATCACCGCGTTCCTCGGGGACGGCACCTTCCTGATGGCGCCCACCGAGCTGGTCACCGCGGCCCAGGAGGGTCTCCCGATCACCCTGGTCATCCCGGAGAACCACGGCTACCAGGTCATCCACCGGTTGCAGATGGGGCGCAGCGGCCGCGAGTTCGGCAACGAGTTCCGCTACCGCACCACCGGCCTGCAGATCGCCGGGGCCGAGGCCGCGGACAAGGCCGCCCGCCTGGACGGCGACTACCTGTCCGTCGACCTGGTCCAGGTCGCGGCCGGCCTGGGGGCACGCGCCGTCCGCGCGGTCACCGCCAGAGACCTGCGTACGGCGCTGCAGGAGACCCGCGGCCACCAGGGCACGGTCGTCATCGTCGTCGACGCGATCCCGCACGCCGACCTCCCCGGGGCCGGTGTCTGGTGGGACGTCGCGCCGGCCGAGGTGTCCGAGATCCCGACCGTGCCCCCGTTGCGCGCGGACTACGAGGTCGGGCGCCAGACCCAGCGGTTCTTCGGATGAGCACCGTCTCCCTGACGCCGCTCGACGGTGGCGCCCTGGCAGGGTCCGTCCGTGGCGGTGAGACCACCCTGGGCACCTTCATCGGCATGGCCACCCCGGTCAGCGCCGAGGTATGCGCGGCCTCCGGGTTCGACTGGGTGCTGCTCGACCTCGAGCACGGCGCCGGGGGCGAGGAGCAGGTGCGTGACGTCGTCCCGGCCGCCGGCAGCTACGGCGTCCCGACCCTCGTCCGCGTCGAGGCCGCGGAGCGGATCCGCATCGGCCGGGCGCTGGACTGCGGGGCTGCGGGCATCATGCTGCCGCGGCTGAACAGCGCCGCGGAGGTCGAGAGCGCCCTGGCCCACCTGCGCTACCCGCCGGCCGGCGACCGCGGGGTCGCCACCTACAACCGGGCCTGCCGGTTCGGCCTGGACCCCGACGCGCTGGACCGCGCCGACCAGGAGACGCTCTGCGTGGTCCAGATCGAGTCCGCCGCGGCCGTGGACGCCGCTGACGACATCGCCGCCCTCGACGGGGTCGACGTGCTGTTCATCGGCCCCCGTGACCTCAGCCACGACCTCGGCGTACCCGGCGACCTCACCGCCCCCGCCTACGTCGAGGCCCTGAAGACGGTCCTGGCCGCCGCGCGTCGCCACGACAAGTCCGCCGGGATGCTCGTGCCCGACGGCGCCGCGGCCGCCGCGCGCCTCGCCCAGGGATGGTCGTTCCTGGCCATCGGCTCGGACTCCACCCTGCTCGCCGCGACCATCCGGGCCGAGCTCGACCAGGCCCTCTCCACCACCTCCTGAACCGCCTCCCCCCTCACCGAAAGAAGACACCCCATGGTTGGACACGTCACCGCCGACGGCTACACCGAGCTGGGCATCGGCCTGATCAGCGTGGGCTGGATGGGCAAGCTGCACACCAAGGCCTACCAGGCCGTCTCGACGGTCTACCCGGAGCTGAAGATCAGGACCCGGCTGGTCCACGCCGCCGACAACGCGCCGGACCGCGCCGACTACGCCCGCGAGGTGCTGGGCTACGCCAAGGGCAGCACCGACTACCGGGCGGTCCTCGCCGACCCGGACGTCGACGTGGTCTCGATCTGCGCCCCCAACCTGCTGCACCGCGAGATCGGCATCGCGGCCGCCGAGGCCGGGAAGCCGTTCTGGATCGAGAAGCCGGTCGGCCGTGACTCCGACGACACCGGAGCCGTGGCGGACGCGGCCCGCGCCGCCGGCGTCGTCACCTCGATCGGCTACAACTACCGGCACGTCCCGGCGGTGGAGCGGATCCGCGACCTGATCGCGAACGGCGACCTGGGCCGGATCACCAACGTGCGTGCGGTGTTCTTCAACGGCTACGCCTCCGAGCCCAACGGCGCGCTGTCGTGGCGGTTCAAGAAGGACCTGGCCGGCAGCGGCGCCCTGGGCGACCTGCTCAGCCACGTCGTAGACCTCGTCCAGTACGTCGTGGGACCCATCACCGACGTCACCGCCCTCCTCTCGACGATCCACCAGCAGCGCCCGATCCTGCCAATGGGCTCGGGCACGCACTTCGTCGTGATCGAGGAGGGGGAGCTCGGCGACGTCGAGAACGACGACTACGCCGGCGCGCTCGTCCGGTTCGCGGCGGACTCGCCGGGCGCCGGAGCCGTCGGCACCCTCGAGGCGTCCCGGGTCATCGTCGGTCCGCAGTGCGGCCTCGGCTTCGAGATCTACGGCACCGAGGGGTCGGCGTCGTGGAACTTCGAGCGGATGAACGAGCTCCAGCTCGCGATCGGGCGCACCGGTCCCAACCAGGGCTACACGACCATCCTGGGCAACCAGTCCCAGGGGGACTACGCGCACTTCCAGCCCGGCCCCGGCAACGCCCTGGGGTACGACGACCTCAAGATCGTCGAGGCCAAGAAGTTCCTGGTCGCCGTCACCGGTGGGGAGCAGCACAACTCCACCATCGAGGAGGCCCTGGCCGACGCCGAGGTCATCTCGGCCGCCGCCGCCTCGGCGCTCGACGGCCAGTGGCACCGGGTCCCCGAGGTTCCCGGCGCCACGTTCGGCCACCCACGCGCAGCCGTCCCGGCCCATGCCTGAGCCGTTGCCGCTGGTGGTCGGGCTCGGGGTGGTGGATCCTGAGCTGGTCGCCGGGGCCTTCGCCGGTCGGTGCCGCTTCGCCGCGGACCCGGACGAGGCCGAGCTGCTCGAGGCGCAGGGCGCCATCGCGCGTGCCGACGCCACCATCGACCGCGCCTTCCTCGACCGCACCCCCCGGCTGCGTGTGGTCGCGCGCACCGGCGTCGGCGTGGACCGCGTCGACCTGGACACGGCCACCGCTCGTGGGATCGCGGTCGTGGTCACGCCCGGCAGCGGTGCCGTCGCGGTCGCGGAAGGCGCCATCGCCATGGCCATGCACCTGGTCAAGAGGTTCGGGCGGCTGACCGAGCTGGTCCGCTCCGGGCGCTGGGCCGACCGTGGCTCGGTCACCGTGGGCGACCTCGCCGGGTCCACCCTCGGCGTGGTCGGGTTCGGCCGGATCGGTCGGCACGCGGCGACGCTGGGTGAGGCCCTGGGCATGAAGGTCCTGGCCTACGACCCCGTCGCCGAACCACCGGCGGCCCACCGCTGCGCCACGTTGACCGAGCTGGTGTCCCACAGCGACGTGATCACCCTGCACCTGCCGCTGACCCCGGACACCCACCACCTGCTCGACGCCGAGATGCTGGCCCTGACCAAGCCGGGCGCGATCCTCGTCAACTGCGGTCGCGGGTCGCTGATCGACAACGACGCGGCGTACGGCGCGCTGCTCGCCGGTCGCCTCGGCGGCGTCGGGCTGGACGTGTTCGACCCGGAGCCGCCGCAGCACCACCCGCTGTTCGACCACCCCGACGTCGTGCTCACCCCGCACCTGATGGGCCTGAGCACCCAGGCGACGGCGGCCACCTTCACCGCGGCGGCCACCGGCGTCGTGGACGTCCTCGAGGGGCGCGAGCCCGCGGCCGTGGCCAACCCGGACTGGCGGCACGTCCCGGCGACCGGGGGCACGCGATGAAGGACCTGCTCCACGACAAGGTCGTGCTGGTCACGGGGGCCACGCAGGGACTGGGGGCCGGGATCGCCCGCGCCGCCGCCCGGGAGGGCGCCACGCTCGTCCTCTCCGGCCGCCACACGGAGCGAGGCGAGCAGGTCGCCGCCGAGCTCGCAGCTGCCGGGGCCGAGGCGAGCTTCGTGCGGGCCGACATCACGGACGTGACCCAGGCCGTCTCCGCGGTGGAGGAGACGGTACGACGGCACGGGCGGATCGACTCCCTCGTCAATTCCGCCGGGCTGACGTCACGCGGCACCCTGCTGGACACCACCGAGGAGCTGTTCGACGAGCACGTCGCGGTCAACCTGAAGGCGCCGTTCTTCCTGATGCAGGCCGCCGTCGCCGACATGGTGCGGCGCGGAGCACCCGGGACGATCGCCAACATCATCTCCATCGACTCCCACGGTGGGCAGTCCTTCCTCGCGCCGTACGTCGCCGCCAAGGCCGGTCTCGCCGGCCTGACCCGCAACGCCGCGCACGCCCACCGCTGGGACCGCATCCGGATCAACGGCCTGAACATCGGCTGGTCGGCCACCGACGGCGAGGACCTGACCCAGCGGCAGTCCCACGACGCCGACCCCGACTGGCAGCAGCGAGCCGGCAAGGCACTGCCCATGGGCAAGCTCGGCCAGGTCGACGAGATCGCCGACTTCGTGGCGTTCCTGCTCTCCGAGCGCAGCGGCGTCGTCACCGGTTCCGTCATCGACTGGGACCAGAACGTCATCGGTGGTCTCGGTGACTGAGCAACTCCCTGCCCCGCACCGTCTCTCGCAAAGGAAACCGCCATGCGTCTAGGTCTCATCGGGCTCGGCCGGATCGGCGCGTTCCACGCCGACACCCTGTCCCACCTCGAGGGCGTCGACTCGCTCGTCGTCACCGACGCGGTGCCGGCGGTCACCGCCTCCGTCGCAGAGCGCTTCGGCGCCGAGGTCGCCGACTCACCGGAGGCGCTGATCGCCAGCGGCGTCGACGGGATCGTGATCGCCGCGGCCACGGGGGCCCACACCGCGCTGATCAGGGCGGGCGTCGACGCCGGCCTCCCGGTCTTCTGCGAGAAGCCGTTGTCCGGCGTCGTCGACGAGGCCGTCGCCATCGCCGCCCATGTCACCGCCAGTGGCGTTCCCGTCCAGATCGGCTACCCCCGGCGGTTCGACCCGGCCTACCTCGCAGCCCGCAACGCGGTGGCCGACGGTGAGCTCGGCTGGGTGCACACCGTGCGGTCGACGACCCTCGACCCCGCGCCGCCGCCCCGTGACTACATCGCCGGCTCGGGCGGGATCTTCCGCGACTGCTCGGTCCACGACTTCGACACCGTGCGCTGGGTCACCGGCCGGGAGGTCGTCGAGGTCTACGCCACCGGAAGTGCCCGCGGTGACGACTTCTTCGCCGAGCTGGGCGACGTCGCCACCGCCCAGACCCTGCTCACCTTCGAGGACGGCGCCACCGCGGTGGTCTCCAACACCCGCTACAACCCCAGCGGGCACGACGTACGCCTCGAGCTGCACGGGACCGCGGACAGCGTCGCCGCCGGCTGGTCGGACCACACGCCGCTGCGCAACCTCGAGCCTGGCTCGAGCTGGCCGACCGGCAAGCCCTGGACGTTCTTCATGGACCGGCTGGCCGACGCGTTCGTCGCCGAGCTGACCGCCTTCACCGACGTCGTCGCCGGGCGCCGGCCCAGTCCCTGCACCGTCGACGACGCCCTCGCCGTGACCTGGATGGCCGAGGCGGCAACCCTTTCCCTGCAACAGCACCGTCCGGTGCAGATCACCGAGGTACAGAAATGACCACCACGCCCACCCCCTCCGCAGCCGGTCAGCCCCGGATCGCCGGCGCGCCGATCTCCTGGGGCGTCTGCGAGGTCCCCAACTGGGGCTACCAGCTCACCCCGGGCCGTGTGCTCGCCGAGATGCGCGACGTCGGCCTGTCCGCCACCGAGCTCGGCCCGGAGGGCTTCCTGCCCGCCGACCCCGGGCAGATGGCCGACGTGCTGGGAGCACATCAGCTCAGCGCCGTCGGCGGCTTCACCCCCGTGGTGATGCACCAACCGGGTCACGACCCGCTGCCGGCCATCGACCGGATCCTCGACCAGTACCAGGCCACCAACGCCGAGGTCCTCGTGCTCTCCGCGACGTCGGGACTCGACGGCTACGACAGCCGTCCCACCCTCGACCACGACGGCTGGGACCTGTTGCTCGGCAACCTGAACCGGATCAGCGCCCGCGCTGCCGAGCGCGGGGTGCGTGCCGTCCTGCACCCCCACGTGGGCACCATGGTGGAGAACGGCGAGGAGGTGCAGCGCGTGCTCAGCGGCTCGTCCGTCTCCCTGTGCCTCGACACCGGTCACCTGCTGATCGGCGGCACCGACCCCGCGGACCTCACCCGGCAGGCCCCCGAGCGCATCGCGCACACCCACCTCAAGGACGTCGACAGCCAGATCGCGGCCAAGGTCCAGGCCGGCCGGCTCAGCTACACCGAGGCCGTGGTCGAGGGGATGTACCGGCCGCTGGGCACCGGGGACGTCGACGTCGAGTCCATCGTCAGCACCCTGCAGGACAACGGGTACGCCGGCTGGTACACCCTCGAGCAGGACACCATCCTCACCGAGGAGCCCCGCGCAGAGGGACCTGTGACCGACGTACGCACGAGCGCCGACTACGTCCGCAGCCTGCTCGCGCTCGCGACGAGGTGACCGGAACCATGGAACCGCTGCGCGTCGGGGTGCTGGGGGCGGCCCGCATCAGCGAGCTGTCCATCATCGGGCCGGCGGCGGCCACCGGGACGCGGCTCGTCGCGGTGGCCGCGCGGGACCGGGGCCGGGCCGAGGCCTTCGCCAGCACCCACGGCGTCGAGCGGGTCCTGGACTCCTACGCGGACGTGGTGGACGACCCCGAGGTCGAAGCGGTCTACAACCCGCTGGCGAACAGCCTGCACGCCCCGTGGAACAAGGCGGCGATCCTCGCCGGGAAGCACGTGCTGACCGAGAAGCCGTTCGCCAGCAACACTGCTGAGGCCGCGCAGGTGCGCGACCTGGCGCGCGGTCGCTCGCTCGTGCTGTTCGAGGGGTTCCACTACCTCTACCACCCGCTGATGAAGCGGCTGATGTCGCTGCTCGCCGGCGGGGAGCTGGGCACGCTGCGACGTGTCGAGAGCACCATGCTCATGTCCGCGCCCGACGCGAGCGACCCGCGATGGTCGCTCGACCTCGCCGGCGGGGCGCTGATGGACCTCGGCTGCTACGCCCTGCACGCCCAGCGCGTCCTCGGAGACTTCGCCGGGGGCGAGCCCACGCTCGTCGACGCCATGGGCGCCGAGGGGGACGGCTTCCCCGGCGTGGACGCCTGGGCCGACGCCTACCTGGAGTTCCCCTCCGGAGCCACCGGCCTCGCACGGTGCAGCATGACCAGCGACCACTGGGACATGTCGCTGCGGGTGGTCGGATCCGCCGGCGAGGCATACATCCCCGACTTCCTCTACCAGAAGTACGACGACCGGATCATCGTGCGGACCGGCGCCGGCGAGCGCACGGAGCACTGCGGCGACGCCACGTCGTACACCTACCAGCTCGAGGCCTTCGTCGACGCCGTCCGCCAGGGTGCGCCCTACCGCACCGGCGCCGACGACGCGGTCGCGACGATGGCGCTGATCGACAGCTGCTACCGCTCGATCGGCCTCCAGCCCCGCCCGTCGTACGCCGGACAGCTCATCACTTCCACCCCAGGAGGCACGACTCCATGACCACGTCCACGACTGCCCGCACGACCGGGTGGCTCTCCACGGCCGACTGCTCGCTCGACGACTTCAAGGCCGTGGTGGGTCGGCAGACCGACCTCGCGGACTACCCGCACGCCGACGCCGTCGAGCGCAACGTCCTGGTCTACGGCGAGAAGCTGCGCGCCGCGGTCGGATCGGCGGCTGGGCGCACCGCCGGGCAGACCGAGCTGATCCGCGCCCTGACCGACGGTCCGGGGATCGTGGTGTTCAAGCAGGCCTTCGTCGACCTGTCGGTCATCGACCGCGCCACCGACGCCTTCCTGGCCCAGATCGACGTCGAGAAGGCCGCCGGCAGCGCCGCCGGGGACCACTTCGCCAAGCCCGGCGCGAACGACCGTGTCTGGGGCGCGCTCGACAAGCTGGCGGTCGCCGCACCCGAGGTCTTCGCCGACTACTACGCCAACGACGTCATCGCGCTGGTCAGCGAGGCCTGGCTCGGCCCGGACTACCAGGTGACCTCGCAGGTCAACGTGGTCAACCCCGGCGGCAAGGCCCAGACCGCGCACCGCGACTACCACCTCGGCTTCATGGACGCCACGGACTCCGCCCGCTTCCCCGCCCAGGTCCACCGGCTCTCCCCCACGCTGACCCTGCAGGGCGCGGTCGCCCACTGCGACATGCCGATCGAGACCGGCCCGACGCTCTACCTGCCCTACTCCCACCAGTACGAGCCCGGCTACCTCGCCTTCCACCTGCCGGAGTTCACCGAGTACTTCCTCCAGAACTTCACCCAGCTGCCGCTGGAGAAGGGGGACGCCGCGTTCTTCAACCCCGCCCTGTTCCACGGCGCGGGCACGAACGTCACCACCGACGTACGCCGGATGGCCAACCTGCTGCAGGTGTCCTCACCCTTCGGCCGTGCCATGGAGACCGTCGACCGGGTCGCGATGTGCCGGGCGCTGTTCCCGGTGCTCCTGGAGCGTCGAGCCGCCGGCGTACCCGAGCGGGCGCTGAACAACGTCGTCGCTGCGTCGGCCGAGGGCTACGCCTTCCCGACCAACCTCGACCGGGACCAGCCCATCGACGGGCTGACGCCCCAGACACAGGCCGACCTGGTCCGCCGAGCGCTCGCGGAGGAGTGGGCCCAGGAGGAGTTCGAGGCCGCCCTGGACGCCCAGACCGCTCGCACCCGCCCCGCCCCCACCCGTGGCTGAGACCCCCATGCCCACTGAGCTCCTGGCCACCTGCTGGACGCACACCGGTAACGCGCTGCCGGTGCCCGGACGCAACCTGAGCCCGATCGATGTCCGTGCCCGGGCGGAGGCCGTGGCCGCGGCGGGCTTCACCGGCATCGGCTTCACCATCGACGACCTGCACGCCGCCGAGGCGGCCTACGGCCTGGCGGACGTACGCCGGATCTGCGACGACCTCGGACTCGTCCACCTCGAGGTCGAGCTGCTCGAGCAGTGGTGGACGAGCGGGGCGCAACGCGCGGAGTCGGACCGGAAACGGCAGGCGCTGCTGCACGCCGCCGAGACGCTCGGTGCTCGCCAGGTCAAGATCGGGCCGGACACGTCCCTCGTCGAGCCCCTGACCGACGTCGCGCACTGGGCCTCAGAGCTCCACCTCCTGGCCACGCAGGCCGCCGAGTTCGGGACCCGGGTGGCGCTGGAGCCGCTGCCCTTCTCCAACATCGCGGACTTCCTGCTCGCCGCCGACCTCGTCGCCGCCGCCGACCACCCCGCCGCCGGCCTCGTGGTGGACACCTGGCACCTGGAACGCGGACCGTCCACGCTCGCCGACCTGGCGGAGGTCCCCGGCGAGAAGGTGTTCGTGGTCGAGCTCAACGACGCGCCCGCCCTGCAGTCGGATGACCTGTTCCACGACACCATCCACCACCGGGTGCTGTGCGGCGCAGGCACCTTCGACGTCAGCGGCTTCGTCACCACGCTCCAGGAGATCGGCTTCACCGGCCCCTGGGGGGTCGAGATCATCTCCGACGCCCACCGCGGGCGACCCCTGTCGGAGTCGCTGCCGGAGGTGTATCGGACGGCGATGGCGTTGTTCGACGCACGCCCCTGACGTGGGTCTTCAGCTGCCGGCGCTGAGGCCTCTCGGACTTTCGTCCGTTGTTCAGCCGCCTGGTGGGGGCGGCCGCTCAGCAGACGCCGTACGTCGGGCGGTGGGGTGGACGGCGCGTTCCTCGCGGTCCAGCTCTCGTTCTTCGCGGCGGGCCTGGTCGTCCGGGTCCACGGTGCCGACGAGGTGGCGTCCGGCCTTGGCAAGCTCTGTGGCGTCGAGCTTCTTGGCATGGTCGAGCATGAACTCCACACCACGTCGGCGGACGTCGAGGTCGCCGGGGAGCCGGTCGATGGACCTGGTGATCACCTGAGCCTTCGCCGACGACAGCCACCGGTCGCGCGACACCTGGCTGGACACCTGTCCGACCTAGAACGTGTTCTCGTCCCTGGCCAGGGTCCCCCCCACCTGGGAGGCTCGTCCTCCACGAGGAGGAGCTGACATGGAGACCTGGTCCGTCAACGGCGTCGACCTGGCCGTGCGCGCCGAGGGCTCGGGACCGCTCGTGGTGCTCGCGCACGGGTTCCCCGACCTCGCGCTGACCTGGCGACTGCAGGTGCCGGCGCTGGTCGCGGCCGGCTACCGCGTGCTCGCCCCCGACATGCGTGGCTATGGCGCCAGCGCGCGACCCGAGACCGTCGAGGCCTACCGGAGCGACGTGATCGGCGAGGACCTGGTCGGGCTGCTCGACCACGAGGGGGTGGAGCATGCGCACTTCGTCGGGCACGACTGGGGCGCCGCCAGCGTGTGGCCGCTGGGGCTGACCCACGCCGACCGGGTGCTGTCGCTGACCGGGCTCAGCGTCCCCTACGCGCCGCCCTCCCCGGCCCCGCCGACCGAGATCTTCCGGCGCCGGCTCGGCGAGGACTTCTACATGCTCCGGTTCCACCGCGACGACGCGGTCCCGGTGCTGGAGCGGGACGTGGCCCACACGCTCGCCCTGATCCTGAACGGCCGCCTCGAGGACCTGGGGCCCGGGGCCGGGGCCGACCGGCCGACGTGGCTGCCCGAGGACGTCTTCGACGACTACGTCGCGGCGTTCGCGCGCACCGGCTTCGCCGCCGCGCTGCGCTACTACCGCAACCTCGACGCCAACTGGCGGCTCGCGACCCAGCGGGACGCCATTCTGATCGAGGCGCCGTCGATGTTCGTCACCGGCTCGCTGGACCCGGTCGCCCGGTTCATGCCGGGCACGCAGGGGTCCGACGCCTTCCGTCATCTCGAGCAGCACCTCGTCGACGGCGCCGGCCACTGGGTGCAGCAGGAGGCGCCCGAACAGGTCAACGCCCTGTTGCTCGCCCACCTGGCCGCTTCCGCGTCGTAGCCGGGCGTCCGGCCCGGCCCGAAGCGTGCTTTGATGGATGCAGGTTGCTGTGCCCAGACCCCGCGCACCGACGACGATCTCCGGCGAGCCCGCTCGCCGGTACCACGTCAGCCTGCGGGGTCCGGTGTTGAGCAGCCAGCCCCTGCCCGTGGGCTGGCGGTGGATCACTGCGGTCGACCGACACCGGTCTCAGCAGCGTCAGCCGCAACGCCGCAGAGGCGTGCTCCGGCACGGCCGGGTGGGCTGGGCTCACCACGGGTTCCGGGGTGGACCCGTCGTGCCTCTGGTCGCGAGGTACGGCGGGACGAGGATCTCCGCCGGGGCCGTCTCGCCCGCGTCGATCCGCGCCACCGCCCGTCGTACGGAGTGGTGGGCAGTCGCCCTCGCGTCCTGCCCGACGGTGGTGAGGTCGATGAACGGGAGCCGCGCCATGCTCACGTCGTCGTAGCCGACCACGCTGACCTGACCCGGCACGTCGACCCCCGCCGCGCGCAGCCCGAACATCAGGCCCACGGCGGTGCGGTCGTTGAACGCGACCACCGCGGTCGGCAGCTTCCCCTCGTCGAGGAGCCGGGTGGCCGCGGCCAGGCCGTCCTCCTCGGTGGCGCCGCCCGTGACCACCCGCGTGTGCGCCTCGAGGCCGTTCCGCCTCATCAGGGTCCGGTAGCCGCGGCGCCGGTCGGCGGAGCTGCGGAAGCTCGCCCCGTCGACATGGGCGATCTGCACGTGGCCGAGTCCGACCAGGTGGTCGAGGGCCGTGGCGACGACCTCGTGGTCCGAGGTCCGCACCACGTCGGCCTCGGACGCGCGCACCCGGCGGGACATCACGATGGTCGGTGACCGGCTGGTCAGCGTGGCCAGCTTCGAGGCCGGCATCTGGGGCGCCACGAGGAGCAGCGCCTCGCAGCGCTCGTCCAACAGCGCATCGGCTGCGCGCAGCTCCCCCCGGTCCGGCGTCGTGGCACCGAGCACCAGGTGGTAGCCGGCCGCCTCGGCCTCAGGGTAGAGCGCCTCGACGAGATCGCAGTGGAAGTCGTCCTGCACCTGGAACACCACCCCGAGCAGCTGGGTCCGGCTGCGCCGCAGCATCCGGGCACGGTTGTCCATGCGGTAGCCGAGCTCGGACGCGGCGGCCAGCACCCGCTCGCGGGTCTCGGGGCCGGCTCCGGGGACGTTGCGGAACACGGTCGAGACCAGCGCTCGGGAGACTCCTGCCCGGGCGGCCACGTCAGCCATCGTGGGTGGTCGCGTGCGGGGACCCGGGGGTTGGGCCACGTCCACCTCCGTGCGCTCGCCTGATCGGCACCATGCCAGAACCGGACGTTAGCGCACCCGGACTGGATCGATCTAGAAACAGTGGCGCCGGGTCGTTGACCCGCTCCCGGGACGCGGCCTATCGTCGTCGTACCACCTTGTAGATCGATCTATACGCGGAGACGCCAATGGCCACCACCCCCACGGCGATGGAGTACGACCCCTTCAGCCCGGACTTCCAGAGCAACGACCCGTTCGCCGTCTACCGCTGGATGCGGGACGAGGCGCCGGTCTACTACAGCGAGAAGTGGAACTGGTGGGCCCTCTCCCGCTTCGACGACGTTCGCGCGGCGGCCCTGGACCCGGACACGTTCCGCAGCTTCGAGGGCATCGACATCGACGACACGGCCAAGGACCAGAGCGGACCGGGGTTCCTGCCCGACATCGACAACCCCCGTCACGACCAGGTCCGCGCCGTGGTGCAGCCGTTCTTCCTGCCTCGTCGCATCGCCACCCAGGAGGACAGCATCCGGGCGACCGTTCGCCAGCTGATCGGCCGGTGGCGGGAACGGGGTTCGGTCGACCTGGCGGAGGAGCTGTCCTGGCCGATGCCCAACGCGGTGTTCTTCGACCTGCTGGGACTGCCCACGGCCGCGGAGTCCGCGGCGGACCGCGTCCAGCTCGAGCAGTGGGTGCACGAGCTGAAGGACCGGGCGCCGAACGACCCGCACCTGACCCCGAAGGCCAAGGCCGCCACCCGCGGCATCCAGGCCTACTTCGTCGAGCTGCTCGAGGAGCGCCGTCGCCACCCCCGCAACGACCTCGTGACCGGCCTGGTCACCAGCGACATCGACGGCACCCCCTTCGCCGATGCCGACCTCACGCCCGCCTCGGAGATCCTGGGCCTGATGATGGTGCTGTTCCTGGGTGGGGTGGAGACCACCGCCGGGCTCACCTCCACCGTCTTCAAGCTGCTCGCCGAGAACCCCGACCAGCGCGCCCTGCTCCTCGCGGACCCCTCGCTGATCCCGTCCGCGGTCGAGGAGACCGTCCGGATGGCGACCCCGCTCCAACTGTCCGGCCGGACCACCTCGCGTGAGGTCACGCTGCACGGGGTCACGATCCCGAAGGGTGGCCGGGTCGTGCTCGTCTACGGCGCCGCGAACCGCGACGAGCGGAAGTTCGCCGACCCGGACCGCTTCGACGTACGCCGGGAGCGGCTGCGCCACCTGGGCTTCTCCGAGGGGATGCACGGCTGTCTCGGGGCTCCCCTGGCCCGGTTGGAGGTCAAGGTCGCCCTGGAGGAGGCGCTGCCCCTGCTCGGCGACTACGAGCTCGCCGCTCCTGCCGTGCGCTACCGCTCCACCCCCAACATGTACGTGTGGTCCAGCCTGCCGCTGTCCTTCACGCCTTCCGGGACCCCGGTCGACGCACCCCCCGAGACAGGGGTCCTCTCCGAGCGCGCCACCGACCTCACCGTGCAGGCCCGCGAGCTCGAGGCCGAGGTGACGGTGGAGGGCAAGGACCTGACCGCCGACGGGGTCGTCACGCTCCGGTTGCGCGAGAGGTCGGGTCGCGCCCTGCCACCGTGGGCACCGGGAGCGCACGTCGACCTGGTGCTCGACGGCGCCCCCACCCGCCAGTACTCGCTGTGCGGTGACCCCACGGACCGGCGCGAGTACCGGATCGGCGTGCTCCGCGACCCCGACGGCAGTGGTGGGTCGCTCTACGTGCACGACACCCTCGCCGTGGGGCAGGACGTCAGGATCCGAGGGCCACGCAACCACTTCCGGTTCCTCGACTCCCCCCGCTACCTCTTCATCGCCGGCGGCATCGGGATCACTCCCCTGCTTCCCATGATCGCCGCGGCCGAGGCGGCCGGGCACGACTGGGAGCTCGTCTACGGGGGCCGCCGACGCGAGTCGATGGGGTTCCTCGACGAGCTCGCGGCGTACGGCGACAAGGTCCGCGCCTGGCCCCAGGACGAGAACGGCTTTCTCCCGCTCGCCGACCTCCTCGGCCAGCCCCGGGCCGACACCCTGGTCTACTGCTGCGGCCCGGAGCCGCTCCTGGACGCCGTCGAGCAGGCCTGCCAGGCCTGGCCCCACGGCAGTCTGCACCTCGAGCGGTTCACCCCCAGGACCCTCACCGAGCCCGTCCGCTCCGACTCCTTCGAGGTCGTCCTGGCGCGCAGCGACCTGAAGCTCGTCGTCCCACCGGAGCGGTCCATCCTCGACGTGGTCGAGGAGGCCGGCGTCGGGGTGCTGTCGTCCTGCGCGGAGGGCACCTGCGGAACCTGCGAGACAGCGGTGCTCGAAGGTGTGCCGGACCACCGCGACTCCGTCCTGGACGAGGACGCGCAGAAGGCGGGCGACTGCATGATGATCTGCATCTCCCGCTCCTGCACCGACCGTCTGGTGCTCGATCTCTGAGGTGTCCGAAAAGTGCTCTTGCCACCCGGCGCGAGGAGCGGAAAGGTATCTGGGAGGTGGCGAGACTCGTCTTGGGCTCTGAAAGAGACCGGTGCCGGGGAGGCTCCGTGAGCGCACATGACCGATCTACCGCTGGTGCTGGCCGGTCCGATCCTGCGACGCGTCGACGCGAAGCGGGTGTGCGTGTGGATGGCCCTGAGCAAGCCCGGGGACGTGGCGGTCACGGTGTTCTCGGGCCGGGCCACGTCGACCGGCGCCGGCACCGCCGACAAGCCGAGCATCGGTACCCAGAGCCGCGCCACCCGCCCGTTCGGCGCCCACCTGCACGCGGTCACGGTCGACGTCGAGTGCGCCGGGCTGGCACCGCTGACGCGGCACTCCTACGACGTCGTGGTCACCGCCGCCGGGCCGACGCAGGGGCTGAAGTCCCTCGGCCTGCTGAAGGACGGCACCGGCACCCCGAAGCCACTGGCCCTCGGCTACGGCCCCGACCTGCTGCCGGGCTTCGTCACCCCGGCCTCCGCGATCGAGGACCTGCGCCTCGCGCACACGTCCTGCCGCAAGTCCAACGGCCCTGGCCCGGACGCGCTGGCCTGGCTGGACGACCGGGTCCAGGACGGCCTCTCCGACCTCGCCAAGGCGCCGCAACAGCTGTTCCTCACCGGTGACCAGATCTACGCCGACGACGTCGGCGGGGTGCTGCTCCCGCTGCTCTCGTCCCTGGCCCAGGACATCATCGGCACCGAGCAGCTGCCGGTCGGCGGGGCGAACCTCCCGGCGACGTACGAGCGCTTCCCCGCGCTGCGGCGGCAGGCCGTCGTCCGCAAGCTCGGGCGGCTGACCACCACGGACGGGCACAACCACCTGCTGACCTACGGCGAGTTCGTGGCGATGTACTGCGCCGCCTTCAGCCCCACAGTCTGGCAGGGCCGCACCCTGACGGCGCCGGCGGACCTGTTCGTCCCGCCACCCGCCGACGCGGGGCTGACCTTCGCCACCGCCTGGGAGGACGCGTACGACGGCAGCACCACCGAGTGGAGGTCGCGCAAGGACCAGGCCGGTCGCTGCCACCTCGACGACACCACCGACGAGGCCAGGCTCGTGGAGACCTGGCGGGACGCGGTGCCGAAGGTGGCCCGGGCCCTGGCCAACGTGCCGACCTACATGATCCTCGACGACCACGAGATCACCGACGACTGGAACATCTCCGACCGCTGGCGCGGCCGCGTCGTCAGTGCCCCGTTCGGCCGGTCCATCCTGCGCAACGGCCTGATGGCCTACCTCGTGTTCCAGGGCTGGGGCAACGACCCGCTGAAGTTCCTGCACAACTCCGTGGTCGACGCCAACGGCAACCCGGTCGTCGTGCCGGAGGCCGAGCGCGACCCCAACGACAAGGTGCTCGACGTCATCGGCGAGGTCGCCGCCGGAGTCGCGGCACCGACGTCCGCGAACCTCGACAAGCTCGACGTCCTGCTCGGTCTCGACAAGCCGATCAGCGTGCCGAAGGTGCAGTTCAGCTATGAGGTGCCCGGCCCGAAGTTCACGGTGCGCGTCCTCGACACCCGCACCCGCCGCACCTACAAGGCCACCGGCAACACACCCCCGCGCCTCCTCGGCAGCAGCCTGGACGCCCAGGTGCCCAAGGGCCCGTTCACCGACGGGCGCGAGCTGCTGGTCGTCATCTCCGCCGTACCCGTGCTCTTTCCACAGATCTTCGAGTCCGTGCTGCAGCCGGTCGCGGCGCTCGCGTTCGACCTGAAGACCCACCTGGCCGGGCGCGAGGACGACACCGTGCCCGGCAACGTCACCGGGCTGGTCGGCACCGAGCAGCGCGACGTCGAGGGCTGGCGCAGCGACGAGGAGCACCACGAGGCCGTCCTCGCCCGGCTCGGCACCTACCGCCGGGTGGTGGTGCTGTCGGGAGACGTGCACTTCGCGAGCACGCTGCAGATGGACTACTGGGGCAAGGACGACGACGTCCTCGACTCGCGCATCGTGCAGTGCACCTCGTCGGCCGCGCGCAACCAGCCCGACGAGGGCATGCGTGGACTGCTCCGCACCCTGCGCATCGGGCAGCAGCTCCTGCGCGGCGTCCCGTGCGAGCGGCTCGGGTGGACCGCCGAGAACGGCGTGGTGCTCCCCGCGGGCGCCTCGATCCGGCCCGGCCGGCGAGCGCGCCTGCGCCGCAAGCCCACCGTGCTCCCTGCCAACGGCTGGCCCGCCGGCACCACGGTGAACAAGCCGCCCGACTGGCGCTGGCGCGTCGAGGTGGTCCGCGACGACCGCGCGAAGACGGCGCTGCCCGCCGGAGCTCCCGACATCCCGCTCGTCACCTGGAACGCGGGCGACAAGGTCGCGTCGTACGCCGTCATCGCGGGCCAGCACCAGCAGGTCACGCTGGCGCCGAAGGACCCGGTGCGGCTGATGGTGTTCCGCAACAACCTGGGGCTGGTGTCCTTCGCGACCGACGGCAGCGACTTCCGGGTCTCGCACACGCTGCTCTCCAGCGCCGACGACCAGACCGGTGACGAGTTCACGCAGCACACCGCCCGGTTCGCGCCCTCGCCGGCGCCGGTCGCACCGGTCCTCAGGAGCGTCTGATGCCCGAGGAAGAGAAGAAGAAGAAGAACGTCTTCCAGAAGATCGCGGGGTTCTTCAAGGACGTCGTGGACTGGGTGGAGGAGACCTTCAGCGACCCGGCGATCGCCACGGAGGTCCGCGAGGACCTCGGGATGAACACCGACAACCCGGCGACGCCGAAGGCGACCGACCCGGCCGTCCGGCAGAAGATCGACGACTTCCTCGGCAAGGAGGACGTCGACAAGGCGGCCCTGCTGGCCACCGTGGCCGAGATCAAGGCGCTGGCCGACACGATCATGACCTTCGCGGACGCGGTGAAGGCCGACGGGGTGAGCGCGGCGGACGTCTTCTGGCTGATCCTCAAGGTGTGGGGCGCCGACTCGTTGCGGTTGCGCAACCCCAGCGCCTACGCCGTGTGCGTGCTCGCCGGGGTGATCCTCGAGGACGACGAGCTGCTGCCCCAGCTGGACCCGGCGCCGGTGACCCGGCTGCTCAAGGGCGAGACGACCGGCGCCGACGCCGACGCGCTGGTGGACCGCCTCTCCGCCGCGAGCGGCGCCCTCGTGGTGGTCCTGGACCAGATGGTCACCTCGATCGGCGGCTCCATCGACGCGATGTACGGCTGGGACCCCGAGCCCGGCTCCGACGTCGACGCCTCGGTCGCCGCCTCGCGCGCGTTGACGGTGAAGTTCCGCATCGGCGGACCCGTCGACCCGGTCCTCACCCTGATCCCGGTCACGTCCGGTGACGGCGGGCCGGGACTGCTGGTCAGCATCGGGGCGCACCTGCTGATCGAGCACGACACGGGGGACACGGTCTACACGACCGACATCGGCGCCAACGGCGCGTTCAGCCTCTTCTTCCGCTTCTCCACCCACGATCCCGGCTTCCGCGTGCTCGGTCCCGGGGTCCCGTCCCTCGGCATCTCGGTCGCGCCCAAGGTCGAGGAGGGCAACCCGTCGCTCGTGCTGGGGACCACCGACGGGACCCGGCTCGAGGTCGGCGCCTTCTCCTTCGGGGTCGAGCTGGGCGCCGACCACGCCGGCTTCCGGACCAACCTGCACAAGGGCAAGCTGGTCATCTCCCTCGGTGACGGCGACGGGTTCCTCTCGAAGCTGCCGGGCGGCAAGGTCGAGGTGCCGTTCGAGCTCGGGCTGATCGCCGACACCGCCCACGGCGTCCGCTTCGACGGTGGCACCGGGCTGAAGGTCGACCTGCCGGTCGCGGCGTCGCTGTTCGGGGTCTTCACCGTGCAGTTCATCGCCCTCGAGCTGAAGCTGGCCGGCGACCCCTCCCTGGAGATCCGAGGGGGCTTCTCACTGGGGCTGGGCCCGTTCCAGGCCTCGATCGACCAGCTCGGCACGGCGCTCGACCTCGCCGCCGTCGCCAAGGGCGTCGACGACATCAGCGACCTCGTGACCTTCCTGCCCCCCAAGGGGATCGGCCTGGCCCTCGACATCGGGCCCGTCAAGGGGGGTGGCTACCTCTTCATCGATGCCGAGAAGGGCGAGTACGCCGGCGCGCTGGAGCTGAAGATCTTCGCCTTCAGCATCAAGGCCATCGCCCTGGTCACCACCAAGCGCCCCGACGGCTCGGAGGGCTGGTCGCTGCTGATCTTCGTCTTCGGGCAGTTCAAGGTGCACATCGCGTTCGGCATCTTCTGGACCGGCCTGGGCGGGATGATCGGGCTGCACCACCGGGCCGACCTCGACGCGCTCACAGCGGGCATGAAGACCGGTGCCTTGGACGACGTGCTCTTCCCCGACGACCCGGTGGCGAACGCGGCCCGGATCATCAACCGCTACAAGCAGCTCTTCCCGGTCGAGCCCGACAGCCTGCTGCTCGGGCCGATGCTGGAGCTGTCCTTCTCGGAGCCGCCGATCGTCTTCGTCCGGCTCGGTCTGATCTTCGAGATCCGCAACGCCCTCGGGGGTGACAAGCCCGCCGAGCTGACCAAGGTGATCCTGCTGGGCCAGCTGCTCGTGCAGCTCCCGCCCAAGGACCTGGGTGTCCCGGCGATCGTCAAGCTGCTGGTCGACGTGGTCGGGTTCTACGACGCGGTCGAGAAGTTCCTGATGATCCGCGCGCGGCTGCGCGACTCGTTCGTCGGCATCGAGGGGTTCGCCAAGCTCGACCTCACCGGGGAGCTGCTGCTGGCCATGCGCTTCGGCGACGACCCGTCCTTCGTGCTGTCCGCCGGCGGTTTCCACCCGGCGTTCAAGGACGTGCCTCCCGGCGTACCCCTCCAGCTGGACCGGCTCGCCGTCTCGTTCGGCATCGGCCCGATCAAGCTGCGCAACGAGAACTACTTCGCGATCACCAGCAACAGCGTGCAGACCGGCTGCAAGATGATGCTCTCGGCCGACATCGACGTGGCGGCCATCGAGGGTCACCTCTCCTTCGACGCGCTGCTCTACCTCTCCCCGAAGTTCCACTTCCTGGTGGGGCTCGACTTCCAGGTGAAGCTCTCGGCGTTCGGCGAGGACTTCGCCTCGGTCACGGTGAAGCTGTCCCTGGAGGGACCGGGCGAGTGGCACGCCATCGGCACCTTCAGCTTCTCCCTGCTCTTCTGGGACGTCGACATCGGCTTCGACGAGAGCTGGGGGCACGCCCCCGCGGTCGAGGCCCCGACCACCAGCGCGATCGAGATGGTCGAGCGGGAGCTGGGCGACCCCGCCCGCCTGCTGCCCGGGCCACCCGTGGGCGGCAGCTCGCTGGTCACGCTGGCGGACCCTCCCAAGGGCCTCGCACTCGCGCACCCGCTGGGACTGGTCACGATCGCGCAGAAGGCCGTGCCCTTCGACGTGCAGATCGACCGCATCGGCACGAAGCGGCTCACCGAGGGCACCCCGAAGTTCACCATCGACGACGTGCTCGTCGGCGGTGTCAGCACCTCGGGTCGGGAGATGGTCACCGACCACTTCGCGCGCGGCCAGTTCATGGCGCTCACCGAGCAGCAGAAGCTCGAGGGCCGGTCCTTCGAGACCTTCACCAGCGGGGTGCAGATCGGCACCACCGACTACACCGTTCCCACGGCCGGGACCGCGGTGAAGGCGGACTACGAGGTCGAGATCCTGGAGCCCGAGCCCGTGTTGAACCTGCACTGGAAGGTCGTCTCCCGGTTCACCGAGGTGCTCGACTCCGGAACAGCCGTCACCCTCTCGGCGTACGGCGCGGCCGCGGGCTCGGCGAGGGCGACCTCCGCCGCGCTGCACGCCGAGGCGACCGGCCGGGCCACCGTCCGGCAGGCGCCGATGGCCGTCGTCGACCCGGGGAGCCTGCTCGAGCAGGTGACGGTGATCAACGGTCCCGCCTCGTCCGAGGCCATCGCCTCGCAGGCCGCCTCGGTCAGCGGGGGGCTCGTGGTCGAGGCCTACGAGGTGGCGCGATGACCGACACCGTCTACCGCTTCCTGCCATGGTCCCGACGCGGACTGGCGGCCGCGATCCCGCCCGGCGCCGACGGTGCGCCGATCCCGGCCCGCGCCACGGTCGACATCCAGGTCGTCGTCGGAGGCGCCGGCACCGTGCCCACGTCGACGACGCTGAACGGCCCGGGCGACGTGATCGGCCTGGACCCGACCGTCATTGTCCGCACCATCCCCCGGGCCGGCTCCACCAACGTCGAGCCGAACTACCTGGCCGCCGTCGACTTCGACCAGCCCGAGCTGCCGTGGCTGTTCACGCCGAGCGGCGTACCGGCGTCGGGCCACCTCAAGCCCTGGCTGGTGCTGATCGTGGTCCGCGACCGTCCGGGGGTCTCCGTCGACGTACGGCCCGGGACCCCGCTCCCCCAGCTGACCATCGCGGACCACGCGGCCGCCGAGCTCCCCGACCTCGCGGACTCGTGGGCCTGGGCGCACGTCCAGCTCCTCGACGAGGACTCCGGCCCGACGCCCACGGCGGTGGGGCAGGCGCTGGTCGACCACCCGGACCGCAACGTCTCGCGACTGGTCTGTCCGCGGCGGCTCGACCGCGACACCCGCTGGATCGCCTGCCTGGTGCCGGCCCTCGACGCCGGCGTGGTCCGCGGCTTCGGCGGGACCCCGCCTGCCGGCGACCTGGAGCCGGCCTGGACGACGCCCGGACCGGACTCGATCACGCTCCCGGTCTACTACCACTGGCAGTTCCAGACCGGGGCCCAGGGCGACTTCGAGTCACTGGCCCGGCGGCTCAAGCCCTACGAGGCGAGCGCCCGCATCGGCCGGGTCAAGATGCACGTCGGGGACGCGTCCCCCTTCGTCGACCTCCCCCTGGACGACCCCGGCCGCTTCCTCGACATGGACGGCGCCCTCCAGGCGCCGGCGGTGGCCCGGACCAGCGCCACGCCGCCGGTGCCCGAGCCGTCGCTCGCGGAGGTGCCGGCCGCGCTGGTGACCGGCCTCCAGGACGTCTCCCGGGTCCTGGCCGACGCCGCCGACGGCACGCTCGACGGACAGGCCGCGGGAGACGGCGACGCCCTCGGGCCGCCGGTCTACGACGGCGCCCACGTGCGGCGTACGACGGTCACCGAGCAGGACGCCACCTGGTTCCGCGAGATCAACACCGACCCCCGCGGCCGGGTGGCCGCCGGGCTGGGGGCCGAGGTGATGCGGAAGTTCCAGGAGGACGTGATGGAGGCCGCCTGGCAGCAGGTGGGCGACGTGCTGACCCTCGAAGCGGCCCTCTCCCGGGCCCGGCTCTCCCTGGAGGCGGTGCTGCGGTTCCGGGACCGACACCTCGTCCCGCTGACGGAGGGGCGGTTCCTGCAGGTCACGGCCCCCTTGGCCGATCACACCCTGCTCGCGGGCCAGAGCCTTCCGCACGCGATCGACCCCACGTCCTTCCCGACCCGCACCACGGACGCCGCCATGCGTCGCTACACCGCGGCGACCGGGCGGGTGCTCTCCGGCGTCGCCCGGCGCTCGGGCGACGGTGCCGGGAGGACCGCCGCCCGCCGGGCCGGCGAGCAGCTGGTGTCCTCGCTCGCGGCCGGGCGCGCCGACGTCGACGCCACCCGGTTCCCGGTGCTGGCGATCGACGGCCTCACCGGCTCGATGCCGACCGCCGAGGCGGACGGCCAGGTCAGCCTGGACAGGTTCCGGGTCGCGCTGAGGCTCGACAAGCAGAGCGCGGCCGCCCTGTCGCGCGCCTCCCGCGACCTCACCACCTCGCCGGCGGTCCCGGCCGCCGACCTGGTCAGGCTCCGGGGCGACCTGCGCCAGACGGGGATCCTCACCGAGGTGCACGTGCGCACGGCGAGGGAGGCCTCCGTGGAGCAGCTGAGCACCCGGGAGAGCTCGGTCGAGCCCGGCGCACACCTGGAGCTGACCGACGTGCTCACCGCCTCCTCGACCCAGGTCCTCGACTCCGTGCTGACCAGCGCGGCCGAACGTCCCGCGGACGCCGGCTTCCTGATCGAGACCGGGCCCACGATGAAGTTCCACTCGCTGGCCCTGCAGTCCGGCGGGCGGCTCGTCGTCTCGTCGAGACCAGGCACCCCCAACGTCCCGCTCGCGACCCTCGACGTGCGGCTCAGCGGGGACGCCCGGCACATCGGGGACCTCGTCGGGTCCCTGCCCAACGGGGCCTTCTCGCCGGTGGTGACCAGGCGAGGTGGAGCGGCCGCGCCGCGCGCCCAGCTCGAGCTGGTCCCCGGCGCCGCCCACGGTGAGGTCGTCCTGCGTCCGCCGGGCGGCGTCGTCGTCGTGGACCCCCCGGCCGGCGCCTCCGTCGGCACGACGGTGACGATGCCGCCGCTCGTCAAGGACTCCGCCACCATCGCCCGCTACGAGTCGGCCGTGGGCGAGTTGACCCGGCGTACGGCGCTGGCGGTCGACCCGCTGGTGCCGCAGCTGGTGCCGTTCGCGATCACCGGGGCGGTCGCGGCCACCCAGCACCGGGTCGACCCCCTGGTGGTCCACCCGGCGCGGCTGGACACCATGGTCAGCGTCGCCGGCCATCCCCTGTCGGCGATCCTGGCCGACCCCTCCCTGGTGGCGGGCTGGCGGCTGCCCCGGCTCTTCGACCGGGTGATGGCCTTCCCTCAGCTCGACCTCCCGGCGTACTCCTACCTGGCGGCCTACGACCGGACCCGGTTCTGCCCCGGCGTCGACGAGGTCCCGCCGGACTCGATCACCCTGCTGGAGACCAACCCCCGGTTCATCGCCGGGTTCATGGGGGGCCTCAACCACGAGACCAACAAGGAGCTGCTCTGGCGGAGCTATCCGACCGACGGGCGGGGCACTCCGTGGCGGAAGTTCTGGAGACGCACCGACGACCGGCCCGACATCTTCGACATCCACACGTGGGGGAACCACGGCGGCCACGACGAGCTCGCCTGGCAGACCTCCGACCCCCGCGGCAACCTGGTGCTGCTGCTGCGCGGCGACCTGCTGCGGCGCTACCCCAACACGATGGCCGTCGCGCTCAGGGCGGTCCGCGTCAACGGCGTCCAGAAGCCGAGCGACAACCTGGCCGACCTGCGCACCCCGGTGTTCGCCGGGCTCTTCGACCCCGACGTCTCGTTCTTCGGGTTCCCGCTCGTCAGCGACGACCTCACCCAGGGCGAGGGCTGGTTCTTCGGCCTGATGGAGCCGGTGACCGAGCCCCGCTTCGGCTTCGACGAGACCGTCGGCCGCGAGACGGCCACGGCCACCAGCTGGAACGACGTCGCGTGGCCGGACCTCGGCGTCGCGCCGGCCGGGATGCTCCGGGTGACCCAGCTCGCAGCCCTCGGCCTGCCCCCGTCGGTCGGCCAGGCCGACGGGATCGCCGCGGCGCTGTTCCAACGGCCGTTCAAGCTGCTGGTCCACGCCCGCCACCTCGTGGAGGGGATCTGACGTGCCCGGACCCGACCTCGTCGCCGACCTCCAGGCCATCGGCCGCGCCCGCGTGGACGTGGCGGAGCACGAGCGCACCATCGAGGAGACCAGGATCGAGCGCGCCGGCCTCGCCGAGCGGCGGGACCAGCTGCTCGCCGCCGGCCAGGTCGACAGGGCCGAGAGCCTCGCCCAGAGGATCGAGGCGGCGGAGTCGCGGCTGGGGGCCCTGCAGTCCGGCCGGGCCGACCTGCTCGGGCAGATCACCGACCTCTCCGACGGGCTGCTGACGGTCTTCACCCCCGAGTCCCTCACCGCGACCCTCGACGGCACCCGTCCGGTCGCGATGCTGCCCGTCCGGATCGAGACCCGCTTCGAGACGGCGACCAGGCTCCGCGTGCGGGTCTTCCCCGACCAGCTGCACGTCGACGCGCACGACCCCGCCCTCACGGCGGACGAGTCGGAGGGTGCGCAGTGGTACTGGAACCAGCGCTGGGCCGCCGGCCTCGACGACCTCGACGCCGGCCGAGTCGCGTGGACCGGTCTCACCCAGCGCTTCCGGCCCGGCCGGGCGGCGTACCTCGTCCGGGCGATGACCCCGACGAACGCGCCCGCCGACGGCGCCCCCGACTTCCCGGCGCCGCCGGCCCGTGAGTCGACCTGGAACCGGGCCCCGCTCGCGACCGCCCTGCCGGACCGGTTCTGCGTCGTCGGCCTGGCCCGGCAGGACGGAGCGTGGGTCGAGCGGTTCCGGCAGTGGGGCAGCGCGGTCCCGGACACCCTCGCCGTCGGGATCGACCCCCACGACCTGCAGGAGGCGCCCGAGAAGGGCGGCCTGCCGGTCGACGAGGGCACGAGGTGGCTGCGGGAGCCCGACCGGGCCCGGCAGGTGGGCGCGCTGATCGAGGTCGACCACCCGTCCCTGGCGCAGGGTGTCGAGCGGCTGGTCGTCCTCGGGGTCGACTGGACCCAGCAGCCCGACCAGGCGGCCGCGTCGCTGGAGACGCTGCTGGAGGCGCAACGCTGGGCCGGCCACCTCGGCTTCGTGCCCCAGGGGACGCCGACCAACAACACCTCCGACACCCGCACCGGCTACACCACCGACCCGGCCGCGGAGGCTGCTGCGCTCGACCCGTCGGCCACGTCCGCCGGAGGTGACGAATGGACGGCCGGGCCCCGCCTGGCCGCCGCCCTGGGCCTCGACCCGTCGACGTTCGACGGGCTCCCCGGCGCCACCACCAGGGAGCACGCCTGGGCCTCGGCGCTGACCGACACGCTCTGGCGCGGCACGGCCGGCTACTACCTGACCGACCTGCTCGACCCGCTGGCCAAGGACGACCCCCAGGTCGACGCCGACCTGCGCGAGTTCGCCCGGTCCAGCCTGTTCGCGGCCGGGCCACTGCCCACCCTTCGCGTCGGCGCCCAGCCGTACGGCGTGCTGCCGGTCGTGTCCTCGCGGTCCTACGAGCCCGGCGCCGGCCGGGCCGAGCAGCTCGTGCACCGGGTGGCCACGCTGATGCGCCAGATCACCAGCCCGGCCGTCGCCGACGTGCCGCACCTGCGCCGCGCTGGCGAGGACCAGGACGTCGACACCGTCCTGCTCAAGCTCCTGCAGCGCACGCCAGTGCCGTGGACCTTCCGGTTCCGGCCGATCACCGGACCGTTGGAGCGCAAGAACATGAGCGTGCGCTGGGACCTCACCAACGCCTGGCAGCGCACCTGGACCTCGGCGATGTGGGTCGGTCTCGGGGTCTTCACGAGCACCCGGCTCAACGAGCTGACGCACGGCAAGGACAGTCCGCTCCCGGTCCCGCTCGTCGCCAGGCCCGGGGGGGAGAACCCCACGGCCTACCTCGGCGAGATCGCCGAGCTGATGAAGGACGTCAACGGCCGCAAGGCCCTCAACCTCCGGGAGGACTCCATCGCCCTGCTCGAGGCGATGGCCGCGCACAGCGGCGTCCTCGAGCTCGACCGCTGCGCGCTGCACACCACCCGCGACGGCCTGGGTCTGTCGGCGGCGCAGCTCGCCACCCTGCCCGCGCTGGCGAACCTGTCCATCGCGACGCCGGACTCGGTCCGGGTGGAGCAGGCGCCGACCGTGCCCGTCGCGTCGCTCGACTTCACGTCGGGCCGGCAGCTGGCCGACGCTGTGGTGCCCCAGGTCTCGTCGAAGCCGCTGGGCGAGTTCGTGACCACCGAGTTCGCCGACCGGTTCGGTGACCTCGCCGCGCTGCTCGGGGCGCCGACCGATCCGTTCTACTGGCTGGGGCACCACCAGGTCGCCCTGCAGGAGCTGGCCGCGGCACCGCCCGACCAGCTCGAGTGGACCTTCCGTGGCTACCTCGACCTCTTCTCCACGCGGCTCGACGCCTGGTTCACCGGGCTCTCGACGCGCCGGCTGACCGACCATCGCGAGGCTGCCCCGACCGGCGTACACCTGGGGTGCTGGGGGTTCGTCGAGGACCTGCACCGCGACATCGGGGCCGGCGCCGAGAGCCTCGGCTTCGTGCACACCCCGTCGCTCGCCCACGCCGCGAGCACGGCCCTGCTGCGCAACGGCCGGCTGGCCAACCGCGGCGACGACGGAACGGTGTTCGACCTGCAGGTCACCTCCGACCGCGTACGCCGGGCCCGGTGGCTCCTCGAAGGGGTCGCCCAGGGACAGCAGCTCGCCGCCCTGCTCGGCTACCGCATCGAGCGCGGGCTGCAGGACGCCGGCCTGGACCTGATGCGCTACCAGATGCCGCTGCGCCGCACGGCTCCGCTGCGCGGCCCGGACGTGGCACCCGACGAGTCGGTGGAGGTGCTGGCCGCCCGCGACGTGGTCGACGGCGTGGCGCTGCTCGACCGCTGGCGCACCGACCCGTCCGGGGTGCTCGGCGCCGTGGCGAGCCAGGCCGGCCTGGCCAGCCTGCCGGGCACCGACGCCAGCCGGCTGCGGGCAGTGATCGACGCCGTCCACGACACCTACGACGCAGTGAGCGACCTGCTCGTGGCCGAGAGCGTCCACCAGGCCGCGATCGGCAACCTGGACCGCTCGGGCGCCTCGCTGTCGGCCCACGATCGTCACGGCAGCGTGACCGAGCTCGACTACGTCGGGTCTCCCCGCTCCGGTCACACGATCGGGCACCGGGTGGTGGTCGCGCTCCAGGACCAGGCCCTGGCGACCGGCTGGAAGCGCGACGCGCGGGGCGTGGCCGAGCCGCTGCTCGACGCCTGGCTCTCCCGGCTCCTGGGCCCGCCGTCGCAGTGGCAGTTCGGGGCGCTGCTGCACGCCCCCGACGGGACCGCCACCGTGCTGAGCCCGATCACGCTGGCCGACCTCGGCCTGGGCCCGCTGTCGGTCGCCCTCGCGACGCAGAAGACCGGCGCGGGCCGACCGAGCGAGCTGGAGCAGCGGATCGGACTGGCCTTCGCCGCCCAGGCGGTCGCCGACCCCGCGGCCGAGCTCGAGCTGCTCGCCGAGGCCCCGTCGGGCAGCGCCGCCGGCGGACTGGCGCTCCTGGACACGCTGGGCGACTGGGCGGCGAAGGTGACCGGCGCCTCCCCGCTGGCCCCGGGTGACCTCGCCTCGGGTGCCGACCTCAGCGGGGCCCTCGCGGCACCCGGCACCGTCGACGTCACCGAGCTGGCCGCCCGGGTCGCGGGCACCCGGACGAGGCTCACCGCCGTGGTGACGGCCCTCCGCAAGGCCTCGACCCCGAAGCAGCGCAGCAAGGCCCTCCTCGACGCGGTCGCCTTCGACGGCCCCGACGCGCTGCCGGTCGTGCCCGAGAACCACGCGCAGGCTGCCGAGGAGCTCGAGATGCAGGCGGCCGAGGTGGTGGCCCGACTCACCCTGCTCGACGCAGCCGTGGACAAGGCGGTGGCCGAGCCCCTGCCCGAGGGCGACCAGCAGGTCGCCGCCCGGCACACCGCACTGCTGCGCTCCCTGCTCGGGGCGCCCCAGCCGGTGCTGCCGCGGCTGACGCTGGCCGACAGCGCACCCCTGGCGGCCTCGCTCGCCGACCGGGCCGCACTCCTCGGCGGTGACCCGGTCGCCCCGGCCGCCTGGCTGCAGCGCGCGGCGCTGGTCCGGCCGGAGCTCGACGCGTTCGCCGGCCTGCTGCTGCACGCCGAGGCCGCCGGGCAGGACGTCCCGGCCCAGCTGCAGATCGCCCAGCTCCCCCATCGTCCGGGGGTGCCCTGGACCGCCCTCCCCCACGGCGACGCCGGCCCGCCGCCACACGGCTCCGTCGCGTTCGCGGTGCACTCCTGGAAGCCCCTCGACGCGGGCAAGGCGTTCGCCGGCCTGGTGGTGGACGGCTGGACCGAGACCCTGCCCGCCACGACGGAGACCACGGCCGTCACCTTCCACTACGACGCTCCCGGCGCCCGGGCGCCGCAGTCGGTGCTGCTCGCCGTGCACCCGGCGGTGCGGCCGGAGAAGTGGAGCTTCGACCTGCTGCTCGAGACGGTCAACGAGGCCGCCGACCTGGCCCAGCTGCGGATGCTCTCCTCGGCCGAGCTCGCGCCGATGGGGTCGTTCCTGCCGGCGCTCTACCTGCCGGACGACTACACCCACGACGTCCCGTCGGTGTCGCTGACCGAGCTGCTGAAGTCCGCGCAGGCCGCCGGCTTCGCGGTGCTGCACGCCGACGTCCTCGGGAAGGCGTGACGACGATGGCCCTCTACGACCTCGCGCACCTGGTCTCCCTCGAGACGGAGCTCCGCATCAGGCCGACCGTCGTCAGCTACTCCCGGCTGGAGCCGGTGAACCTCAGCTCCGGTGACCTGACCCCCGGGCTCGAGGTCCGGCTCGCCGACCCGCTGTGGATGATCGGTCGCCAGTGGCAGTTCGAGGAGCTCCGCGGCGAGGACGGCGGCTCCCCGGTCGTGGCCGAGGTGAACGCCGAGCGTGGGCCGGTCACCCGCTTCCACCCCGGGTCGCCACTCGGCACCCCCGACTCCGCGGGTGAGTCCGTCGACGTGCCCCCGGCCACGCCGGTCGAGGTCGCCGTCGAGGCCGAGACCCCCGACGTGCACCCGGAGCGGGTGCGCTCCCAGCTCGGGCTGCACCTGCTCCGCCTGACGCGCGCGCTGGGGCTGCCCACGACGATCCTGGCCAAGGTGGAGGCGGCGTACGTCGCGGAGTGGCCGTTCGCAGGCGACCTCGACGCGGAGGTCGACCCGGTGGGCGCCTCGCGGCGGCGGGTGCTGACGGGGCGGGTGCCCGACGGCGCGGCCGCGGTGGCCGCGCTCCGGGCGTCGGGCGGGGACCTGCCGTCGTCGGTGAGCACGGCCGCTGGCACGGCCGCTCGTCGTACGGCGGTGAAGGAGGTGCTCGCCACCTGGCGGACCTGGGCCGAGCAGCTCGTCGCCGTGCCCACCGGGTCGTCGTGGGACCCGCACCGGCTGGAGTACTCCTTCGCCGTCCAGGCCACGCTCTCCACGGGCGACGTGGTGCTCCGCTCCGACGAGTACGTCGGCGGCACGGTCGACTGGTACTCCTTCGACGCCGCGGCCTCCCCCGCCCTCGGCGCCCCCGCCCAGCCGGTCCCGCCCGAGGTGGTCAGGCAGACCCTGGTGCCCACGCCGGTGAAGTACCCCGGGATGCCCAACGACCGGCTCTGGGCGTTCGAGGACTCCAACGTCTACCTCGGCGGCCTCAAGGCGGGGTCGACCGACCTGGCCCGGCTCGCCCTCGTCGAGTTCTCGCTCGTCTTCGGCAACGACTGGTTCCTGCTCCCCTTCCAGATGGAGTACGGCGACGTGGCCCGGGTGCACAGCCTCCGGGTGGTCGACACCTTCGGGGCGAGCATCGACGTGGGACCGTCCCGTGAGGTCGGCCGCCCCGGCTGGACCGTCTTCCAGAACACCCCGGTCGACGACGGGTCGGCGCTGGCGGACGTGTTCGTGCTGCCGGCCACGCTGCGTCACGCCCTGGAGGGTCCGCCGCTCGAGGAGGTCGCGCTGTTCCGCGACGAGATGGCCAACCTGGTCTGGGGGGTCGAGCGCGTCGTACAGGGGCCCAGCGGCGAGCCGGTCAAGCGCGGCCTGGTCGAGTCGAGGTCGCTGCGCCAGCAGCTGCCCGGCGACCTCGACGACGCGGCGATCGTCTACCGGCTGATGACGCCGGTGCCCGACCACTGGATCCCGTTCGTCTCGGTGCCGCTCGCGGGCGTCCCGCTGAACCGGTTCGCGACCGAGCTCGAGCGCCGCCCGATGGTGCGGTTCCTGCCCGGCGGGACGGTCGAGGTGGTGCACCCGCACGGCGTGCTGCTGCGCACGTCGCCCGAGGGGGACGTGGCCGCCGACCGGCTCCGGATCGCCGAGCAGGAGGTGCCGCGGGACGGCGTCGTGCTCACCCGCCGCTACCAGCTCGCGCGCACCACCGACGGCGGCACGGTGCTGTGGATCGGCCGCCGCAAGGAGGCCGGCCAGGGCGAGGGCTCCTCGGGCCTGAAGTTCGACACCGCGCTGCCACCCGACGGGCTCTGAGTCCCCGGCTCACGGTCCCGGTCGTGGGAGCATCGGCGCATGCGTGACGAAGGCGAGGACCAGGCTCCCGTACGCCGGGGCCGGCCCGGCTACGACCAGGAGACGGTGCTGCGGCGCGCGATCGACCTCTTCAACGCGCAGGGGTACGACGCGACCAGCATGGGCGACCTCGCCCGGGAGCTGGGGCTGTCCAAGTCGGCGATCTACCACCACGTCCCCAGCAAGGAGACGCTGCTCTCCGCGGCCCTCGACGAGGCGCTGGACGGGCTGACCGCGGCCTTCGACACGGCTGTCGACGCCGACCCTGGTGGGGACGCCTATCAACGGCTCCGGGGGGTCGTCGAGGCCTCGGTGCACCTGCTCGCCGAGCACCTGCCGGCCGTCACCCTGCTGCTCCGGGTGCGCGGCAACAGCGCTGTGCAGCTGGCCGCGCTCGAGCGCCGCCGGGCCATCGACGAGAAGCTCACGACGCTCGTCCGGGCCGCGGTCGACGAGGGCACGCTGCGCGACGACCTGGCGCCGGAGGTGATCAGCCGGCTGCTGTTCGGCATGGTCAACTCCCTGGTGGAGTGGTATCGGCCCGGCGGCCCGGTCGCCGCAGACGACCTCGCCAGATCGGTGGCGACCCTGGCCTTCGACGGCCTGCACCCCCGCTAGTCAGGCGTCGAAGTCGACGGTGACCTGGTCGGTGACGGGGAGGCTCTGGCAGGTGAGCACGTAGCCGCGGTCGACCTCGTCGTCGTCCAGGGCGTAGTTGCGGCGCAGGTCCACCTCACCGGACGTGACCCGGGCCCGGCAGGTCCCGCAGACCCCGCCCTTGCAGGCGAACGGCAGGTCGGTGCGGGTCGCGGCCGCTCCGTCGAGGACGGGCTGTGCCTTGGACATCGGCGCGGTCGTCGTACGTCCGTCGAGGTCGATCGTCACCTCGCTGACGTCCCCCTCGACGACGGCGTCGGGACGTGTCAGCTCCGGCGGTGGCTCGTCGACGAAGAACAGCTCGAAGTGCACCTTCTCCCGGGTCACGCCGAGCGACTCCAGCACCTCCCGCGCATCGGCGATCAGCCCGAACGGCCCGCACAGCCAGACGTGGTCGAGCGCCCGCACGGGGACCAGGGCGGTCAGCAGCCGACGCAGGCGGTCGGCGTCGAGGCGCCCGGAGAACAGCTCCACGTCTCGGGGCTCCCGCGACAGGACGTGGACCAGGTCGAGGCGCGGGCCGTAGCGGTTCTTCAGGTCGGCGAGCTCCTCGGCGAACATCACCGAGCCGGTGGTGCGGTTGCCGTAGAGCAGCGTCACCTGCGAGCCCGGGTTGGCCAGCACCGACGTGGCGATCGAGAGCATCGGCGTGATCCCGGAGCCGGCCGCGACGCACAGGTGCCGGCCCGCCTCGGCCGGGTCCGCCCGGAAGCTGCCGGTCGGCGCCTGCACCTCGACGACGTCGCCGGGCCCGACCTCGCGCACCAGCCACGAGGAGAACAGCCCGTCGGGGATCTCGCGTACGCCGACCCGCGGTGCGGCGCCCGCCGGAGCACAGATGGAGTAGGACCGCCGGTGCTCCACCCCGTCGATCACGCGGCGCAGGGTGAGCGACTGCCCGGCGTGGAAGGCGAACGTCCCTCGCAGCGCGTCGGGCACGTCGAACGTGATCGCCGCCGAGTCGTCGGTGAGGCGCTCGACGGCGGCCACGGTGAGCTCGTGGAAGGTGGCGCGGGCGGCCCTCGCCGAGTCCACGCTCATCAGATCTCCTTCACGTGCTCGAACGGCTCGAGGCAGGCCGGGCAGCGGTAGATCGCCGTGCACGCCGTCGGCCCGAACTCCGAGGTCAGCTCGGCCCCGCCCGACCCGCAGCGCGGGCAGTGCACCGTTCGCCGCGTCGGCGTCAGGGTCAGGGCGACCGGTCCCACGTGCCCAGGCGCGGCCCCGGGGGCCGAGACGCCGTGGTCGACGAGCGCCCGGCGGCCGCGCTCGGTGATCCAGTCGCTGGACCACGCGGGCTGCAGGCTCACCCGGACGCGTACGTCGGCGTACCCGTGGTCGCGCAGCGTGTGCACCAGGTCGTCGCGCATGGTGGCCATCGCCGGGCAGCCGGAGTAGGTCGGCGTGATCGTCACCGTGACGACGTCGCCCTCGACCTCCACGTCCCGCAGCACCCCGAGGTCCTCCAGCGTCAGCATGGGCATCTCCGGATCGGTCACGCGCGACGCCACGGCCCGGGCGTCCGTCGGGCTCACCACAGCCCCCTCGGGTGCGCTCGGGCGACGACCTGGAGCTCCGCGAGCAGGCGTCCCATGTCCTCGGTGTGCCGGCCGTCGCGGCCCGTCCCGCCGCTGACCGGTCCTGTCGGGGGTACGTCGGGACGGTCGATCCCGCTGACCGAGAACACCTGCTCGAGCACGACGTGCACCTCGTCCGCGGTGGTCGCCGGGTCGACCCCGACCCCCTGCTCGGCCACGGTCCGCTCCACCGGGTGGGTGCGGAACAGCTCGTCGTAGAGCGGCCAGACGAGGACCATCGCCGCCAGCAACCGCCGCCTCGACTCCTCGGTGCCGTGGGCCAGGGTGAGGAACCAACGCGCTGCGTAGTCACGGTGGTAGGTGACCTCCTTGACACCCTTGGCGGCGATCGCCGACAGCACGCTGTCGCTGCTGGTCGCGAGGCGCTGCAGGAGGGCCAGCCGGTGCGTCGAGAAGACGAGCAGCCGCGCGACGGTGACGGCGAAGTCGCCGTTGCCGGGCTCGACGAACCGCACGTTGCGGAAGGCTGACTCGTCGCGGAAGAAGGCGAGAGCGTCCTCGGGGGGGACGGGCGAGCCCACGGGCAGCACCGGCACCAGGTCGGGGTCCGCGGCGGCCGCCCGGGCCAGCAGCAGCCGGGCCTGGCCGAGCAGGTCCAGCGCGATGTTGGCCAGTGCGATGTCCTCCTCGAGGTCGGGAGCGTTGCTCGTCCACTGCGAGAGCCGGTGGGAGTAGACGAGCGCGTCGTCGCCGAGCATCAGGCAGTACGCCCCCAGGGTCCGGGCATCCACGCCGTCGGGGATGGTGGTGTCGACGCCGGCCAGCGGGTCCTCGAAGTCGGTCCCAAAGGCCCACTGGGAGTCGTCCGTCACGGTGTGGTGCTCGAGCAGCCCGTCGTAGGCGGAGTCGTGGCCATCGGTCATGACACGGCCTCCATCACATGTTCGGAACGTCGTCGGGGACGGCGTAGAACGTCGGGTGCCGGTAGACCTTGTCGCCGGCGGGGGCGAACAGCGGGTCCTTCTCGTCCGGGCTGGACGCGGTGATCGCGTCGGATCGCACCGCCCAGATGCTCACGCCCTCGTTGCGCCGGGTGTAGACGTCTCGCGCGTGCAGCAGCGCCATCTCGTCGTCGGCCGCGTGCAGCGACCCGACGTGCACGTGGTTGAGCCCTCGCTTGCCACGCACGAAGATCTCGTAGAGCGGCCACTCGTCCTGGATCTCGCTCACTGCTCCGACCCCTCGCCAGGCTTCGAGACGCTCACCGGCGCTCGCTCCTCAACCACGGCGGTTGCGAAGGCGACCGCGGCCTCGCGCACCCACGCCCCGTCGTCGTGGGCCTTCTTGCGGTGCGCGATCCGCTGGGCGTTGCACGGCCCGGACCCCTTCACGACAGCGGCGAACTCGTCCCAGTCGGGCTGCCCGAAGTCGTGGTGCCCGCGCTCCTCGTTCCACGCCAGCAACGGGTCGGGGAACGTCACCCCCAGCGCCTTCGCCTGCGGCACGCTCATGTCCACGAACTTCTGGCGCAGGTCGTCGTTGGTGTCCCGCTTGATGCCCCAGGCCATCGACTGCTCGGTGTTCGGCGACTCCGCGTCGGGCGGCCCGAACATCATCAGCGCCGGCCACCAGAACCGGTCGACGGACTCCTGGACCATCGCGCGCTGCTCGTCGGTGCCGCGCATCATCGTCGCGAGCAGCTCGTAGCCCTGGCGCTGGTGGAAGGACTCCTCCTTGCAGATCCGGATCATCGAGCGACCGTAGGGGCCGTACGACGTCCGGCACAGCGGCACCTGGTTGCAGATCGCCGCGCCGTCGACGAGCCAGCCGATGGTCCCGACGTCGGCGTACGACAGGGTCGGGTAGTTGAAGATCGAGGAGTACTTCTGCTTCCCGGCGATCAGCATCGCGGTGAGCTCCCGCCGGGAGACCCCGAGCGTCTCGCACGCGGAGTAGAGGTAGAGCCCGTGGCCGGCCTCGTCCTGCACCTTGGCCAGCAGGATCGCCTTGCGCCGCAGCGACGGGGCCCGCGTGATCCAGTTGCCCTCCGGCTGCATCCCGATGATCTCCGAGTGGGCGTGCTGGGCGATCTGGCGGACCAGGGTGCGGCGGTACTTCTCCGGCATCCAGTCCCGCGGCTCGATCCGGTCGTGCCGGCCGACGGTCGCCTCGAACCGGGCCAGCAGCTCGGCCTCGTCCTCGGCCTGCGAGGTCACTGCCATGTCTCCTCCGGGAGGGGTCGGTGATTAACAGACCGTTCGGTCAGTAAACAACTGTGGCACGCGCTCGCGGCTCGCGCAACGGCCTCGGGACACCGGAGCGGGATGATGGGGCGGTGCGCCTCATCCCGGGGCCGGCCGAGGCGGATCCCGCGCCTGAGCTCAGGAGTCGCAGCCGCTCCCGTCACCGTCGGCGTCGAGGTGGCTGTCGTAGCCGGGGTCGCCCCGGTGGACCGGTGCGGCGCCGGCCGCGCGGGCCGCGTCGCAGTTCTCGAACCAGACCCTCCCCTGTCCTTCCGGGACGGCGACCGTGGGGCTCGGCTGCCGGGCGGGCACGTTCGGCGCCACCGGCGAGATGACCGGTGCCGCCGAGTCGTCGGTGGGTAGCCGCTGCGTCGGGCAGGTCGCGAGGATGCGGCCGATGGCGGCCTTCTCCGGAGGCGTCACCCAGAGCCCGTACTTCACCTTCACCACCACCTGGCGGGCCACGTAGTCGCACCGGAACGCCGTGTTCGACGGGAGCCAGGTGGCCGCGTCGCCGTCACCCTTCTGCCGGTTGGCCGAAGCGTCGACGGCCAACAGGTTCAGCGGGTCGTTGGCAAGCGCGGCCCGCTTCCGGATCTCCCAGCCGGTCGCCCCGGTGACCCACGCGTTGCCCAGGGACACGACGTGGTCGATGTCGACGACGTCCCCCGGCCCTCGAGAGAAGTGCAGCGTGCCTCCCGAGTAGGGGTCGGCGAGCTCCCCCGACTCGACCAGGCAGCTCCCGGTGCCGGGCCGGACCTGGGCGGAGGTCAGGTCCCGGCGCAATATGTCGTTGCGCGTGTCGCAGCCGTTGCGGTCGGTGTCCAGCCACGTCTGCCCGAACCGGTCGCGGTCGTAGCCGGTCATCGGCGCCCGGCCCCGGGTCGCCAACGCGCCCAGTGCCGCCAACGCGGTCTCTGGTGCAGGTGTCGAGGCGGCCGTCGGCGCGGACGTCTCGAGGTCGCACCCGGTCAGCGCGACGGCGACCAGCGTTGCGCCGAGCACCGCGGCCGCCGTACGACGGGCTCTCACGCCCGTGCGTCGGTCGGCCGGTCCCCCACCCGCCGGAGTCTAGGTCGCCGCCCGGTCCCTCGGCCTGGACCCACGCCGGGAGACCGCGATGGCAGCGGCGCGGCCGGCGCGGTTGGCGCCGATGGTGCTGGCGGAGGGGCCGTAGCCGACGAGCTGCACGCGCGGGTCGGCGACCGCGGTGGTGCCGTCGAGCTGGATGCCGCCGAGCGGGCCGCGGAGCCGCAGCGGGGCCAGGTGGCTCACCGCCGGGCGGAACCCCGTGGCCCACAGGATCACGTCGACGCGCTCGACGCTGCCGTCGGGCCACCGGACACCGCCGGGCTCGATGCTCGCGAACATCGGCCGCCGGCGGTAGGCGCCCAGCGACTCGGCCAGCCGCTCCTGGTCGCGCAGCGCCAGTCCGGTCACGCTGACGACGCTCGCGGGCGGCAGGCCTCGTCGTACGCGCTCCTCGACCAGCGCCACAGCCTCATGCCCCGCCTCCCGGTCGAACTCCCCGCTGCGCCAGACCGGAGGACGACGGGTGACCCACACGGTGTCGGTGACCGGGGCCAGCTCCCCGAGGAACTGCACCGCCGAGGCGCCACCCCCGACGACGAGCACCCGCCGGCCGCGGAAGTGCTCGGCGCCCGGGTAGTCGGTGGTGTGCAGCTGCTCGCCCCCGAAGGTCTCGATCCCCGGGTAGTGCGGGACGAACGGGCGGTCCCAGGTCCCGGTCGCGTTGACGATCGTGGACGCGGTCCAGGTGCGCTCGCCCGCCCGTACGACGAGCAGGTCGCCCCGGCTGGTCACCCGGTCGACCCGGACGGGCCGGATCACGGGCAGGTCGTGCTCGCGCTCGTAGTCCGCGAAGTAGCGCGCGACCGCCACGTTGGCCCGCTCCCCGGGAGCAGAGGGAGGCGTGGAGTCCGGCAGCGCGGCGACGCCGTGCACGTCGGTCATCGTGAGGGAGTCCCACCGGTGCTGCCAGGCCCCGCCCGGACGCCGGTTGGCGTCGAGCAGGACGTGGTCGATCCCGCGCCGCTTCAGGTGGTACGACGCGGAGAGGCCGGCCTGGCCGCCACCGATCACCACGGACTCGTGAACGCTCACAGGTCGTCCAACACCACGTGCACGGTCGCTATGCCCACCTACCCTTGACCCATGTCCTGGCTGCACGCGTTCATCGACGTCCCGGCCGACCTGCACGCGAGCCAGGCCGGCTTCTGGGGCAGCGTCCTCGGTTGGCCGGCCGGTGCCCCCTGGCCAGGGCATCCCGAGCTCAGCAGCTTCGAGCCGCCCAGCGGTTCGCCGTACGTCCACCTCCAGCGGATCGACGGCCCACCGCGGGTGCACCTCGACCTCGAGAGCGACGAGCCCGAGGGGCTCGTGGAGCGGGCGCTCGCGCTCGGCGCCGACCTCGTGTCCGAGAGCGACGAGTGGCGCACCCTGCTCTCCCCGGGAGGGTTGCCGTTCTGCGTGCTGGAGGCCCGCGAGCGCGAGGCGCCGGCCCCGACGGCGTGGCCCGACGGGCACCGCAGCCGCCTGGCGCAGCTCTGCATCGACTCCCCCGTCAGCGTCCACGAGGCCGAGGTTCGCTTCTGGCGCGCGCTGCTGCCCGCCAGGTGGGTCGAGTCGTCGTCGCCGGAGTTCGCCGGGAAGTGGCACGACGACGCGGGATCCCCCCTGCAGCTGCTCTTCCAGCGGCTCGACGAGCCGGACGGCACGGTGCGCGCCCACCTCGACCACGGCACCGACGACCTCGCCGCGGAGGTACGCCGGATCCGCGACCTCGGCGCGGAGGACATCGGTCCCGGGCGGGGCTGGCACGCCCTGCGTGACCCCGCCGGCCTGCCGTTCTGCGTCACCGAGAACTCGCCGGAGCAGACCCGGCTCCGCGACCTCGGCTAGCTCGCGGCCCCCTACCGGCCACGGTGGGCCAGCCCCCAGGGCGACACCCTGGTCACCAGGCGCCGGGGAAGCGGGCCGAGCCGGCGAGCATCGCCAGGACGACCGTGATGGCGAGCGCCGCCGCGAGCAGCAGCTCGCGGCCGAGTCGTCGCCACGGCGCGACGAGCAGCAGGACGAGCCCGAGCAACGCCACCACGGCCGGCAACGTCGGGATCGGCGCCACCGGCTCGCCGACCGCGGCTGCGACTCCCAGCACGACGCCGCCGACGACTGCTCGTCGTACGGCCATCGGGCGTTCCCCGCGGGGCAGCCCCACCAGCGTCACGGCGCCCTCGGTGGGCAGCTGCCCGGGCGCGAGCGCGCGCACCAGCAGCGTCGAGGTCGCCTCGTCCGTCACCACCACGACGTCCCGGAAGCGGTCCTGCAGGGCGTACCCCCGGACCAGCGCATCCAGGCGGTGGCCGCGATCGGCCTGCGGGATGCTCACCGGCGCCAGCAACGACTCCACCTGGGGTGGCACCGCGAGCAGGCCCAGCACGCGCGCGGCGTCGACCGTCGGAGCGCTCAGGACCACGGGGTCGCGGCCCAGGTCGTCCCGGACGCCGCGTACGTCGGACGCCCCAGCCCCGCTGCTGACCACGAAGACGCGCTGGTGACCGGGCACGCTGGCGACGATAGCCGCACCCGTCGCTGCCATGTCTCCTCCGGGAGGGGTCGCCCTCGTCACGGGCCCACCGGGGAATGCCACGGACGCCCCGCCGGTTGGCGACGGTGACCTCAGGGCGTCCATCGAGGCGCCGCCACCCCGTTCCTCCGCTCCTCGTCGACGTGTCGACGGGAGTGGTCCTGAAAGGTGACATGAGCCTTCCCTCCGGTCCTCTGGCAGGCCGCTATCCAGCCGTCGCCGCCATGGCGCTGCTGGCGCTGGTGCCCTACCTCGCCCTCTCCTCCGCGCTCGCGCCCTTGTCCCCGCTCATCTCGCGGGACCTGGACATGAGCGCGCAGACGCTGTCGCTCGGGCTCGGTCTCGGCAACGCCGGTTATGCACTGGGAACGGTTCTCGCGGTGGTGTTCGCCCAGCACCTGCCTCAACGGGTGATGCTGGTTTCCTACGCGGCGCTGTCCGTGGTCGGCTCGGTGCTGCTCGCGGCAGCGCAGGATCCTGCGATGTTCATCGCGGGCCACGTGCTGCAGGGCCTGACCACCAGCCTCCTGCTCATCGCGGCGGTCCCCCCGCTGGCCCTGGGCTTCGGCGCGGAGAAGCTGCGCTACACCTCGGTGACCATGAGCATCTGCATCTTCGGAGCCGTCGCGCTGGGCCCGACGGTGGGTGGCATCCAGGCCGACGCGGACCAGTGGCGGCCACTGCTGTGGGTCGTGGCCGGGATCGCCGTGATGGCGCTGGTGCTCACCGTGCTCACCTACGACCACACCCCGCCGGCCGACCCGAGTGCCCCCAAGGACCCGCTCGCGCTGACCTTGGCCGCCGTCGGCTCGATCGCCGCGTTCTTCGGCGCCTCCGAGCTGACCTCGCACGCCTTCTGGTCCATCAGGACCGCGCTGCCGCTCTTCGGCGGCCTGGCGGTGATCGTGCTCCTGATCGTGATCCAGGTCCGCAGCGCGAACCCGTTGCTGCCCCTCGGTCCCCTGCTGAGCAGCACGATCCCGATCTCCGGCCTCACGATCGCGCTGTGCGCCGCCGCGGCGTCGGTCCCGGTGGGCGACCTCACCCTGACCCTCGTGACCGCCGAGCGCGGCGCGCTGCGCGCCGGGCTGCTGTACCTGCCCGAGCTCGCCGGCGCTCTGCTGGCCGCTGTGTGTCTCGGCATCGTCATCGAGCGCAAGTGGTTGCTGGTCCTGCCACCCGTGGGGATGGGCTTCCTGGCCGCCGGCATCGTGGTCTTCATGCTCCAGGTGCCGGCCGGCCCAACGGTCGCGCTCATCGGCTCCGGCCTGACCGGCATCGGGTTGGGGGCCACCGTCGCACCGGCGCTCTTCGGAGCCGGGTTCACCCAACGCGCCCCCACCCTGCAACGGGTCTTCGCCATGGTCGAGCTGCTCCGGGCCGTGGCCGCCTTCCTGATCGCCCCCGTCTTCGTGTACGTCGCGCACAGCATCGGCGGCTCGTCCGTCGAGGGGACCCGCGCCGTGCTCTGGATCAGCCTGGCGATCGTGGTCGTCGGCACGGCGTTCGCGGTCGCGGTGTTCGTGGCCGGGGGTGCCCGCCTGCAGACGCCCCGGATGACCACGTTCCTCGACGGCGACGCTCCGGCCCTGGAGTCGCCACCCCTGTTCGCGAGGTTCCGTCGCGGCGAGGTCGTCGACGACCTGCTCCCCGACGACCCTCACCCCCTGGCGGTCGAGGGCTCCGGCCGGACGCGCTGAGGATTCAGCGCCTGGTCTCGTAGCGGGACAGCGTCACCCCGTCCGGGAAGGTCCTCGTCTCCAGCAGGGTCAGCTGCACCCAGGTGTCGAGCGCGCTGAAGAACGGCGTACCGCCGCCGACGAGCACCGGGTGGGTGACCACCTGGTACTCGTCGACCAGGCCGGCGCGCATCGCCACGCCGGCGAGGGTGGCGCCGCCGATCTCCATCGGGGCGCCGTCCTCGGCCTTCAGCCGGGTGATCTCCTCGACGGCGTCGCCGCCGACCAGTCGCGCGTTCCCGCTGACCTCGTCGAGGGTTCTGGAGAACACCACCTTCGGCGTCCGCTGCCAGGCGCCGGCGAACTCGATCTCGATGGGCGTCGCGTCCGGCTGCTGGTCGGCGGTCGGCCAGTACGCGTTCATCAGCTGCCACAGCTTGCGGCCGTAGAGCGAGAGACCCATCTCGCCGGCTCGGTCGTTGAACCACTGGTGCAGCTCGTCACCGGGCATACTCCAGCCGATGTCGTCCCCGCGCGCGGCGATGTAGCCGTCCAGGCTCACGTTCATGGAGTAGATCAGCTTCCGCACGCTCTCATCCTCTCGTCAGCTCTGTCTGTCTGCCGTCTACCGACCTTGCCGACGGCGGAAACTCATCTCAGGCCTGGGTCGTGAACTCCTTCAGGCCGCTCCCGGCCAGCCACTGGTTCCACGGGACGTCGTAGTCGGCGTACCCGTTGTCGCCGGGGGCCTTGCCACGGGGAGAGCCTGTCATGGTCACGGGGTCGCCCTGCTTGGACAGGTTGTAGTACCACTCCGCGTCCGCGTAGGAGAGGTGGACGCAGCCGTGCGAGCCATAGCTGTGCCCGGGCTGGGGGTCTCCGGTCGAGTAGTGCACGAAGGTGCCCGACCAGGTGATCCGCACGTCCCACGGCAGCACCAGGTCGTAGAAGTTCGAGTCCTTCTTGTCGCAGGCGATGTGCACGCTGCACGACGTCATCCGCACGGTCCGCGACTTGTTGACCACGGCCATCGTCCCGTCCCAGGACGGGAAGCTGGGGCTGCCGGCGTCGCTCGGCATCGTCCGCAGGACCTTCCCGTTCCGCGTGACCACGGTCTTGTGACCCTTCACGTAGACGTGGGTGCGGACGTCGGCCCCGATCGTGAAGCTCCGCGTGTAGCTGTGGGTGCCGTAGCGTCCGTAACCGTCGCCCACGTGCTCCAGGCTGGCCACCATCGACACCTTGGTCCCGGGCCTCCAGTAGGTCCTCGGCCGGAAGTCGACCCGCTGGGAGCCGAACCAGTGCCACGCCCCGGTGACCGGGGCGGAGGTCCTGAGCACGATGTGCGACTCGACCTGCCTGCGCGCCGAGACCTTCACCGGGTCGGTGAAGGTGATGGAGATCGGCATGGCCACCCCGACGGTGGTCCCGGTGAGCGGGGCGATGCCCTCCAGCAGCATCGGCGGGCCCTTCGGGAAGTGCTTCTTCGGGGCCTGGGTGGCCGCCGGGGTGGCCGCCGGCTTGCCGGCGGCGCCCGGGGTCGAACCGGTGCCGTCGCAACCGGCGATCACCAGCATCAGGCTCGCCAGGCCGACCAGGACCCACAGCCTCCGAGAGTGCTTCACCCTGCCATTCAACCCTCAGGACCAAGACCTCGTCCCCGGCCGCGCCTGTCGCCGTTCAGGACTCGACCGGGACACCGGGCTTGCCCGCGTCCGCGTAGGACCGGACGATCGAGATGTTCAGCGGGAAGTCGATGGTGCGGTCACGGAACAGCAGGCCCGCCGCGGTGGCCGCCGCCTCGGCGACCTGGGCCGCGACCGTGTCGGCGAGCCTGCCCGGGGTGTGTACGACGACCTCGTCGTGCAGGAAGAACACGAGGTGTGGCCGCGAGTCGAGCGGCCCGTCGGCCAGGCGCCACAACCGGTTGCGCAGGTCGGCGATCCAGCACAGGGCCCACTCGGCGCCTGTGCCCTGGACGACGAAGTTGCGGGTGAACCGGCCGTAGGCACGTCGCATCCGGGCCTGGCTGTCGAGATCGGCCGGCGGGCTCTCCGGGTCGCCGTCCCACGCGTCGCCCACGGGCGGCGACCCGCGTCCCAGCAACGTCCGCACCACCCGGCCCTGCTCGCCGTCCCGTGCCGCCTGCTCGACGAGGCCGAACGCCTCGGGGTAGCGCTGGGTGAGCCCAGCGACCAGGCGGCCGCTCTCGCCGGTGGTGGCGCCGTACATGGCTCCGAGGAGACCGAGCTTGGCGTCCTGGCGACTGGCCACGGCGCCGTCCTCGACCATCCCCTGGTAGAGGTCGGCTCCGCGTGCCGACCTGGCCAGCGCACCGTCGCCGCTCATGCCGGCGAGCACGCGCGGCTCGAGCTGCGCGACGTCGGCCACCACGAAGGCCCAGCCGTCGTCGGCCACGGCCGCGGGCCGGACCTGCACCGGGATGGACAGCGCTCCCCCGCCGTTGGAGGACCACCGCCCCGTCGTGGACCCGGCCGGCTGGTACGACGGCCGGAACCGCTCGCCGCTCACCCAGCGGTCGAGCCAGGCCCAGCCGTTGGTCTGGAACAGGTGGGCGAGCTGCTTGTAGTGCAGCAGTGCCTCGACCCCCGGGTGGTCGAGGGCGCGCAGGCTCGTCGCCCGCGTGTCCGTCACCTCGAGGCCGGCTCGGCGCAGGGCCGCCAGCAGCTCGGGTCGCGAGTCGGGGTTGAGGCCCGGAGCCCCGAGCGCCTCGCGCACCTCGGCGACCAGGGCCTCCAGCCGCTGAGGTCGTACGCCGCGCGGGGGTCGCGGCCCCAGCAGGTCGGCGAGCAGCCGCTCGTGGACCTCGACCCGCCACGGCACCCCGGCGTACGTCATCTCGGCCGCGACGAGGGCACCGGACGACTCCGCCGCGAGCAGCAGCCCGATCCGGGCCGCCTCCGGCGACGCCGCCACGGCGGCCAGCTGCCGGGCGTCCTCCAGGTCGGCGCGCAGGTGCTCGGCCGGGTGGTCGATCGAGAACAGGGCCGGGTCGACGGGCAGGCTCGGGCCGAGCCGGTCCCAGTGCTCCGACTGCTCACCCTCCAGCAGCCGCCCGTCGACGGCCGGGGCCCGCCGCAGCAGGTGGTGCCCCAGTCGCAGGTCGTGGCAGCGCTGGACCCGCACCCCGGCCGCGAGCAGGCCGGGGTACCACCGGGCGGTGTCGTCCCACGCCCAGCGCGGGGCCTCCGCCTCCCGTGCGAGGACGTAGGACGGGAGGTCGGCCAGGGCCAGCTCGTGCTCCGACCCGGCGTCGACGACCAGCGCCCGCTCCCCCGGCAGGCGCGAGAGCGAGACTCGGGTCATCCCGACACCCTGTCACCCGACGGGGACAGGAGCGCGCCGGAACTCGGTCATCCGAAGATGCTGACCCCACCCGGCCCGACGAGCAGTCCCACGACGATGAGCAGGATGCCGAACAGCACCTGCCCCCGGACGAGGGTGACGATCCCGCTGATGACGAGCACGACCGCGATGATCCACAGAATGGTTGCCATGATGTTCCTCCCTGAACAGTGACAGTTGCTCTTCATTACCCGCCACGCAGCGGCTCACACTCACGCATACTTGGGCCGTGATGATCTCGTTGACCTACCTCAGCACGGCCACCGTGCCGTACAGCCCCGAACAGCTGAGCGAGCTCTTGGCCTCCTCCCGGGAGCGGAACCACGCCGCAGGGCTCACCGGGATGCTCCTGTACGCCGGTGAGCACTTCATCCAGACCCTCGAGGGAGCCGAGGACGTGGTGGACGCGACCTACGCCCGGATCGAGCGGGACACCCGGCACCGCAACGTCTACGTCGCCCTGCGCGAGGAGATCACGACCCGGGTCTTCCCCGACTGGTCCATGGGGTTCGAGTCGCTCAGCGACGACGAGGCCGCCGGCCTGCCCGGCTTCAACGACTATCTCGAGCGCTCGACGATGTCCCCGGAGGCGGGCAGGGAGCTCGGCCGGGCCGGCATCTTCCACCGCGTGTTCCGCGACAACATGCGCTGACCCGACCGACGGCCCGCTGGGTCAGCGCTGCGCGCCCTCGACCAGGCCGGCCTCGGAGCTGCGGTCGGCGACGCCGGAGAAGTGCAGGTGCTCGTCGACGAGGTCGCCGCTCCTGAGGACCTTGCGGTCGTCGTGGTAGCTCATCGACATCAGCCACGGCGCTGCCGGACCCTGCCGGGGCAGGTCGGCCAGCGACCGTCTGACGTAGCCCGCGTCGAAGTCGAGGAGTGGGCGCGTCGGCATGTCGGGGTCGGCCTCCGCCCACGCCGTGTCGTGCCCGTGCTCGTCCATGTAGCCGAGGAGCCGGCAGAAGTACTCACAGAGCATGCCGATCTTCAGCGTCCAGGAGGAGTTGGTGTAGCCGATGGCCACCGAGAAGTTGGGCACGCCGCTGAGCATCATGCCGCGGTAGATGACCGTCTCGGGCGGGTCGACCGGGCGACCGTCGATGCTGAGGGTCATGCCGCCGAACAGCTGCAGGTTGAGGCCGGTCGCTGTGACGATGATGTCGGCGTCGAGCTCGGCGCCGCTGTCGAGCAGGATGCCGGTCTCGGTGAACGTCGTGATGCGGTCGGTGACCATCGTGGCCCTCCCCCGGCGCAGGGCCTTGAAGAGGTCCCCGTCCGGCACCGCGCACAGGCGCTGGTCCCACGGGTCGTACGGCGGGTTGAAGTGCTCGTCGACCGGATAGCCCTCGGGCAGCGACTTGGCGTTGACGCTGCGGATCAGCTTGCGCGCGGCCTTGGGAAACCGCTGGCAGAAACGCCAGACGGCCCGTTGCTGCGCGATGTTCTTGCGCCGGGTCAGGGCGTAGCCGCGCTCCTCACCGAACACCCGGCGCAGGCGGTTGGCCAGGGCGTCCTCCTTCGGCACCGGCATGATGTACGACGGGGTCCGCTGCAGCATGGTCACGTGCTCCGCCTCGTCGACCATGGCCGGGACGAGGGTGACCGCGGTCGCGCCGCTGCCGATGACGACGACCCGCTTGCCCGTGTAGTCGAGGTCCTCGGGCCAGTGCTGGGGGTGGACGACCTGCCCCTGGAACCGCTCCCGACCGGGGAAGGTGGGGGTGTAGCCCTCGTCGTAGCGGTAGTAGCCGCCGGCACAGAAGATCCATCCGGCGCTGAGCTGCAGGCGTGATCCGGTGTCGGTGCGCTCCACCTCGACGAGCCACCGCGCCTGCGAAGGCTCCCAGTCGGCCGAGACGACCTTGTGGTGGTAGCGGATGTGCTCGTCGAGCCCGTTCTTGGTGGCCGTCGTCCGCAGGTAGTCCAGGATCCGGGGGGCCGAGGCGATGGACTCCTGGTCGCGCCACGGCTCGAACTCGTAGCCGAAGGTGTGCAGGTCGGAGTCGGAGCGGATGCCGGGGTAGCGGAACAGGTCCCACGTCCCGCCCGACCCGGCGCGAGCCTCGAGCAGCGCGAAGCTCTTGGAGGGCTGCATGGTCCGCAGGTAGCGACCGGCGCCGATACCGGAGAGGCCGGCCCCGACGACGAGGACATCGAGGTGCTCAACCTCGGTGGGACTGCTCATCTGAACTCCTGACGATGACATCTCAACACTCTGTCAAGATTCTTGTAGAACTCGGTCAAGCCAACGCCTCAGCCCTCGACCCTGTGCAGAGGATCGCACCGTGGACCACGAGTCAACCGTGGTCCTGGTCGGCTCGTCGCTGGGACACGTCGCAGAGGCACGGGTGAGCACGCTGTCGATGCGTGGCGTTTTGCCCCATCACCAGCGCTTCGTGCGACATACTGAGCCGGGCCCGATCCACCACCGCAACCAACCGATTCCTCGGGGACTCTTCAGATGATCTTGGTGAGCCACCAGACCATGACCGTGTCGCAGCCGTCCGCGCGGGACCATGACCGCCGCTGATTCGCAGGCCCTGCCGTCGAGGGAGTCCACCCTCGCCACAGCAGCGTGGCTGACCCCGGACACCCTCGTGGAGAACCTCCAACTGATCGCCGACGGCGTCGTGGCCATCGCCGGGTTCGCCGTGGCGGCCATCCGGATCCGCCGGGGCGAGGAGCTCGAGCTCGTCGTGGACACGGGACGCCCCGAGAGCATCGGGTCGCGCATCCCCCTGAGCCTGATGATCAGCGAGCTCATGCTGGCCGAGGACTGGGGCAGCCTGCAGTTCGTCCCCCACGAGGTCAGCTCGGGCGCCGAAGGCGGGTGGATCGTCCCCGACGTGGAGATCAGCGACGACCCCGACGCCTGGCACCCGCTCGACATGCTGGTGGCCCCGCTGTACGACGCCCAGGGCGAGCTGCGGGGCACGCTCGCCATCGACGAGCCGGTCGACGGCCAGCGTCCCGGCGTCGAGCGCCGGCGGACCCTGGAGCGGTTCGCGGCGCTGGCGAGCCGGGCCGTCCTCTCCGCCGTGGAGCGCGAGGCCTTCGCCGAGCAGGTGGCGATGGCCGAGATGGTCAAGGAGGTCGTCCGCACGACCAGCGCCCAGCTGAGCCTCGACGGCCTGCTCGAGGCGAGCGAGAGCACCCTGGTGGAGGGCTTCCGGGCCAGCGGACTCTGGATCCAGACCGTCGTCGAGGAGGACCGCGGCGACCGGATGTACACGCCGGAGAACGTGGAGCTGGTGCTGCCGCCGAAGATCGTCGAGTTCGCGGCCCGGTCGGCGAGCTACTGCTGGCACCACCAGCTGGTGGTCACCATCGGTGTCGGCCAGCCGGTCCCCTCGGTGATGCGGGCCAAGCAGTACTACGAGATCGTCGACCTGCTCCAGGGCATCGAGATGTCCTCCCTCGTCTTCGTCCCGCTGGGCGCCGGTCGCGAGCACATGGGCAGCCTCGTCCTGACCCGCCGAGACGCCGGCCACGAGTGGACGACCATCGAGCGCACGGCGCTGCTGGACATCGGGCACGACCTCGGCCGGGCCACCCTGAACGCGCGGACCTTCGAGCGGGAGCACGCGCTGGTGACCGAGCTCCAGGCTCTGGACACCTACAAGAGCCAGCTGATCTCCACCGTCTCCCACGAGCTGAAGAGCCCGCTCACCACCGTGGCCGGCCACCTCGAGATCCTGGAGTCCGACACCGAGGGGATCGGCGACCAGGCCCGCCCGTCGCTGGCTGCCATCGGGCGCGCGTCGCAACGCATGTCCCGCGTCATCGAGGACCTGCTGCTGCTGCGCAAGATCGGCGAGACGCACAAGCCGCTGGGCCGGGACCGCGTCGACCTCGTGGCGCTCGTGCACGAGGCCGTCGCCATGACGGCGCTGCTCGTGGACAGCAAGGACCTCGTGCTGGACCTCGCCGTGCCGGACTCCCCCGTGCTGGCCCTGGGCGAGCGCGAGGAGCTGGACAAGGTGGTGCTCAACGTCGTCAGCAACGCCGCGAAGTACACCCCAGCGGGACGTCAGGTCAGGATCAACCTGCACTCGACGGGTGACGGCGTGGTCCTCCAGGTGGCCGACCAGGGGCTCGGGATCTCGGAGGAGGACCAGGCCCAGCTCTTCACCGAGTTCTTCCGCTCCAACAACCCGGAAGCCGTGGCGCAACCCGGCACCGGGCTCGGGCTCGCCATCGTCAAGCGCATCGTCGACCGCCATCGAGGCACGGTCACCGTCGAGTCGGCCCTCGGCCGGGGCAGCACCTTCACGATCGCCCTCCCGGCGGCGCCGTAGCCGACTCGGGCACCCGGCGTCATCGGTCGATCATCTTCTGCATGGCCTCGGGGTACCGGTCCCCCTGCACCTTGACGCTGCTCGACGCCTCGTCTAGCTCGGCGAGGTCCTCGGCGGAGAGCTCGAGGTCGACGGAGCCCAGGTTCTCGTCGAGGCGGGCGAGGCGTCGGGTGCCGGGGATCGGCACGATCCACGGCTGCTGCGCGAGCAGCCACGCGAGCGCCACCTGCCCCACGCTCGCGTTCTTGCGCTCGGCGACCTGGGTGACGCGGTCGACGAGCGCGAGGTTGGCCTCGAGCGCCTCACGCTCGAAGCGGGGCAGGGTGGCGCGGATGTCGCCCTCACCGAACTCGGTGGCGGCCGTGACCTGGCCGGTCAGGAAGCCCCGGCCCAGCGGGCTGAACGGCACGAAGCCGATGCCGAGGTCCTGCACGGCCGTGAGGATCTCGTCCTCCGGCTCGCGCCAGAACAGGGAGTACTCACTCTGCAGCGCCGTCACGGGCTGCACCGCGTGCGCGCGGCGGATCGTCCCGACGCCGGCCTCGGACATCCCGAAGTGCCGGACCTTGCCCGCCTCGATCAGCTCCTTGACGGTCCCGGCGACGTCCTCGATGGGGACGTCCGGGTCGACACGGTGCTGGTAGAGCAGGTCGATCGTGTCGGTGCGCAGGCGACGCAGTGACCCTTCGACGGCGCCGCGGATGTCGTCGGGCCGGCTGGAGACCCCCGTCTGCCTACCGTCCCCGTCGAACGCGAAGCCGAACTTGGTGGCGATGACGACGTCGTCGCGGACCGGCTCCAGGGCCTCCCCCACCAGCTCCTCGTTGTGGAAGGGCCCGTAGACCTCAGCGGTGTCGAAGAGGGTGACACCGCGGTCCACCGCCGCCCGGAGGAAGGTGATCATCTCCTCGCGTGGCGGGGGCGGGCCGAATGACTGGCTCATGCCCATGCAGCCGAGGCCGAGGGCGGACACCTGCAGGCCCTGGGTTCCGAGGGTGCGTTGCTTCATGCCGTTCTCCTGTCGCCTGGAGTTCCGTGCTCTGGTCGCGGGAGGCTCTCCCGCGCACGACCCATCCAAGCGCGTCCTGCCTGACGGGTGCGAGGATGACCACCATGGCGCGTATGACTCCCGACACCGTCGTGCTGCACGGCCACGAGCTCTCCTACGTCGACAGCGGTGCGGGACCGGTGGTGCTCTTCATCCACGGCATCCTCGGGTCGCAGCAGCAGTGGGCCCATCTGGTCGACAAGATGGACGACGACCACCGCGTGGTGCTGCCCGACCTCTTCGGCCACGGCGAGTCCGCCAAGCCGCCCGGTGACTACTCGCTCAGCGCCCACGCCGCAACCATGCGCGACCTCCTCGACCACCTGGGCATCGATCGGGTCACCCTCGTGGGTCACTCCCTCGGTGGCGGCATCGCGATGCAGTTCTTCTACCTCTTCCCCGAGCGGGTCGACCGCCTCGTGCTGGTGTCCAGTGGCGGCCTGGGACGCGAAGTGAACCTCGCCCTGCGCTCCGCGACCCTGCCCGGCGCCGCGCAGGTGCTCAGCGTCGTCGCGTCCGCCCCCGTCCTCTCGCGGGTCGATGCCCTGGGCCGGGGCGCGTCGAGGATCGGCTGGCGGCCCGGGGCCGACATCGGTGCGATCTGGCGCGGCTTCAGCTCCCTCGGAGACGCCGAGAGCCGGCGCGCCTTCCTCGCCACCACCCGCGCCGTCATCGACATCGGCGGGCAGAGCATCAGCGCCCACGACCACCTGGAGGGCTCCCTGCCGATCCCGACCTTGATCGTGTGGGGCACCAAGGACCGGATGATCCCCGTCGCGCACGCCCGCAGCGTGCAACGCGAGCTGCCCGACTGCCAGGTGGAGCTGTTCGAGGGCGCCGGCCACTTCCCGCACCTCGAGGACCCGGACCGGTTCGCGCGCGTGCTGCGCGAGTTCATCGCCGCGCGCGCGGCGAGCTAGCCGGACCCACGTCCGCCGTCGGCTCCCTCCGCAGGAGCCGCCTCCTCGGGCTCCGCCTGGTCGAAGGTGACGGTCACTTCCTCGAAACCCTTGTGCCGCTGGGCGATCGCATAGCTGGTGTAGGCCTTGCGGTCCGCGCGGGTGAGGTGGACCTCGTCGGTGAAGGGCGTCAGCAGCGCACGCGGCCACAGCCGTCGCGCGATGACGACGTTCAGCTCGATCCCGAGCATGGCCATGACGGCGGCCAGGAAGATGAGGCCGATCAGCCCGAGGACGACCCCGAAGGTCTGGTTCATCGAGGAGGTCTCGCTGAGCACCCGCTTGACGTACGCCGTGGAGACCACCTGCAGCACCTGCCACAGCACCGCGATCAGGATCCCGCCGGGGGCGGCGTGCCACCACGTGTGGCCCCGGGCGGTCGCCAGGCGCAGCAGGAGGGTGAGCAAAAGCGCGGTCAGGGCCAGGGTGGCGACCGAGACCAGCCACTTCACCGTCGTGCTCAGGTTGCTGCCGAAGACGTCGGTGTTGCGACCCGCCACGGACAGCGCCGTCACCAGCAGCACGGAGGCCCCTGCACCAATGAGCAGCAACAGGCTCTTGAGCCGCAGCAGGATCGGGTTGGGACGGCTGTTGCGCGGCACCGACCAGGCGATGTTCATGGCGTTCTGGATGGCCGACCCCAGTCCCAGCGACCCGTAGAGCGCCACCAAGGTGCCCGCGACGACGGCGCCCGTCGACCCGCTCAGTCCACCGGGTCGTCCCAGCTCGTCGCCCACGACCGGGAACTGGACCAGCGCGGACTCCAGCACGCTCCTCTGGAGGTCGGGATTCCCCTGGAGCACGAAGCCGAGGATCGAGGTGGCCAGCAGCAGCAGCGGGAAGATCGCCACGAACGCGTAGTAGGTGATCATCGCCGCCAGGTAGTTGCCCTGGTCGTCGAAGAACTTGTAGACGACAGCGATCGGCAACCCGACCGCGGGAAACCGACGCTGCACCCTGTCGATCGCGTCCGCGATGCCTGCCACGTCTCGAACCTACCGTGGCGGGCGAGCCAGGGCGGCCGCCACGCCCACCGCCCCGGCGACCACCGCCGGCACGAGTCGTGGGAGGCGGAGACCGTCACGAGGACGGTGGAACGGCCGGCCCCGGGCCGGCCGTCCCACCGGTGTCCTCTCGTGCCGTGCCAGGGCCGGTGACGGACAGGTTCAGGCCTCGATCGAGGTCCGCTGGTCCGTGGTGCCGGTGATCTGGATCTTGCGCGGCTTGGCCTTCTCGGCGACCGGCACGAGCAGGCGCAGCACGCCGTTCTCGTAGTTCGCCTCGATCCGCTCCAGGTCGAGGTTGTCCCCGAGGATGAGCTGGCGGCTGAACCGGCCACGGGGCCGTTCGGAGGCGAGCAGCTCCCAGTCACCGTTGCGGGCGAACCGCTCGGCGCTGACCGTGAGCACGTTGCGCTCGACGTCGAGGTCGACGCTCTCGGGGCTCACGCCCGGCAGGTCGAACTCGATGACGAACCGGTCGCCCTCACGCCAGGCGTCCATCGGCATCACCACGGGGCGGGTGGTCGTGCCCCGCAGCTGCTCGGTCAGGCGGTCGAACTCACGAAACGGGTCGGTGGTGCGCAGCAGCATGGTTGTTCCTCCTGATCCGGGTCGAGGTCCTCGGCTTCCGCTGCCAGGACCTGTATCGTCTGATACAGGTTTTTTATAGCGCCACGAACATGTGGACGCAAGCCGGCCGGCAAGAATTTCATGGAGGCGATTCCCACGACCAGCAGCACCGGCGTCTTCGCCATCTCGGTGGCCGCCGAGATGGTCTCGATGGAGATCCAGAACCTGCGCGTCTACGAGCGCCGCGGGCTGATCGAGCCCGACCGCACGGCCGGCGGCACCCGGCTCTACAGCCCGCAGGACATCGCCCGCCTGGTCCGGATCAGGGACCTGCTGGCCGAGGGGCTCAACCTGGCCGGCATCGGCCACGTGCTCGCGCTCGAGGCCGAGGTGGCCCGGTTGCGGGCGGCCAACGCGCGACTCCGCCTGGGGCCCCGGGGCGACCGCACGCGGTCCGCACGCCCTTCGACCGCGACCTGAGCGGAATCACCTGGTGGCGAGACGTCGATGACCGTCACCGCGGCGGGGCTCGCTCATGACGTGACCGGACCGGCCTGCAGCTGAGCCGCGACCGCCAGGTCATCGACCAGCCGCTGGTAGTCCTCGTCGCGTTGCCGCGAGCGCAGCACCGCGGAGGGATGGGCCGTGGCCACCGCCCACTCGGGGGTCCAGGAGTGTGGTCGGGTGCTCTCCTCGGGCCACGACAGCACCTGACCCCGCATCGCGGTCACCCGGAACCCCGGGCCGAACACCGCGCTGCCCGCTGTCGCGCCGAGCAGCACGACGCCGACCGGACGCACCATGTCGATCTCGGCCACCAGCCAGGGACCGCAGGCCGTGATGTGGGTCCGCTTCGGGCCCTTGTGCAGTCGCTTGCCGTGCGCTGCCTCCCAGCGGAAGTGCTTCACCGCGTTCGTCCGGAACACCGCGGCCGGGTCGAGGCCCGCGTCGCCCAGCGCCCGGTCGAGCAGCTTGCCCGCCGGGCCGACGAACGGCCGACCCGCCTTGTCCTCCTGGTCACCGGGCTGCTCGCCCACGACCATCACGGCGGCGTCCGCGGGTCCCTCGCCGGGCACCGGCTGGGTCGCGTCCCGGTAGAGTTCACAGCCCTGGCAGTGCTGCAGGCTCGCTCGGAGCGTTCCCGGCTCCAACCGGTCCGGCACCCACCACGCGGCACCCGGTCTCTCCGCATCCTCAGCCATCGCGCACCCCCAGACGTGCCCAGGCCCACGGCCGGCTCTCGGCCCCTCTGACTTCCGATACCCGACCGAGCCCCGAACATGTCGCCGACCCCGTGTTCCGAGCAGGGTCGGTCATCACCGCGGACCCGTCTGGGTACAGGTGCGGACGTGACCAGGGACTCGAGCCGCGAACCGCTTGCCGACTACCACCGCAAGCGTGACTTCGCTACGACGCCCGAGCCCTCCGGTGAGACGGCCCAGGCGGACAGCGCTGCTCAGCGGAGCTTCGTCGTACAACGCCACCGCGCGCGCAACCTGCACTACGACCTCCGGTTCGAGATCGGTGGCGTGCTGGTCTCGTGGGCCGTGCCGAAGGGGCCCACGCTCGATCCCTCGGTACGCCGGATGGCGGTGCACGTCGAGGACCACCCGATGGAGTACGCCGACTTCGAGGGCGTGATCCCCCAGGGCGAGTACGGCGGCGGCGACGTGATCGTCTGGGACCGTGGGACCTGGGAGCCGCACGGGACCGACGACCCGGCGGCCGCGGTGGCCCACGGCGAGCTGCACGCCGACCTGCACGGCGAGAAGCTGCGCGGCCGAGTGGTCCTCGTGCGCACCGACTCCGCGGGTGACGGCGGCGACGGCCGCAAGGACCAGTGGCTGTTGATGCACAAGCACGACCAGGATGCCGTCGACGGCTGGGACCCGGAGGACCACCCCCGCTCGGTCCTGAGTGGGCGCACCAACGACGAGGTCAAGGTCGACCCGGCCCGGCGTTGGCACTCGGAGCTGCCGGCCGCCGAGGCGAGCGAGGCGGTGCGGACCGAGACGCGAGGAGTGGGCGACGAGGAGCTCGGGGCGCTGGCCGATCTCGGGCGGCAGGGGACCTGGGAGGTGTTCGGCCGCCGGTTGAAGGTGACCAACCTCGACAAGGTGCTCTTCCCCCCGCGCGCAGGCGAGGACCCGGTCACCAAGCGCGACTTCCTGCGCTACGTCGCCCAGGTCGCGCCGATCTCGGTGCCCTACCTGGAGGGCCGGGCGCTGAACCTGAACCGCTTCCCCGACGGCGCGGGCGGCAAGTCGTTCTGGCACAAGGAGGTGCCCGACCACGCGCCCGGCTGGTTGCCCCGCTGGACGAACCCGCTGGCCGACGACGGGGAGACCCAGACCTATCTCGTCGCCGACGAGCCCGCGGCGCTGCTGTGGGCGGCCAACTTCGGCGCGCTCGAGTGGCACCCGTGGACCTCGAGGACCGCGGAGCCCGAACGCCCCACCTACGCGCTGTTCGACCTCGATCCTGGGGACGACACCTCCTGGGAGGAGGTCCTCACCCTCGCCCGGCTCCACCGGACCGCCTTCGAGAAGCTCGGCGTGCGGGCCCAGCCCAAGGTGACCGGGCGGCGAGGCATCCAGATCTGGGTGCCGATCCGGGCCGGGCTCGCCTTCGATGAGACCCGGGCCTGGGTCGAGCAGGTCTCGCGCACGGTGGGCGCGGTCGTCCCCGAGCTGGTGAGCTGGAAGTGGCAGAAGCGGGACCGCAAGGGGCGGGCCCGGCTCGACTACACCCAGAACGCGATCAACAAGACGCTCGTGGCGCCCTACTCCACCCGGCCCGCAGCAGGCGCGCCGGTGAGCATGCCCATCGGCTGGCACGAGCTCGACGACCCCGACCTGCGCCCCGACCGCTGGACGATCCGGACGGCACCACAACGCATCGCCGAGCGCGGCGACCTGTTCACCGGGGTGCTGGTCCAGGATCAGGAGCTCCCGCCCTTCGCCTGAGCGGCCGTCCTCCATCCACTCGCGGTCCGCTCCACCAGACCCAGGCCCTCGAACTCCGTCAGCCATCCCTCCATCGGCCATCTCCCCCACCGCTCGTGGAACAGGACGGCATTGCGGACGATGTCCTCGACGTGCTCGACCGGCGGGCTGCTCACCGGGGGGTGCTGGTGGTAGGCGCGGGCGTCGCCGACCCAGCCCAGCTCGACGCCGGAGTCCGCGACCGTGAGACCGAAGTCCGTGTCCTCGCCGCCGTAGCCGACGTAGCCCTCGTGGAACCGCCCGACGTGGCGCCAGGCCGGTGCCGAGATCGCGAAGGACAGGGACCAGAACAGCGCCGGGTCGGCATCCCTGACGAGCTGGCCCGGGGCGGGCGCCGGCCGGGCCGGGTGCGGGTCGTCGTACAACCACGCCTGCTGGAGCTGCTCCTCGGTGAGTCCCGCCTCCAGGTAGGTCACAGGGCCGGACCACACGGTCCACGGAGGCCGGCAGACGTCGCGGTGCAGGTGCCCCGGCCCGTGGTGGTGCACGTAGTGGCCGATCATGCAACCCCCGACAGGGACGCGACCTCGGCGTCGAAGTATGTCGTGTCCACCCCGTTGTGGATCGTGCTCGCGTCCACGACTTGCCCCCGGGCGCGGGCGACCTGATGGCTCACCGCCACGAACGTGGACCGCTGTCCCCGACAGTGCCGCCGCCGACTCCAGCCACGCGATCGGCGGGGTGTGCAACGTCGTCAGCACCGGTACGTCGAACGGTCCGTAGCACCACGCGCCAGCGACATCATCAGTTTCAGGTAGGCGTGGTGCTCGCGCATCCACGCTGCGATCAGGCAGACGCGCACGCGCTACCTCCGTAGAGCACCCGGTGTGCCTGGGCCACGGCGGCGCGTTGGGTACGCCGCTGGCGCACGCTGAGCGCTCGGGGTCGGCCGGATTCGTAGGCCGCGGTCACGGCACCGGCCAGGCTGGCCGGCTCGAAGCGGTCCTCCTCGAGCACGTAGGAGTGCACTGGTCCCTGGTCGGCGAAGTAGCCACAGGTGGGCGCGACGATCGCCGTGCCGAGGTCGCGGCACGCCTCCAGCCAGCCCGAGTGCGTGCCGAACCGGTAGGGCGTCGGGCAACCGTCTACGGCATCGACGATGGTCGGCAGGATCGCCAGCGGGTCCATGCCGGCCCGGAGGCTCTAGACGTGCAGCCCCACGCGGAACCGGCCGTAGTCCCCGATGCGAACCACCGGACGACGCGGCCCACCGCGCCCGGCGACCTCGAGCCATGGCCGCCTCTGCTCCCTGGCTTGTGACGTGACCCGCATGTGCCCACATCGGCTGGGTATCGGGTCGTGGACCACTACTAGACGAGGAGGCACCATGCCTGCTGGACAGACCGGGTTCGACGACGTCACCTTCGACCTCATCTCCGTGCAGTACCACTCCCTGAAGGCGGGACACGACTACGGCCAGTACGTCCGCGACGCCGAGAACGCCGGCCAGGACGACATCGCGGCGTTCTTCCGCGAGGTCATGGAGCAGGACTCCGCACGAGCCACCCGCGCCCACGAGCTCCTCGTCCAGCTGGGGGGCACCGACAACACCTCGCCGCAGTAGGCCCCACGTTGTGCCATCAGGAGTTGCAGTTGGTCGGGGCCTCTCCGGATCGCCCGGGCGTCCAGCCGGAGAGGCCCCTGGATCACATGTCGCGGAAGGCGGTCACACCTGTGTCGGCGGATGTCGCAGGTGTGGCCGCCGGCTGTGTGACGTAGGGGACCGGTACCCAGACCCACCCGTTTGTCACGGGCCACCCCGGGCACCGGACCAGCGGGAACGCTGACGAGACACCGTGCCGGCGTTCCCAGATCCTCGGGGGCGGTTGAGCACACAGCCTCTTCCGAGGGTCGATCAAGCACCGGAGCATGGCCGAGCCGGGGTCGGCCGAGTGACGCCCGGAGCCTGCTAGCCGACCGCGTCGTCATTCACGTGCGTGGCGTGGGGCGATCGTTCATGCGGAGTGCCTTTCCGGGAGCAGGGGCGAGATCGGCGGCACACCGGAAGCCACGAGGCGACTCAGGGCGAGACGGGTTCCCCGGGCGCGATCATCGCGCGACGGCCGATGAACCCGAGCAGCACCATCCCGACACCGAGTCCGAGGTGCAGCCAGTTGTCGGCGTCATTGACGGGAACGAAGTTCCCGGCACTGTGGTGGCCGATGACGAGCCCGTAGAACCAGAGCACCAGGTAGACGACGCCCCCACCGACCAGGTAGTACGTCGCACTTCTCATCGTGCGCGACAGCGCCAGGCCGGCGATCCCGAAGGCGAGATGCACCAGGTTGTGCAGGATGGAGACCTGGAACAACCCCAGGAGCTCGGCTCCACTCCCGTGACCCGCCAACGAGAGCTGGTCGTAGTGGGTGGTGACGCCGGGGACGAAGCCCAAGACCCCGACCACGAGGAACCCGACCCCGACGGCCGCGGCGGCCTGCCGGACCCAGCGCGCCTGCGCCCGCGCGACCTTGCGGCTGTGCTTCACGTCCTCGCTACCGGGATCGATGCTCGAGCTCGCCTGGTCTCTGTGGCCGGTCTCGCTGTCGCTCATCGCCTTCTCCCTTCGTCGCTGTGTCGCGCCCCGGTACCCGCCGGTCCGCAGGACAAGCGTGGTCAGACCCCGACGTCTGGGTCCGAGTTGAGGATGAAGCGCGCCACGTCGATGGCGCTGACGCCCGCACGCACCGCGGCCTCGCGGATCTTGGCCGCGGCCTCCTCCGTATCGATCTCCTGGTGGGCCGCCACGAAGCCGCTCGCGGCATCGAAGATCGCGTTCTCGCGCAGCCGAGTGGGCGCGGCGGCCGCACGGAGCCGACTCGTGAAGCTCAGGTCCGCGTTGGTCACCACTCCTTGCGCCCAGGCTCCGCACGCCTCGGCCAGCTCCTCGTGGTGCCCGGCGAACGCATCCGGGGTCGAGGCGTAGAGGTTGACCCCGCACACCACCCTGTCCTCGCGCAGGATCGGCAGGGACAGCGTGCTCGCCACACCCGCCACGCTCTGGGCCCGAGCGAACAGCTGCCACAGGTCCTCGTCGGTCGAGCTGTGCGACGCCTCGACGGCCATGCGCGAATGGGTCGCCGCCACGCAGGGGCCGCCATCGATGTACTGGATGGCGTCGAGCACCGCGACCTGCCGTGTCTCCGCCACCAGGGTGAACGTGAGTCCTTCCTCGAGCAGTCCCAGGCTCAATGCGAAGCACTCCGGCACGATCTCGCGCACCCGCCGACCCATCCTGGTGATCGAGGTCTCGAGATGCCGATTCCGACCGTACGACGCCACCCAGTCCAGGGCCATCCGGCTCTCCACGACCGGCTGCAGCTCCTCCGTGGGTTCCGTCATGATCGGCGCCCCACCCGATCGGCCTGCTGTGCACCACCTGAGAACCGGTTCACGGAAGCGGAACCTCACCGACACGGGAGCGCAGCTGCGCGAGGATGCGGGTGAGGAGCCGCGAGACCTGCATCTGGGTGACCCCGATCCGCTGCGCGACCTCGCGCTGGGTGAGGCCCTCGTAGAAGCGCAGCCCCAGGATCAGCCGGTCGCGTTCAGGCAGGGTGCGGAGGACCGGATCCAGCATCATCCTGGCCTCGGCGGCCTTCTGGCCGTCCGTGCGGTCCGGGAGCAGTGCCCCGAGCGTCGTGAAGGCTCCCTCCTCTCCGATCGGGTGATCGAGGGACATGGGTGTGAAGCAGCCGTCAGTGGCCAGAGCCTCGATGACGCACTCCAGAGGAACGCACAGGTGCTCGGCGATCTCGACCGGCTGTGGAGAGTGCCCGTGCTGCTGGGTGAGCTCGGCCTCAGCCGTGCTGATGCGGGCTTGGAGCTCTTGGACACTACGTGTCGGCCGGATCATCCAGCCGTGGTCGCGGAAGTGCTTGCGCAGCTCTCCACGAATCGTCGGAGCGGCGTAGGCCATGAACTCGTGGCCTGAGGTGACGTCGTAGCCCTTGGTCGCCTTGACCAACGCCATCGCCGCCACCTGTTGCAGATCGTCCAGGGGCACCCCGCGGGAGCGGTAGCGGGCCGCTTGGGCGTGGGCGTAGTCGAGGTGCATCGCGATCACGGTGTCCATGAGCTGCCGGCGCTCATGCTCGCTGTCACACGACTGCGCCAGCATGAAGAGCTCGTGGGTCCGGTCGGATCGTTCCTGGGATCCAGGAAAGGGCCGAGAGACGTGGGTCTCGGAGAAGGTGGTCATGTCGAACGCCAACCAGTACGTCCCAAGAGGGACCTGTGGAGAGCGCCGCTCGGTTAGAGCACCCGGGAATCAGGTCGATGGCTTCAACGAGATGTACGCCGTGATGACGTTTCGCCAACTCTAGACACTCGCGGAAAAAAAAAGCAATGACCCGGGTCGTGTTCACGCGAAGCGGTGCCATCGACTAGGTGCTGTGCGTTCACCCATCGGCCGTACTTACGATGTAAACTCCAACTCTTCGATCCAGGACAGATCTCGAGGCACCATCCCGTGAACGACCAGGAACTCAGCACCGCCCTCACGCACGCGGCCCGCATCATCGGGCAGGCGAAGACCACCGAGGAGACGGTGGAGACCATCGCCGAAACCGCACTCCTGTCCATCCCCGGCGTCGACCACGTCGGCGTGTCGGTGCTCGACCACAGGGGTGCACCGCAGACCATGGCCGCCACCAGCGAGCTGGTCCGGGAGCTGGACACGTTGCAGTACTCCCTGAACGAGGGACCGTGCGTGCAGAGCCTCGATGACTCCTCAGTGGTCGCGGCAGCGCGCATTCGTGAGGACCCCCGGTGGCCGAGATACGTTCCGCCGGCCGTCGCGCTCGGCCTCAAGGCACAGCTCGCCGTGAAGCTATACCTCGACGACCGAGGCACGGTGGGAGGGCTCAGCCTGTACTCCACGGAGTCCGAGGACATCGATCCCCAGGCCCCGGGGATCGCGGACCTCTTCGCCACCCACGCGGCGCTGGCCCTCGGCAAGGTGCGCCTCGTCGACGACCTGCACGAGGCGCTGCGCACCCGCGAGGTGATCAGCCAGGCGGTCGGCATGCTCATGACCGAGTACGACCTCGGGCCGGACGCTGCCTTCGGGTTCCTGGTCCGCACGTCCTCGCACTCGAACCGCAAGGTGCGCGACATCGCCGCCGGGATGATCGAGCAGCACCTAGCCCGAGTCGAGGAGCTGGACCCGTCCACCTGAGCTGGACGACTGCGAACCAGCAGCGACGTCACCTGAACGTCCTGCCGCGACGTCCGGTTCTTCCCGTTGGCCACTGGGTACCGGCCAGGACATGACTGACGAACTCCCGGAGTCCCGGACGCCTGAAGACCCCGATGGCATGCCAAGCGCGCCCGAACCGACGCCGCGAAGCCATGACGCGAACTCGGGTCCTGCCTCAGAAGCTGACCCGGAGACTGCCCCAGGATCACTGGGTGGCGACAACGGAGGCGGGTGAGCGGGTGGAAGCAGACGGATTCGCATCGGCGCTATAAAGTAAGACTTCTGACGGAGACTGAGCCAAGGTCTCCGGGTTCACAGCGTTTCGTCTAGCTGTGATGCCCAGCCAGGTTGT
>JAOPYC010000115.1 GCA_025964795.1 Marmoricola sp.
GCGATGGCGAGCCACAGCGGCGCCCCGGCGAGCAGGGAGGCGGGCACGAGGAGGGTGGCCACCGCGAGGAGGGCCACCGACGTGGTCACCCGGACGCTGCGCTGTCGACGTCGCGTGGAGGTGCGGGAGGCAGCCATGAGGCGCAGCCTAGGTTCTAGTCACGCCGCCGGGGGACGCGACACGCGTGCTCCAGGAGGAGCGCGGCCGCGGTCACGGCCGCCGCGCCCAAGGCCGCCAGGCACGAGCGCCACAGCCGGGTGCCCGAGGCGGGGTCGCCCACCCCGAGCTGGGCCACCGCGTAGCCCAGGTAGCAGCCGGTCAGGAACGCCCCGACCATCGCGCAGGCCTTGCCGAGCACCAGCCGGTTGACCGCCTGGTGGGGCGCCAGGGCGAAGCGGTCGCGCTGCACCGTCCGGTGGGTGAAGTACGCCGACCCGCCGACGATCGCGGCCACGAAGAGGAGCAGGCCGATCGAGAGCAGGGAGATGTCCGGCTCGGCGTACCCCAGCCGGAGGCTGAGTGGGCGCACCGACCAGCCGATGACCAGGCCCAGGATCCCGAGCAGTACCAGGGGCCCGGGGCTCGTCGGGAGGACGCTCCCCGGGGGTGGTTCGAGCTCGTCGTCCGGCTCGGTGTCGCTCACGCGCGCACCCTCGGGCAGAGCCGCACGGCTCTCAGCCGAACTCGAGCTCGATGTCCTCGCGCGGCGTGACGCCGCCGCGACCGGTCTTCTCGACGAGGTCCGCCACGGCGCCGACGCCAGGGATCTCCGCGTCGGGCTCGAGGTCGAGCCAGGGCACCAGGACGAAGGCGCGCTCGCCCGCGCGCGGGTGCGGCAGCACGAGGTCCTCGTCGTCGGCGCGCCGGTCGCCCAGCACGATCAGGTCGACGTCGAGGGTGCGCGGGGCGTTGCGCTCCCCGCCGTGATCGCGCCCGTAGGCCGACTCGACCGCCTGGGCCCGGTCGAGCAGGGTGCGGGCCGACAGCGTCGTGTCCAGCAGGACGATCGCGTTCAGGAAGTCCTTGGAGCCCTCAGGGGCGTCCACGGGCTCGGTCTCGTAGACCGGGGAGACGCCGGTGACCCACACCTCGGGGGTGTCGGCCAGCGTGTTCACCGCACCCTGGAGGTTGTTGCGCCGCTCACCGAGGTTGGAGCCGATGGAGATCACCGCTCGGCGGATCGGGTGCATCTCGCCGGTCAGGCTGTCGGCGTCGACGATGTTGGGATTGGGGGACTCGGTCACTTGTGGCTCCGGTGTGTGGTCGGGTCGACAGGGTTCGGGGGCTGCGCAACTCCCAATGTCACTTATCGGCTCCGGTTGATGGTCAGGGCGACGTCGTCGAACGTCGCCTGGATCGGGGCGTGCGGCTTGTGCACGGTCACTTCGACGGCTGCGACCTCGGCGTGCCGCAGACAGGTGTCCGCGATCCGCTGGGCCAGGGTCTCGATCAGGTCGACCGGGTCGTTCTCGACGGCCGACCGGACCTCGTCCACGAGGGTTCCGTAGTCGACCGTGTCCTGCAAATCGTCGCTGCGCGCGGCGGGTCGCGTGTCCAGGTCCAGGACCAGGTCGACCAGGAACTCCTGGCCGTCGCGCCGCTCGAAGTCGAGGACCCCGTGGTGGGCGTGGAACGCGAGTCCCCGGACGGCCAGACGGTCCCCCACGCGGCTGTCGGGGATCTGCGAGAGCTGGTCGGTCATGGTGCCCCGACACTACCGGCGGGTCGCCCGTCACCGGAACGGCTGTCCATTCGCCAGCGGGTGACCACCTTGATGGCGTCGAGACTGGCCGGGACCTCGTGCACGCGGACCGCCCACACCCCCTGGATCGCGGCGATCGTGGTCAGCGCCACGTTGGCGTCCTCCCGGTCCTGCACCGGGCGCGGGGTCCCGTCCGGCCCGGCGAGCAGCGACCCCAGGAAGGACTTGCGGCTCGACCCGACCAGGATCGGCACGCCGAGCGGCGCCAGCTCCGGGAGCCGGCCCAGCAGCTCCCAGTTGTGGTCGGCGGTCTTGGCGAACCCCAGGCCGGGGTCGACGATCAGCCGCGCCGGGTCGACACCGGCCTCGACGGCGTCCTCGAGCCGCTGCGCGAGCTCGTCACGGACCTCGACCAGCACGTCGTCGTACGACGCGAGCTGCTGCATCACCTCGGAGTGGGCCCGCCAGTGCATCGCGACGTACGCCGCACCGTGCTCGGCCACCACTGCGAGGATCCGCGGGTCGGCCAGGCCGCCGGAGACGTCGTTGACCAGGACCGCACCGGCGTCGAGCGCCGCTTGGGCCACCTCGTGGCGCATCGTGTCGACCGAGACCGCGATGCCCTCGGAGGCCAGGGCGCGGATGACCGGCACCACCCGACCGAGCTCCTCGGTGACCAGGGGGCGAGTGGCCCCCGGACGCGTGGACTCACCGCCGATGTCGAGCACGTCCGCGCCCTGGGCCTGCAGCATCCGTCCGTGCGCGATCGCGGCGTCGGTGGTGGCGTGCTGGCCGCCGTCGGAGAACGAGTCGGGGGTGACGTTCACGACGCCCATGACGAGGGGACGGGGTAGGACCGGCAAGCCGGCGCTCCACGACTCCCGGTCGGTCATGGCAGGCGGGTCATCGCGCGGCGTTGATGAGCGAGATCGCCTCGGCCCGGGTCGCGGGGCGGTGCATGATGCCGCGGACGGCCGAGGTGATGGTGCGGGCGCCCGCCTTGCGCACCCCGCGCATCGTCATGCACAGGTGCTCGGCCTCGATCACCACGATCACCCCTCGCGCCTCGAGGATGTCGACCATCGCGTCGGCCACCTGGGTGGTCAGCCGCTCCTGCACCTGGGGGCGCTTCGCGTAGACATCGACCAGCCTGGCGAGCTTGGAGAGCCCGGTGATCTTGCCGTTCTCGTTGGGGATGTAGCCGACGTGCGCGACGCCGGTGAACGGCACCAGGTGGTGCTCGCACGTGGACCAGAGCTCGATGTCGCGGACCAGCACCATCTCGTCGTGCCCGATGTCGAAGGTGGTGCTGAGCACCTTCTCCGGTGTCTGGTGCAGACCTTGGGTGAGCTCGGCGTACGCCCGCGCCACCCGGGCCGGGGTGTCCCGCAGCCCCTCGCGGTCGGGGTCCTCCCCGATGGCGAAGAGCAGCTCCCGGACCGCGGCGGCGGCCCGGTCGTGGTCGAACTCCGCGACCGCGCCCTGGCCGCCGCCCATCGGGTCGACCGTCATGTCGTGGTGGGTGGGCTCGGCGGGACGGGCGGTGTTCCTCCGACACCCGGGTCGCCGTGGACGTCGCCACCGGAGCCAGGGGGCGTGATCACGACCGCGCCCTCGCGGTCGTCGATGACGGCTCCCTCCGCTGCGGCGACCCGGATCTTCTCGGGGATCACCACCGGCGGGATGCTGGAGGGGTTGCGGTCGGGCGACCCGGTCCACGCCGGGCGCCGCTGGCGACGTCGCAGGGGCTCGAAGACCTGGGCGATCTGCTCCTTGTCCAGGGTCTCCTTCTCCATCAGCGCGAGCACCAGCGAGTCGAGCACGTCGCGGTTCTCCTCGAGGATGTCGAAGGCCTCCTGGTGGGCGGTCGCGAGGAGGTTCTTGGTCTCCTCGTCGACGATCGCGGCGATCTCCTCGGAGTAGTTCCGGCTGTGGCCCATGTCGCGGCCCAGGAAGGGCTCGCCCTGGGTCTCGCCCAGCTTGATCGCACCGAGCCGCTCGGTCATGCCGTACTGCGTGACCATCGCGCGGGCCAGGTTGGTGGCCTTGTCGATGTCGTCGCCGGCGCCGGTGGTGACGTCGTGGAAGACCATCTCCTCCGCGGCGCGGCCGCCCATCATGTACGCCATCTTGTCGAGCATCTCGGAACGGGTCTGGGAGTACTTGTCCTCGTCGGGCAGCACCATCGTGTAGCCCAGCGCCCGTCCGCGCGGCAGGATCGTCACCTTGTGCACCGGATCGGTGCCGGGAAGCGCCGCGGCGACCAGGGCGTGGCCGCCCTCGTGGTACGCCGTGATCATCCGCTCCTTCTCGCTCATCAGGCGGGTGCGCTTCTGCGGCCCGGCGATGACGCGGTCGATCGCCTCGTCGAGCGCGGACCGGTCCACCAGCTTGCCGTTCAGGCGGGCCGTGAGCAGCGCGGCCTCGTTGAGCACGTTGGCCAGGTCGGCGCCGGTGAAGCCCGGCGTACGACGGGCCACCGAGAGCAGGTCCACGTCGGGCGCCATCGGCTTGCCGCGGGCGTGCACCTTGAGGATCTGGTGGCGGCCGTTGAGGTCGGGGGCGTCGACGCTGATCTGGCGGTCGAAGCGGCCCGGTCGCAGCAGCGCCGGGTCGAGGACGTCGGGACGGTTGGTCGCCGCGATCAGGATGACCCCGCCGCGGACGTCGAACCCGTCCATCTCCACGAGCAGCTGGTTGAGCGTCTGCTCGCGCTCGTCGTGCCCGCCGCCCATGCCGGCCCCGCGGTGGCGGCCGACGGCGTCGATCTCGTCGATGAACACGATCGCCGGGGCGTTCTCCTTGGCCTGCTCGAACAGGTCGCGCACGCGGGAGGCGCCGACACCGACGAACATCTCCACGAAGTCGGAGCCGGAGATCGAGTAGAACGGCACGCCGGCCTCACCGGCGACCGCACGGGCGAGCAGGGTCTTGCCGGTGCCGGGCTGGCCGTAGAGCAGCACGCCCTTGGGGATCTTGGCGCCGACCGCCTGGAACTTGGCGGGCTCCTGGAGGAACTCCTTGATCTCGCCGAGCTCCTCGATCGCCTCCTCGCAGCCGGCCACGTCGGCGAAGGTGGTCTTGGGCATGTCCTTGGTGATCAGCTTGGCCTTGGACTTCCCGAACTGCATCACCCGGCCGCCGCCGCCCTGGACCTGGTTCATCAGGAACAGGAAGAGCAGCACGATGAGCGCGAACGGGAGCAGGGTGGCGAGGATCTGGCCGAGCAGGCTGGGCTTGGGGTTCTTGACGTTGAACTTCTCGATCGTCCCGGCGTCGACCTGCTTCTGGACCTGCTTGACCAGCCCGACCTGCTGGCCGCCGACCCAGGTCGCCATCACCTTCTTGCCGTTGTCCAGGGTGGCTCGGACCTGCTGGTCACCGCCGTCGACGAAGGTGATCTCCTTGACGGCGCCCGAGTTGATGTCCTTGACCATCTTCGAGGTCTCGACCTCGGTGTATCCCCCGTTGGGCACGAGGTATTGCAGGGCCAGCAGGACACCGACCACGGCTACCGGGATCCAGAGCCATGGACTACGCACGATTCGCTTCACCGCGCAATCCTCTCAGGTCGCTCCACAGCCCACGTGCCGTCTCCCCCTGCGGGCGTCTCGGCGCGGGGCTCGTGCGGGTCCGGCGGCCTAGGAATAGACGTGCGGGGCGAGGGTCCCGACCGACCTGAGGTTGCGGTACTTCTCGTTGTAGTCGAGGCCGTAGCCGACCACGAACTCGTTGGGGATGTCCCAGCCGACGTACTTCGGGTCGACGTTCATCTTCTGCGCGTCCGGCTTGCGGAGCAGCGTGCAGATCTCGACCGACGCGGGGTGGCGCGAGTTGAGGTTGGAGGTCAGCCACATCAGGGTGAGACCGGTGTCGATGATCTCGTCGACGATCAGCACGTGCCGGCCGCTGATGTCGGTGTCGAGGTCCTTGAGGATGCGTACGACGCCCGAGCTCTTGGTGCCCGAGCCGTAGGACGAGACCGCCATCCAGTCCATCTCGACGTGCCGGTTGAACGCCCGGGCCAGGTCGGCCATCACCATCACCGCGCCGCGGAGCACGCCCACGATGAGGAGGTCCTCGCCCTCGTAGTCCTTCTCGATGTCCCGGGCCATCTCACCGAGCCGATCGAGGATCTGCTGCTCGGTGAAGAGGATGTTGACCAGGTCACCGTCGACGTCTGCCTCGTCCATGTGCGAAAGCCTGCCACAGGTGATGGCCGGGTCCGTGGCCGGTCGGGAAGCAGGAGGCCCCGTCGCGCGTTGGGCCTCACATGCACCTCTCCGTCCTCGACCTCGTTCCCGTGCGCACCGACCAGACCACCGGCGACGCACTCATCGCGTCCCGCCACCTCGCCCAGGTGGCCGACGAGACCGGCTACCGCCGTTACTGGGTGGCCGAGCACCACAACATGCCGGCCGTGGCGGCCACCAACCCGCCGCTGCTGATCGCGATGATCGCCGGCGCCACCGAGCGGATCCGGGTCGGCTCCGGCGGCGTGATGCTGCCGAACCACGCGCCGCTGGTGATCGCCGAGCAGTTCGCGCTGCTCGAGGCGGCCTACCCCGGCCGGATCGACCTCGGCATCGGCCGCGCCCCGGGCTCGGACCCGGTGACCAGCTGGGCGCTGAGGCACGGTGCCGGCGGGGTCGAGGACGACGCGGTGAACCGCTTCCCGACGTACGTCGACAACGTGGTCTCGATGATGAGCCCCGGCGGAGTCGGCCTCCAGGTCCAGGGCCGGATGCACCCGCTCAACGCGACGCCGCACGCCACCTCGATCCCGACGGTGTGGCTGCTCGGGTCGTCGGACTACTCGGCCCGGCTGGCCGCGGAGCGCGGGCTGCCCTACGTCTTCGCGCACCACTTCTCCGGGCAGGGCACGGCCGAGGCGCTGGCGCTCTACCGCTCGAGCTTCCGCCCCTCCGAGGCCCTGGCCGAGCCGCGCACCTTCCTCACCGTCAACGCGTCCGTCGCGGAGACCGACGAGGAGGCGCAGCGGCTCGCCCTGCCCCAGCTCGAGGCCATGGTGGCGCTGCGCACGGGCGGGCAGCTGCGTGCCCAGCGCTACGTCGATGAGTCCGAGAAGGACCCCGTGCCCGCCGCCCACCAGGGGCTGATGGACGGCATGCGCTCGCGCTGGGTGATCGGCGCGCCGGGCACCGCGGCCGCACAGGTCCGTGAGCTGGCCTCGACGTACGACGTGGACGAGGTGATGGTGCACCCGGTCGGCGGCGCCTTCCTCGGCACGTCCCCCGACTCCTCCCCGGCCCGCGAGACCACCCTGCGCCTGCTGGCCGACGCGATCAGCTGACGGTCTCGAAGACCAGCGACCCGCCCCGGCGTACGGCGCGGAGGTGGCCGGGCAGGTCGACCCACTTCTGGCCGTGCCAGGCGGTGACCAGCCGGTCGATCTCGAGCACGTGGCCGTGGAACAGCTCGGCGCCGAGCGCCCCTGCCTCCACCGCCGCGGCGCGGAGCACGCGGGTACGGATCGGCTCGGGCAACGGGGCCAGCCCCTGGACCGAGAGCCCGGTCTCCGCCCGGACCGACTCCAGCGCCGCCGCGGCCACCGCGTCCAGGTAGGTGGTGTCGGCCCGGAGCTGGTCGGCTGTGCGGGCGAGCGTCGCCGCGATCCCGGGGCCCAGCTCGTCCTCGAGCAGTGGGAGGACCTTCGTGCGCACGCGGACCCGGGAGAAGCGGTCGTCGCTGTTCTGCGGGTCGGTCCAGAACTCGATGCCCTGGACCAGGCACGCGGTCTCCGTGTCGGCCCGGGTCACGTCGAGCAGCGGGCGCCGATAGACCTCGAACGCGCGCCGCATCCCCTGCAGCGCCCGGCCGCCGGACCCGCGCGCCAGGCCGAGCAGCACGGTCTCGGCCTGGTCGTCGAGCGTGTGCCCGAGGAGCACGACGCGAGCGGAGAAGCGCTCCGCCACCTCCCCGAGCACGGCGTACCGCGCTTCCCGAGCGGCCGCCTCGGGCCCAACGCCAGGCGCCTCGACCCGGACCCGGGCGGTGACCGACTCACTGACCCCGAGGGCCTGCATCTGCTCGACCACCCGGTCCGCGTGCTCGGCCGACCCCTCCTGGAGTCCGTGGTCGACGGTCGCGCCGATCACCTGCCAGGACGCGCGGACGCCCTCGAACACAGTGGCGGCCAGCAGCGCGAGCGAGTCGGCGCCGCCCGAGCAGGCCACCACGACGGTGTCGCCAGGATCGAGGTCGGCGAGCGTGCGGCGTACGGCGAGCCGCACCGCGGCGACCGAGGGATGGAGCGTCATGCCGAGGGGCTCAGCCGTGCACGCGGGCGATCCACAACGACGGGTCGAGGATCTCCTTCTTGGTGGGCAGGTTGGCGGGCTCGGCCCAGACGGCGTTGAAGCCCTCCATGCCGACCTTGTCCACGGCGGCGCGGACGAAGACGGCGCCGTCGCGGTACTGCGCCATCTTCTGGTCCAGGCCGAGCAGCCGGCGCAGCAGCCGGTCGAGACCGCCGACGCCCTTGCGACGCTGGGTGAACTTGCGGCGGATGTCGGCCACGCTCGGGATGACCTCCGGCCCGACGCCGTCCATGACGACGTCGGCGTGACCCTCGAGGAGGCTCATCACCCCGGTGACCCGCTCGATGACTGCCTTCTGCTCGGGGGTGGAGAACAGGTCGAGCAGGCTGCCGTCGGACTTGCCGGAGACCAGGTCGACGACGCGGCGGGCGGCGTCGCCCATCAGCGCGGCGGGGTCGGTCTGCACGGCGCCGATGATGTTGCCCATCTCGGAGCGCAGGTGGTCGGTCATCCACGGGACGGCGGTGAACTGGACCCGGTGCGTCTCCTCGTGGAGGCACACCCACAGCCGGAAGTCGTGCGAGTCGGCGTCGATCTCACGCTCGGTGTGCACGATGTTGGGCGCGACGAGCAGCAGCCGGCCCTGCTCGCCGGGCTTGTCGTGGAAGGGGTCGAACTGGCCGAGCACCTTGGAGCCGAGGAAGCCGAGCATGGCGCCGAGCTCGACGCCGGTGATCCGCGAGCCGATCGCCTCGGTCAGCGGGGAGGGCGGGCCCTTCTTCTCCTGCAGCTTGGTGATCAGGGGCGAGATGATCGAGGCGAAGCCGTCGGCGTTGGCCTGCACCCAGCCGGGACGGTCGACGACCAGGACGGGGGCGGTGCGGTCGCTGGCGACCAGGCCGGTGTACTCCCGGACCAGTGGCGTCGAGCGCTCGGCACCGGCGCGCAGCTCCTCGACGGCCTCGACGGCCTCGGGGCGGGTCACCACCGGACCCTCACCAACGAGCCGGGACCCCACCCTGACGGCGAGGTCCCAGTCGATCATTCCCGGTCGGGCAGGTCTGTCCGAGGCGCTCATGACGTCGACCCTACGCCGCACCTGCACGCGCCCAGCGCGCCCGCGATCCGGTCGATCAGGGTCTGGGCCTCCAGGTTCTTCAGGGGGGCGACCTGGTCCGCGACGAGCACGAAGGCCATCCGGCTGCCGCTGACGTCGTCGGCCACGCCGGCCAGGCCGTGCACCCCGGTGAGCGTCCCGGTCTTGGCCCGCACGCGTCCGCGACCGGCGGCCGGGCCCTTGTCGAAGCGGTACTGCAGCGAGCCGGTGAACCCCGCCACGGGCAGGCCGGTGAACACCTGGCGCAGGCCCGGGTGCTCCGGGCTGGAGGCGACCCGCAGCACGCCGGCCAGGGTCTCCGGGCTGAGGCGGTCGTTGCGGGAGAGGCCACTGCCGTCGTACAGCTGGTCGCCGGTGACGGGTACGCCGAGCCGTCGTACGACGTCGAGGACCGAGGCCGCGCCGGCCACGAACGAGCCCTCCTGGCGCTCGGCCAGGCCGACGTGGCGGGCCAGCACCTCCGCGGCCTGGTTGTCGCTGACCTCGAGGGTGCGCTCCACGATCTCGCCGAGCGGGGCGCTGGAGACCGAGCCGACGTCGAGCGAGCCCTCGGGGGCCTGGGCGCGGGCGACCTGGGGGCCGACCTTGAGCCCCTGGCCGCGCAGGGCCGCCCGGAAGGCCTGCGCGGCGCCCGCGGCCGGGTCGCCGAGGAAGCTGTAGCGACCGGGCGCCACCCCCTCGTCGACCCAGAGCGCGCTGATCGGCGGCACCACGCCCTCGGGGATGTAGGTGTCCGGCCAGGCGGGGTTGACCGCGGGGCCGCTGAAGTAGGAGTCGTCGAAGGCGAGCCGCACGCGGCCCACCTTCAGGGTCCGGAGCTTGCGCACCACCTGGGCGGCGAGGGTCTGCAGGTCGGCGCGGAGCGGATAGCTGGAGCGGGCCTTGCGCGGGGTGCTGGACAGGAACGGGTCGCCGCCGCCGACCAGGACGAGCTGCCGGGTGGTGGGCACCCACTGGACCGACGTACGGAAGCGGGCCATCGGGCCGAGCACGTCGAGCGCCGCGGTGCTGGTGACCAGCTTCGTGGTGGAGGCCGGAGTGACCGTCGGCGCTCCCTGCCGGAAGACCGTGCGCCCGGTCTCCAGGTCGGTGACGATGGCGCCGAAGTGGCGCCCGAGCACCTTCTTGCGCAGCAGCGGCTGGATGACGGCCGCGACGCGCGCCGGGTCGGGGGCCACGTCCTGGCCGGGTCGGGCGACCGCCGGAACGAGGCTCACCGTGGGCAGCTTCAGGCCCTCCGGCGGGAGCACCGCCGACGGGTTCGTCGTCGGGTCGGCGGCGCGCCATCCGAACCAGCGCTCCCCGAGGTCGAAGCGATAGCTCGCGAAGGCGGTCGCCAGCAGCACCAGCACCACGATCTCCGCGGAGAATCGCACCAGCCAGTGGCGTTTCTCACCCAAGTTGCCTCAGGCTCCCTTCGAGGTGCCGTTCCGGTCGATTGTGCGCGAGACTAGCCCCTGTGGCGCCCACGGACGGGCGTGCACGTCTCCGGTGGAAGGAAGTTCTGTGGAGTTCGACGTACTGGTGGAGATCCCGAAGGGCGAGCGCAACAAGTACGAGGTCGACCACGAGTCGGGACGCCTCCGCTTGGACCGCACGCTGTTCACGTCGACCGCCTACCCGGCCGACTACGGCTTCATCGAGGAGACCCTCGGCCAGGACGGCGACCCGCTGGACGCCCTCGTGATCCTGCAGCAGCCGACCTTCCCCGGCTGCCTGATCCGCTGCCGCGCGATCGGCATGTTCCGGATGACCGACGAGGCCGGCGGCGACGACAAGGTCCTCTGCGTCCCCGCGGCCGACCCGCGCCTGGAGCACCTGCGCGACATCAACCACGTCTCGAAGTTCGACCGGCTCGAGATCCAGCACTTCTTCGAGGTCTACAAGGACCTGGAGCCCGGCAAGTCCGTCGAGTGTGCGGAGTGGGTCGGCCGGACCGAGGCCGAGGCCGAGGTGCACAACTCGTTCAAGCGGGCGAAGGAGCACGGCTCGCACTGAGGCGCGTGACGGGTGAGTTTCACCGCCTGGGCGGTGAAACTCCTGCTCCTGGCACGAAACTTCTCCCCCGAAGCGCGAGTTTCTCACCTGCACATC
>JAOPYC010000152.1 GCA_025964795.1 Marmoricola sp.
AGTTTGTCGGCGAGCTCGAGACCCCGCCTGGGAGCAACGTGCCCCTACTTAAGGCCACGGTCGTGGATTCGCCACGTCTGCCGGAGTCACCGGTTTCCCCGAAGCCCGTGCGCAACCTCGGCCTCGGTCTCATCCTCGGCCTTCTGCTCGGCTTCGGACTGGCGGTCCTGCGGGAGATCCTCGACGTCTCGGTCAAGCGCATCGAGGACGTCCCCGCCCTGGCGGAGACCCCGATGCTGGCCGCTCTCGCCTATGACAACGACGTCCACGAGCGCCCCCTGATCTCCACGCTTCCTTCGCACGCCCCGCGGGCCGAAGCGTTCCGGGTGCTGCGCACCAACCTCTCCTTCATCGATGTCGACCACGCCAACAAGGCGTTCGTCGTGACCAGCTCCGTCCCCAACGAGGGCAAGTCGACCACGTCCATCAACGCGGCCATCGCGATGGCCAGTGCCGGGCAGAGCGTCTTGCTCATCGACGGCGACCTGCGCCGACCGCAGGTGGCGAAGCTGCTCAACCTGGAGCCGACTGTCGGGTTGACCACGGCGCTCGTGGGCCTGGGGAAGCTCGAGGACAGCATCCAGACACACGCGCCGTCGGGTCTCGACGTACTCACCGCCGGGCGCCTCCCACCCAACCCCGCCGAGCTGTTGCAGTCCCAGGCCATGCGCGACCTGCTGGACGAAGCACGGCGCCGCTACGACGTCACCGTGATCGACGCTCCCCCACTGCTGCCTGTCACTGACGCTGCCGTGATGGCGTCGCAGACTGACGGAGCGGTGCTGGTCGTCCGCCACGGCGAGACCACGAAGGACCAGCTCACCGGCGCCGTCAATCGACTGGCCTCTGTCGGGTCGGCCCCTCTGGGCGTCATCTTCAACATGATCCACGTCCGGCGCTCCGGGGGTGGTGGCTACGGATACGGCTACGGGTATGGCTACGGCTACGCGCCCGACGAGCCCGGCACCAGCGGAGGCCGGAAGCTGACCCGCAAGCAGCGCCGGCACGCAGCTGCCGAGGTCCGGGCCGAGCAGCCGTCTCAGTCCTAGCGGTCCCCGTCAGGTCGAGGCCGGCCGGAGGCGCTAGGAACGCCGGCGCAGGGCGGAGACCGTGTGCAGGTCCCGCCGGGCGAGCCCGGCGCTCATCGAGCCAGTGACACTCTGGCTCGCCATGTCCAGGCAGGCGTCGGCCAAGGTGCCGATGACCGCGGTCGCCGGCCGGTAGGGGTCCAGGAGCAGCGCCAGGGGCGGCGCGTACTCCGGCACCGGCGCGTGCGAGATCAGCGGGTGCTCCGGACGCAGGTCCTGCTCGTCGCTCCCGAAGAGCTCCTCGTGCATCTTCTCGCCGTGACGCAGGCCCGTGTAGACGATCTCGACCGGCTTGCCGGCCAGGTCGATGAGCTGCTCGGCCACCGCCTGGATCGCGATGGGCTCACCCATGTCGAGGACCAGGACATCGCCGTTGCTGCCGAGCGCACCCGCCTGGATGACCAGCTGGACGGCCTCACGGATCGTCATGAAGTAGCGCGTCACCCGCGGGTCGGTGACCGTGACCGGTCCACCCTGGGCGATCTGGGCCGTGAACGTGGTCAGCACGGAGCCGCGACTGCCGAGGACGTTGCCGAAGCGCACGCTCATGAAGGCGCCGTCTGCCTCGCGAGCCGCCGCGGCCGTCAGGCCCTCGGCCAGTCGCTTGGTGTAGCCGAGGGCGCTGCAGGGATTGGCCGCCTTGTCGGTAGAGATGTTGACGAACCGCTCGACCCCGGCTGCGCTGGCCGCCTCGAGGACGTTCTGGGTGCCCCAGACGTTCGTCTTGACCGCCTCACCCGGCGAGGTCTCCAGCAAGGGCAGGTGCTTGAGAGCCGCGGCGTGGAAGACGACGTCGGGCGAGCGCCGGTCGAACATCTCGCGCACGTAGCGCTCGTCGCGGATGTCGCCCAGCTCGGTCTCGTTGGAGTTGAGCAGCGCCCGCCCGTGGATGGAGAGCTGTACGGCGTGCAGGGCGGACTCGTCCCGGTCGAGCATGATCAGCTCCGCCGGACCGAACTTGGCGATCTGGCGGCACAGCTCCGACCCGATCGATCCACCGGCGCCGGTGACGAGGACCCGCTTGCCGGTGAGGTAGCTGGCGATCGCGTCCACGTCGGTGTCGATGGGGTTGCGACCCAGGAAGTCGGTGACGTCGATGTCGCGCACGTCCTCGATCTGCACCTGGGCGGGGTTGCTGAGGTTGTTCACGCTCGGGACGACCTTGAGGTCGATCTCGGCGAGGTTGGCCAGCCTGTTGAACTCGCGGATCAGGTCGGTGGACGCGCTGGGAACCGCCATGATCGCCGTACGGGCGCCGTACTTCGCGGCTGCCGCCACGAACTCCCGCGCCTCACCGACGACGGGAACGCCACTGAGTCGTCGGTGCCGCTTGTAGGGGTCGTCATCGACCAGGGCGACCGGCTGCCAGGGGCAGGACGGATCGCGCAGCATCGCCGAGACGAGCTGCGAGGCGCCGTCACCGGCACCGATGATCATCACCGGCTCGCGGTCGACACGTTTCCCGGGAACCCGGCCGTAGGCCCACTCACGCAGGAGTCGATAACCGGCTCGCGCGCCCAGGACCAGCACGAAGGCGCACATGGGAGCCGTCACGGCGACGGAGATGCGGACCGGCGTACCGATCGCGAAGTTCAGGACCAGCGCTCCCAGGGCGACGAACCCGCCCACCAGGCTGGTCATCACGGCGTCGGGGAACGACCCGATCGGCGAACGTCCCTGGTGGAGGTGCATCGGCAGGCCGAGCGCGACGAAGACGACGCCACAGCCCACTCCGAGCAGGGCGGCCGGACCGATGTCCCCTGCCTCGCTGTAGCCGACGAGATACTGCAACGTCGACATGAAGACGAAGCTGACCACCCAGGCGGCGAAGTCATAGCTCGCCAGCACGGACGTCCGCACGGACCGCACCCTGGACACGACGTGATCCACTGAGACCCCCGACTGGTCTGAGAGAGAACCGTCCACCCGACAGGTGGCGGAGAGAACTGGTGGCTAGTTTCGCCCGGTTCATGCCTTGTAGTCCGATCAACGTACGCTGATCGGCACTCCGAGACATGGAAGTCCGAAATATTTGGGCGAGTTCAGCCGCTGCGGCCGTAGTCGTCCTCGAACCGGCTGATGTCGTCCTCGCCGGTGTAGTTGCCGAGCTGCACCTCAACGATGACCAGCTCCACGGATCCCTGGTTGCCCAACCGGTGCTTGGCCCCGAGAGGTACGTCGATCGACTCGCCGTGCTTCACGATCGACTCGACCCCGTCGACCTCGCAGGTCGCCTCCCCCTGGATGACCACCCAGTGCTCAGAGCGGTGCACGTGGCTCTGCAGCGACAGCCGGTTGCCCGGCTTCACGTGGATCCGCTTGATCTTGAAGCCCTCTTCGACGTCGATGACGTGCCAGGCGCCCCAGGGACGGTCCTCAGATTCGAGACTCATGGCCGCACTTTATAGGCCAAACGCCCCACGCCGCCGAGCAACCGGTGGTTGACGTGCCGTCGCCCGGAAATCATTCCTGGGTGAGCATGGTGGCGCCCAGGCCGACCATCATCACGCCGCCGGTCACCCCGAGCCGGTCCAGCCGGTCGGGCTTGCGGGCGAACCAGTCTCGCGCCTTGGAGGCTCCCAGCGCCCAGATGCTGTCCGAGCAGATGGCCATCACGCCGAAGACGGCGCCGAGCATCATCATCTGGAGGCCGACGTGACGGGACCCGGCGCTGACGAACTGCGGCAGGAACGCCACGAAGAACACCAGCGTCTTCGGGTTGGTCACGCCCACGACGAAGCCGGTCCGCAGCGACTTCCCCCGACCGCCGGCGGGCTGGGGCGCCCCCATCGCCGCCCGGGCGTCAGCCCGATGCCGGATCGCCTGGATGCCCAGCCAGATGACATAGGTGGCCCCGACCACCTTCACCACGGCGTACGCCGCAGAGCTGGCGGTCACGACCGCGTCCAGCCCCACCGCGATCAGCACCACCTGGAAGACGACACCGATCCCGTTGCCGGCGACCGAAAGCAGTGCGTCCCGCCGCCCCACCGTCAGCGCGCGGCCGATCGTGAACAGGAGACTCGGGCCGGGGACCTGGATGAAAAGGATCGACGCTACGAGGAACGTGATCCATTGGCTGGTGGTGGGCACGGTGTGATTCTGACCTACTTGGGGGCACCGGCACCACGCGCCCGCGAGTCCTCGACCGGGGTTCACCGGCAGCACCTACAGATACGTGTCGTGGAAGTTGCGCGAACCTGAATTGCACGCGTATAGGGATGCGGCCGACGACCGTGAACACACAAGTCCACCAGCAATATGCCGCTATTCGTGCCTATCGGACCAATCTGGAGCCAGGACCACTGCTGCGCATCACTCATACCCGCCAAAGCGGACTAGACCGAGTATCTCATGGTGGACACTCGTAACCATCGAATCGCCCAGTCGTAAATAAGGTATGCAGCACTTCCTACGATCAGGAAAAATCGCTAAAACGGGGGATTCCACAATGGCGACCACTGTCGCTCAGCGAACGCGCGTCGACGCGTTACCACGACTTGGCCGGCGGTACATCCCGACGGTCGCGTTCGGCGCAGACCTGGTCTCGATCACCGTCAGCGTCGTCGCCGCCATCCAAGGCCGAGCAGCGCTTCATTTCCCGCTCGAAGTGAGCACGACCGGTATGGCGAACAGTCTCACCGTCCTCGGCCCCGTCATGATCCTCGGCTGGGTTGCCGTGATCTACCTGCTCGGTGGATACCGGCACCAGGTGTTTGGCGCTGGTCTGGAGGAGTACAAGCGCGTCGTCAATGCCTCTCTCATCACCGGCGCCGCCGTGGGGATCAGCTGTTTCCTGCTGCAAGTCCCACTCTCTCGTGGATTCTTCGTGCTGGCCTTCATGATCGGCATTCCGGCGCTTGTCAGTGGCCGACTACTTCTGCGCCGCGGAATCCACCGGGCGCGCATCCGCGGTTCACTTCAACATCGTGTCGTGATCGCCGGGGACGTTGGCCACGTCGACGAAATTGCCAGTGTGCTCAGTCGTGAGAAGTGGCTCGGGTACCACGTCGTCGGGGCGATCGTTCCCACCCCCGGGGACCGCGTTTCGACCCCCTCCGGCATTCCGCTGCTCGGATCAACGCGCTCCATTGCGGCACTAGCAGTGGCGGCACAGACCGACGTGGTGTTCCTTGCCGGCGGTGCCTTCACCTCGTCCACAGAAATGCGTCGCCTCGCTTGGGACCTGGAGCACGAAGAGATTGCTGTCGTCATCGCGCCCAGCGTGAGCGACGTGTCGCGAGAGCGTATGAGCATGCGGCCCGTGGGGGGCGTCCCACTCATCCACTTAGAGAAGCCACGCTCGCAGGATGCAGGGCGCCGGGCAAAGCGCACGTTTGACGTCCTCGCGACCATGGCACTTCTCATTCTGTTCGCTCCGATCTTTGGCTTCGCGGCCCTGCAAGTCTGGTTGCACGACCGCGGGCCCATAATGTTCCGGCAGACGCGCATAGGCCGCGACGGGACGACGTTTCGGCTTTGGAAGTTCCGGACCATGGTCACTAACGCGGAGGAACTCCTGACACAGCTGCACAAGCAGCAGGGTCACGAGGGCGGCCTCTTTAAGATGGAGAACGACCCGCGGGTCACCAAGCCGGGCATTTGGTTGCGTCGCCTCTCCCTGGATGAACTGCCCCAACTCTTCAACGTCCTCACCGGGGACATGAGCCTTGTTGGGCCGCGACCGCCGCTAAAACATGAAGTGGCGCAGTATGACGACGCCATGGCTCGTCGACTCCGCGTCCGTCCCGGAATGACTGGCCTTTGGCAAGTGTCCGGCCGCTCGGATCTCTCCTGGTCCGAAGCCATCCGGCTCGACCTCTACTACGTCGACAACTG
>JAOPYC010000159.1 GCA_025964795.1 Marmoricola sp.
GGGTTCCTCGGGTTCTCCACCGACCCGAACGCCGCCAACTGGGGGCAGATGATCAACGAGACCCGGCTGGCGCTCTCCACCCAGCCCTGGGCCGTCCTGGCCCCCGTGTTCATCATCGGCCTGTTCACCATCGGCACGAACCTGATGGCGGACGGCATCGCGCAGTTCTCGCAGCGAGGAGGTGGCGACTCATGAGCACGCCGACCGACCAGAGCCCGGCTCGCACGACCCGCGGCATCGCCATCGAGGACCTCCGGATCGTGCTCACCGGTCGCGACAACGTGGACGTGGTCGATGACATCGACCTCGTCCTGCGACCCGGCGAGATCGTCGGCCTGGTGGGGGAGTCCGGCAGCGGCAAGACCACCGTCGGCACCTCGCTGCTCGGCTACACCCGCGCCGGTGCGCTGATCGAGCGCGGCAAGGTCATGTTCGAGGACAAGGACGTGCTCGGGCTGCCGTGGCAGCAGGTGCGCCAGCTGCGCGGCGAGGAGATCGCCTACGTCCCCCAGGACCCCGCCTCCGCGCTGAACCCCAGCATCCGGATCGGCCGGCAGATCGTCGAGCTGATGGAGCTCCGCGGCCTCGGCACCAGCGAGACGCGGCTCCAGGGCGCACGCGACGGGCTGGCCGAGGTCGGGCTGCCCAACGACGACGAGTTCCTGCGCCGCTACGCCCACCAGCTCTCCGGCGGCCAGGTCCAGCGGGTCGCGCTGGCGATGGCCTTCCTGCCCAAGCCCAAGGTGCTGGTGCTCGACGAGCCGACGACCGGACTCGACGTCACCACCCAGGGCATGGTGCTCAAGACGATGAGCGAGCTGTGCCGCACCTACGGGGTCGCCGCCCTCTACGTGACCCATGACCTCGCGGTGATCGCCAACATCGCCGACCGCGTCGCCGTGATGTACGCCGGCCAGATCGCCGAGCTGGGCGAGCGCGACGAGATCTTCGCCTCGCCCTCGCACCCCTACACGCGGGCGCTGCTCGACTCGATCCCGCACCTGAGCCAGGCCCGTGCCCTCAGCGGGATCCCCGGCCGTACGCCGGCCCCCGGTGCCCGTCCCGGCGGCTGCCGGTTCAACGACCGCTGCGAGTTCGTCATCGACGAGTGCCGGACCCACGTCCCGGAGCTGCGTGAGGTCGCCCCGGACCACGAGGTCCGCTGCATCCGCGTCGGTGACATCGGCACCTGGGACATCTCCCGCGGCACCGTGCCCGACACCGACCCCAACAAGGCCCGAGACATCATCTTGAGCATCGAGGACCTCGGTGTCTTCTACGGCCACAAGCAGGTGGTCTTCGACGTCACCTTCGACCTCGGCAGGGCCGAGGTCGTCGCGCTGGTGGGGGAGTCGGGCTCCGGCAAGACCACGATCTCCCGCTGCGTCGGCGGGCTGCACAAGGAGTGGACCGGTGCGATCGACTTCGAGGGCACCGGCCTCGGGCACGGTTCGCGCAAGCGCAGCGCCTCGGACCGCAAGCGGATCCAGTACATCTTCCAGAACCCCTACCTCTCGCTGAACCCCCGGTTGACCATCGAGCAGATCGTCAAGCGACCGATGGAGCTGTTCGGGATCGCCTCCGGCAGGGAGGCGACCGACCGGGTCGTCGAGCTGCTCGACCAGGTCGCGCTCGGCCCCGCCGTGCTGAAGTACCAGGCGAGCCGGCTCTCCGGTGGTGAGCGCCAGCGCGTGGCCATCGCGCGGGCGCTGGCGGCCGAGCCCGACGTGCTGGTCTGCGACGAGATCACCTCCGCGCTCGACGTCTCGGTGCAGGGCTCGATCGTCTCCCTGCTGGAGTCGCTGCGCGTCTCGCGCGGCATCAGCATGCTGTTCGTGACCCACAACCTCGCGCTGGTGCGCTCCATCGCCGACCGGGTGCAGATCCTCAACGCCGGACGCGTGGTCGAGGCCGGCTCGGTGGTCGAGGTGATGGACTCGCCCAAGGAGGAGTACACCCAGCGACTCCTGGCGAACAGCCCGCGCATCGACTGATGGCCGACGGCTCCTCGGGGCTGGCCTCCCTCGAGCTCGTCAACCCGCAGGACGGTCGCGGAGCCACGCTCGGACGTGCCTTCCGGAACGTCCCGGCCGGTGCCGCCGACGAGCTCCCCGGGGAGTCCGGCGAGCTGGCGGTCGACCTCGCCGGCGCCGGCCGGATGTTCACCCTCGAGGAGTGGAACGCCGTCACCCACGGCACCTCCCTGGTGGTGCTGGTCCGGGGCCGGGTCGTCCACGAGTGGTACGCCGAGGGCCTGGGTCCGCGCGAGGTGTTCCTGGGCGCCTCGATGACCAAGTCGGCCCTGGCCCACCTGGTGGGGATCGGCGTCCGGTCCGGCGCGCTGAGCCTCACCGATCGGGTGAGCGAGCACGTGCCCGAGCTCGCGCGTGGGGGCTACGCGACCTGCACGGTGCACGACCTGCTCACCATGACGACCGGTGTCGACTGGGTGGAGGACCACCGCGACCCGGCGAGCCTGGCCAGTCGCCTGGTGGCCTGCTTCGGTGGGGGCGGTGGTGAGTCACGTGTCCTGCTCGGCGAGGTCGGCCCGCGGGCGTCGCCGGGCACCCGCTACGAGTACTGCACCGCCGACTCCCAGGTCCTCGACTGGGTGCGTGAGCGAGCGACCGGTGCGCCGTACGACGTGGCGCTGGGCGAGCTGTGGCGCCCCCTCGGCTGCACCTCGGACGCCTTCGTGGGCACCGACTCGGCCGGGGTGTGCATGGCCGGCGGCAGCCTGGCCGCGACGGCCCGCGACTGGGCCCGGATCGGGTTGCTCCAGCTCGACGGCACGGTTGCCGGCACGCGCCTGCTCGACCAGGACTGGGTGGAGCGGAGCACCCGGGCGGCGTACGCCTTCACCGAGCCCGGTCGGCTGCCGAGCACCATCACCACCCATGCGGGGTTCGGCTACCACTGGTGGCCGACCGACCGGACCGGCCGACGGGCCACCGCGGACGGCAGCCGTGGCCAGTTCACCTACGTCGACCGCGACCTCGACGTGGTCGTGGTGAAGACCTCCCGGTGGCCCTACGCCGACGCGTGGCTGGACCGCCATCTGCGCGACCTGAGCTATCTCGGTCTGGCGGCGGTCGCCCGTGCCGCCGGAGGTGGCTGAGCGGACGCGGCTGACGGGATCGGGCTGACGGGGGGGCAGGATGGGGACATGACTGCCTACTGGATCAGCATCTACAAGGAGATCCTCGACGAGGACAAGCTCGCGGCGTACGCCGAGCTCGCGGGCCCGGCCCTGCAGGCGGCGGGCGGCACGTTCATCGCTCGGGCCGTGGCCGCCCAGGCCTACGAGGCGGGGGAGCAGACCCGCACCGTCCTCATCGAGTTCGACTCGGTCGAGGCGGCCACGACCGCGCACGACAGCCCCGCCTACCAGGAAGCCCTGGCCGCCCTCGACGGCGGCGCGGTGCGGGACCTGCGGATCGTGCCCGGCGTCTGACTCAGCTCGCCGGGGTGAACCCCTGCGTCCGCTCGCCGTCGATCAGGTAGCGGCCGTGGTCGAAGGTCAGGTCGAGCACCGTCGGGCCGGGTCCGTTGTCGAAGTTGTCGAAGTGCACCTGGTAGCTCACGCTGAGGTTGTCCGGGTTGGCGGAGATGCTCAGCACCCGGCCGTTGGTGGCGTTGCGCCAGAACCGGTCGTAGGTGTCGAAGCCGCCGCTCTCCACCTGGAACTTCGGCGTCAGCATCTGCCAGGACTTCGCCGGGTCGTCCGACACCGCGGCGACGTAGCTGCGGATGAACGCCTCGATGCCCGCGGCCGTGGGCTCGGCCGCCTTCTTCGACGGGCTGGGCGTGGCACTCGGCTTGGCACTGGGGGTCGTGCTGGGGCCCGACGCGGTGCCCTGCTTCGGGTCGCTACCGGAGAACGCGGCGTAGATGCCTGCCGCCAGCACGAGGACGAGCAGGAGGCCGAGGACGACGAACAGCAGCCACGAGCGGCTGCGACCCGCGGGGAAGTCCACGGGAGGCGGCGTCGGCGCCAGGGTCCGGGGCGGTGGCTGGACCGGTGGCTGGGCCGGTGGCTGGGCAGGGGGCTGGGCAGGGGGCTGGACAGTGGGCCGGGCAGCGGGTGCCACCGTGGCGAGCGGCCGGGTGCCGGTCGTGTCCGGGGTTGCGTGCCGGGGATCGGCGAGGAAGTCGCGGACCTGCGTCATCGTCCACCGCCGGTCGGGGTCCCGCATCATCGTGCCCTCGAGCAGCGGCGACATCCAGCCCGCGCCCTCCAGCCGGGGTGGCTCCTCGTTGACGATGCGGTAGAGCGCGCTGAGCACGTGCTCCCCGACCTCGTAGGGCGGACGGCCAGCGAGCACGTGGAAGGCGGTGGCTCCGAGCGACCACACGTCGGCGGCCTCGTCACCCCGGGTACCGGTCGCGATCTCGGGGGCGAGGTAGGCCGGCGACCCGGTGACCATGCCGGTCTGGGTCAGGGTCGCGTCGGTCGTGATCCGGGCGATGCCGAAGTCGGTGAGCTTCACCTGCCGGTGGCGGTCGACCAGGATGTTGGACGGCTTCACATCACGGTGCACGATGCCGGCCGCGTGCGCGGCGACCAGCGCGTCCGCGGCCTGCCACAGCAGCGGCGCCGCCTCGTCGGGCGTCAGTGGGCCCTCCATCCGGACGAGCTGCCCCAGGTGCAGGCCGTCGACGTACTCCATCACCAGCCAGCGGGCGTCGGAGTCCCCGTCCACCACCACGTCGAACACGGCCACCACGTGCCGGTGGTTGAGACGGGCGCTCAGCCGGGCCTCGCGCTCGGCCCGGGCGAGGTCGGTGCGGTCGGCGCCGGGCAGCAGCCCGATCCGCTTCAGCGCCACCTGTCGCCCGAGGACCTCGTCGCGGCCGAGCCACACGATGCCGCTGCCGCCCCGACCGATCTCGCGCTCGAGCGAGTACCTGCCTGCGATCACGGGGGCCTTTCGGTCTGACGTCTGCCTACTGACCCATGGTAGGCGGGCTCTCGGGGACGCTCAGGCCTCGGGGCCGGTCGCGACGGGAAGGTCGTGGTTGCACCACTGGGACCACGAGCCGGGGAAGAGCGCGGCGTCGAAGCCGGCGACGCTCAGGGCCGCGATCTCGTGCGCGGCGGTGACGCCGGAGCCACAGTAGACGCCGACGTGAGCGTCGTCGCTCACCCCGACCGCCTCGAAGCGCTTACGCAGGGCTTCAGCCGGGAGGAACCGTCCGTCGGGGCCGAGGTTGGCGCTCGTGGGCGCGCTGACCGCCCCAGGGACATGCCCGGCCTTCGGGTCGATGGGCTCGGTCTCGCCGCGGTAGCGCTCGTGCGCCCGGGCATCGAGGAGCACGCCGGAGCGGGCGAAGTCGGCCACGTCCTCCAGGGCGAGGGTCGGCAAGGCGCCCGGCTCGAGGGTGACGTCGCCCTCCTCGGGCACCACGTCGTCGAGCGACAGCTCACCGCCGGCCTCGACCCAGGCAGGAAGGCCGCCGTCGAGGATGCGTACGTCGTTCACGCCGGCCCAGCGCAGCAGCCACCAGGCCCGGGCGGCGCCGAGGTTGCCGTCGGCGTCGTAGACCACGACCGGGGAGCCGTCGTGGAGCCCCCAGCGACGCGCCGAGGCCTGTAGCGAATGGCGGTCGGGAAGCGGGTGCCGGCCGTCCTGCGGCTTGCCGTGGCGGGCCAGCTCGGTGTCGAGGTCGACGTAGACGGCCCCGGGCACGTGGCCGGTGAGGTACTCCCCGTGACCAGGAGCGCCGCCGAGCTTCCACCGCACGTCCAGGACCACGGGCGACGCCGCGGCGGCGGTGATCAGGGCACGCAGCTCGTCCGGCGAGATCAGGGTGGTCACGCAAGAACGCTAGCCAGCCGGCGGTGATTTCGGCCTCGTGCCCGCCGCGTCGCCGGAGAGGTTGACGACGTGAGTCGAATACAGATGATCCGCGGTTCGCGGACCCTGGGGCAGACAACGCCGATGTTGCTGGCCTAGGGTCAAGCATGTTCCGCAGATGCGGATCAGTGCATGGCGAGAGGAATTCCATGAAGCGGTGGATCGGAGCGGCGGCCGTCGTCGCCCTGCTGGCAGCGAGTGCGGCCTGCGGGTCCGACGACTCGAGCGACAAGGCCTCGAGCGGCAGCAAGGACCAGACCCTCACGGTCTTCGCTGCAGCCTCGCTGACCGGGACGTTCACCGAGCTCGGCAAGAAGTTCGAGGCCGAGCACCAGGGCGTCACCGTGAAGTTCAGCTTCGCCGGGTCCTCCGACCTGGTCGCCCAGATCCAGCAGGGTGCGCCGGCGGACGTCTTCGCCTCGGCCGACACCGCCAACATGGACAAGGCGACCGGCGACGACCTGACCAAGGGCGACCCGGTCGACTTCGCCACCAACACGCTGGAGATCGCCGTACCCCCGGACAACCCGGCCGGGGTGACCTCCCTGCAGGACCTCGCCAAGCCCGGCACCAAGGTCGTCGTGTGCGCCGCCGAGGTCCCGTGCGGGGCCGCGGCCCAGAAGGTGGAGGCCGCGTCCAAGGTGACCATCAAGCCGGTCAGCGAGGAGCAGTCCGTGACCGACGTGCTCGGCAAGGTCACGAGCGGCGAGGCCGATGCGGGCCTGGTCTACGTCACCGACGTGAAGGCGGCGGGGGACAAGGTGAAGGGGATCACCTTCCCGGAGACGACCTCGGCCGTGAACACCTACCCCATCGCCACGCTCTCGGGCGGAAAGCACGCAGATCTCGGAAAGCAGTTCGTGGACCTGGTGACCGGGTCGACCGGCCAGCAGGTCCTGGCCGACGCCGGGTTCGCCAAGCCCTAGGGTTCGGCGCATGGCCCGAGCAACCCGGCACGTCGGACTGCCGCGCTGGGTGTTCGTGCCCGCCGCGGTGGGGGCGCTGTTCGTGGTGCTTCCGCTCCTGGCCATGCTCGACCGCGTCCGGTGGGGCGACTTCCTCGGGCTGATCAGCTCTGACTCATCGGTCGACGCCCTGCTGCTCAGCCTGCGGACCTCGGCCGCGGCCACGCTCCTGTGCGTGGTGCTCGGCGTGCCGATGGCCCTGGTTCTGGCCCGGACCAGCTTCCCGGGCCAGCAGCTGCTGCGCTCCCTGGTGCTGCTGCCGCTGGTGCTGCCGCCGGTCGTGGGCGGCATCGCGCTGCTCTACACCTTCGGCCGCCGCGGCCTGCTCGGCCACACCGTGGACGTGCTCGGCCTGCAGATCGCCTTCTCGACCACGGCCGTGGTGATGGCCCAGACCTTCGTGGCGCTGCCGTTCCTCGTGGTCAGCCTCGAGGGCGCCCTGCGTACGGCGGGAGGCCGCTACGAGGCGGTTGCCGCCACCCTGGGGGCGAGGCCGACGACGGTGTTCCGGAGGGTCACGCTGCCGCTCGTCCTGCCCGGTCTCGCCTCGGGCGCCGTGCTCTCCTTCGCCAGGGCGCTGGGTGAGTTCGGGGCCACGATCACCTTCGCCGGCAGCCTGCAGGGCGTCACCCGGACGCTGCCGCTGGAGATCTACCTGCAACGGGAGACCGACGCCGACGCCGCGGTCGCGCTGTCGCTGGTGCTCGTCGTGGTCGCGGTCGTCGTCATCGGCCTCGCGCGGACGCGGGCCACCCCGTGAGCCTCGAGGTCCGGGCCACCGTGGCCGAGCGCCGCTTCGACGTCGCGCTGCGCGTCGGGGAGGGCGAGGTGGTCGCCGTGCTCGGGCAGAACGGCTCGGGCAAGTCCACGGCCCTCTCGGTGATCGCCGGGCTGCTGCGACCGGACAGCGGCTCGGCCACCCTGGACGGTCGGGTGCTCTTCGACGTCGGGGGAGCGGGTAGGTCGGGTGTCTGGGTGCCGCCGCACGACCGGGGCGTGGCCCTGCTGGCCCAGGAGCCGCTGCTGTTCCCGCACCTCTCCGCCCTCGACAACGTCGCCTTCGGCCCGCGCAGCTCGGGTCGCTCCCGCCGGGAGGCCCGTGCCGCCGGGGAGCGGTGGCTGCACGAGGTCGGCGCGTCGGAGTACGCCGGCCGCCACCCGGGCCGGCTGTCGGGCGGGCAGGCGCAGCGGGTGGCGGTGGCGCGAGCACTCGCGGCCGAGCCCCGGCTGCTGCTCCTCGACGAGCCCATGTCCGCCCTGGACATCGACGTCGCTCCCGCCGTACGCCAGATGCTGCGCCGGGTGCTGGCCGGCCGTGCGGCCGTCATCGTCACGCACGACATCCTGGACGCGCTGCTGCTGGCCGACCGGATCGTGGTGCTCGAGGACGGTCGCGTGGTCGAGGAGGGGCCCACGGCCCAGGTGGTCGGGCGCCCGCGCAGCCCGTTCGCGGCGCGGATCGCCGGGCTCAACATGGTGCGCGGCACCCGCGACGGCGACGGCGTGCGAGGCCCGGACGGCGTGCGTGTCGAGGGCCTGGCGGACGAGGCGGTTCCCGACGGCGAGCCGGCCGTCGCGGTGTTCCGGCCCAGTGCCGTCGGGGTCTACCGCCGCCCCCCGGGGGGCAGCCCCCGCAACGTCCTCGACGTGACCATCACGGAGCTCGAGCCGGTGGGCGAGCAGATCCGCGTCCGTACGGCCGGTCTGAGCGCCGACGTCACCGCGGCGGCGGTCGCGGAGCTCGACCTCGCACCGGGCACCCGAGTGGTCTTCACGGTGAAGGCCAGCGAGGTCACCGTCTACCGCGCGTGACGTCGCTTGATCAACGGCAATCGCTGTTGCGGTTGACCAGCCCCTCCGACATCGCGTCCCGGGGGAACGCCGGGAAGCGGTCGTCCTGCGACAGGTCCAGGACCGAGATCGGGCCTCAGCACACGTGACCCCGCACACGCGAAGGCGGTCCGCAGGGCCGAGCGGGCTGGACGTGCGCGAGCCACCCAGCGGGGCGCAGCCGATCGGCACTGGCCCTCACGGTACGCCTTGAATGGCCGAGATGCCGGAAAGCGGGACGGTTCCTGTTCTAGGCTGTCGAGGCGCTCGCCGAGCGGACGGGGGGCGGATGGACCAGGATCAGGCAGCCGGATTCCCAGGCCTACGCGTGGCTCGCGCCGAGGAGACCTCCGATCCCAGGATCGCCGCGGTCCTCCAGGTGCTGGGCGGCGCATCCCCGGCCGAGGTGGCACGGCGCTGGTCGACCGAGCCCGAGCTGCTGGACCGGTGGGTGCGGGCGTTCGTCGACGCGGGCACGGCGCAGGTGACCAACCGGCCCGACCCGGAGGCCGCGCACCAGCGTGACCGGTTCCTCGGAGCCTTCGCGCACGAGCTGCGGACACCGTTGGCGGTGGCTCAGGGATGGGTCGCCATGCTCGTCGAGGACGAGGTGCCGCCCAGCGCGGTCGAGCGGACCGTGCTCCGCCTCCAGGAGGCACTGGCCCGCCTCGCCGAGCGCACGCTCGACGTCGAGCTGCTCGCCGCCGCGTCCCTGGGCCGGCTCCGCGTCGCACCGCGACGCGTCCCGGTGGAGGAGCTCAGCCGTGACCTGCCGGGCCTCGACGGGATCGGCGGGGAGGGCGGTGCCGTCGAGCTCGAGGTCGACCCCGAGCTGTTCGCGCGCGTGCTGCGTGACCTCTGGCTGGCCGGCGCGTCAAGACCTGAGCCCCGGTCCGTGCGGCTGGAGGTCGTCACGGTCTCGCCGTGGGTGGAGGTGCGGGTGGTCCGGGACGCCGACCCCATCGACCTGCAGGTGCTGCAGGCCCTTTTTGAGCCGTTTGACCTTAATGATGACGATACCGGCGTTACGATCGGCTTGTACCTCGCGCGTGCACTGACCGTGGCGCACGGAGGAACGATCGGTGTCGAGCAGGACGAACACAGCGCTGTGCTGTGGGTGCGGGTACCACGTAGTCGTCCTGCTTCCTCGCAGGCGTGACCCGACGCCGCTCACCCTGGAGAAGACGATGACGTTCAAGCTCGCATGTGGCGACGTGATGCCCGGCTGTACTGCTCGCTTCGAGAGCAACGACCGCAGCCAGCTGATGGAGCAGGTCGGCGCCCACGCTGCGCACGCGCACGGAGTCACCGAGGTGACGCCGGCCGTCCGGCAGGCCATCGACGGCGCCATCTCGATCGCTGCCTGACCGGCGTGACCCGCACCCAGTGATCGGGTGACCGCACGGCGATTCGTCATGCCCAGCGGTCGCCCGGGGACGTAGTCTCTGGGCTCGGGCGCGACGAGAGTGCGAGGGTCTGTTGCCAGACGAGGTCGGCGGGGTCAGGGATCATCTGGCGAACGAACGTACCCAGCTGGCGTGGATGCGGACCGGGGCCAACGTGATGGTGGTGGGCCTGGCCGTGGCCCGGTTCGCCGACGACGGCCAGATGACCGGCGCCAGCCTGAGTGCCGGCGGCCTGTTGATCGTGGCCGGTGCCGTCGCGATCGCCTACGGCACGTTGCGCTACCGCCGGGTGGCCGCGGAGCTGCAGCAGGGAACGGCGGCCTCCGCCGCGGCCTCGGGTGGCCCCGCCATCGCGGGTCTGGTGCTGATCGTGGCCACGGTAGTGGCGACCCTCATCCTGCTGCTGTCCGCCTGACTGCGGCGTCCCGCTGACCCTCCGGACGTCATCCGAGCCGGTTGCTAGGACGACGAGCTCGTATGACGTCCTGGGCGGAGCACGAAGCGAACCGCGGAGTCGCCGGAGGCCTGGCGCCCCCACACCTGCGCGATGTCCTCGAGCGAGCGCACCTCGCGGGCCACGCCGAGCCGGCCGGCCGCGGCGTGCCCGGCGATCGCGACCACGGCCGCGCGCCGCTGCTCGACGCTCAGCGCGTTGTTGGTGTAGCCGAGGACCTCCAGCGATCGGCTGCGCACCAGCGCGGAGGAGAACGTCGCCTCCTCGCCCGCGGCGCTGCCGAGGTTCACCAGGCGGCCCCCGGGCGCCAGCACGTGTACGGCGGCCTCCGCGATCGCGCCGAACACGGGGTCGACCACCACGTCCACCTCCCCGGCGCAGGACGCGAGCAGCTGTGCCACGAGGTCGGGCTGCTCGCCGAGGACGACGACCTCGTCGGCCCCGGCCGCGGCCGCGCGGTCCGCAGCGTCCCGGGAACGGCACGCGGCCACCACCTGGCCGGCCCCCAGCAGGCGGGCGGCCCCGATCGCGGTCTGCCCGACGGCGCCTCCTCCGCCGAGCACCAGGACGCGCTCTCCTGGTTGTAGTCGGGCCCGCCAGGTCAGCGCCATCCA
>JAOPYC010000171.1 GCA_025964795.1 Marmoricola sp.
GGACCTCGCCCTCCTGGGGCTTCTCCTTGGCGGTGTCCGGGATGACCAGACCTGAAGCCGTCGTCTGCTCGGCCTCCAGGGCCTTGACGACGATCCGGTCCTCGAGGGGCTTGATGTTGACCGACACAGTGCCGACCTCCACTTTCCACACAATCGTTGGGATGTTTCGAAGTTTGCTGCCTGTGCTGATGTACGCCGTCGCGGGGGTCGTACGTCCTCACAAGCGCTGGCACACTCACCGGGAGAGTGCCAGGTGAAAAACTAGCACTCGCACCAGACGAGTGCCAGAGGGGGCCGCCCCAGGTCCCCTGGATTCTCAGATCGAGACACGTCCCGGTCGCATGACGACTGCCCCGCGGGCGGGTGACAGACTCCACGCCGTGGACCTCGACTCCTTCCGCTGGCTCCTGACCGAACCCGGTCAGCGGCTGCTCGGGCAGGCCGGCGAGGTCACCGCGGACGGGGCGGACACCCTGCAGGCCCAGGCCGCGCTGCGGCGTACGGCGACCTCGGGGCAGGTCGCCGCGGCCCTCACCCAGGTCGAGCTGCGGCGTCGCGCGGAGCCGAAGTTCGGCGAGCTCGCCGCACGGATGTACTTCACGCCCGACGGCCTCGAGCAGGCCACCAGGCTGCCCGTGTCCACCCACCGCGCGGCGCGGGTGAGCGCCTCCGGGGCCGCCACGGTGATCGACCTCGGCTGCGGGATCGGCGGGGACCTGGTCGCCTTCGCGCGCGCCGGGCTGACGGCGGCCGGGGTCGACCTCGACCCGGTCCGGGTGGCCGTGGCCGAGACGAACCTGCAGGTGCTCGGCCTCGGCGGCGCCGTCACGGTGGCCGACGCGACGACCGTCGACACCACCCCCTTCTCCGTGGCGTACGCCGACCCGGCGCGCCGGTCCACGTCCGGGCGCACCTTCAACGTCGACGAGTGGACGCCGCCGTGGTCCTTCGTGCAGACCCTGCTCGCCCGCGACTCGTGCGTGAAGCTGGCGCCCGGCATCCCGCACAGCCTCGTGCCCGACGAGGTCGAGGCCGAGTGGGTCAGCGACCACCGTGAGGTCAAGGAGGCCGTGCTGTGGTCCGCCCGGCTGGCCACCACCCGGCGCCGCGCCACCCTGATCGGCGACGGCGGCCTGGCCACGCTGACCGACGAGGACGACCCGGGCGCGGGCGTCGGACCGGTCGAGGCCTTCCTCTACGAGCCCGACGGGGCGGTGATCCGGGCCGGCCTGGTGACGGCCGTCGCCGCCGGGGTGACCGGTCACCTCCTCGACGAGCACATCGCCTACGTCACCTCCGTCCGGGAGCTCCGGACACCGTTCGCCAGGGGCTACCGGGTGCTGGAGGAGGTGCCCTACCGCGAGAAGCCGCTCAAGGCGGCGCTGCGGGCGCGAGGCGTCGGCCGGCTGACGATCAAGAAGCGGGGCGTGTCCGTCGTCCCCGACGAGCTGCGCAAGCGGCTCGCCCTGCGTGGCGACGCCGAGTCCACGCTGGTGCTCACCCGGGTCGCCGGCAAGGGCACCGCGCTGCTCGTCGAACCACTGTCATGAGCGAGTTCCCGCACGCCCATCCCTCCGAGCCGGACCCGGGCGAGACCGCCACCGCCCTCCAGGCCGCCGACCGGAACCGCTGGATCGCGTTGCTGGTGTGCTGCAGCGCGCTGTTCATGACCCTGCTGGACGTCAGCATCACCAACGTCGCGCTTCCGTCGATCAGCGACGCGACGCACGCCGGGCCCTCGCAGCTGCAGTGGATCGTCAGCGGCTACACCCTCTCGTTCGGCCTGGTCCCGGTGCTCGCCGGAAGGCTCGGCGACGACCACGGCCGCCGGTTGATGTTCCAGGTCGGCGTGACGACCTTCGCGCTGACGAGCGCGCTCGCCGGCCTCGCGCCCACCGCCGAGGTGCTGATCGCCGCACGCGTGCTCCAGGGGATCTCCGGCGGGCTGATCAACCCCCAGGTGTCCGGGCTGATCCAGCAGATGTTCACCGGCGAGGAACGAGGCCGTGCCTTCGGGGCCCTGGGCACGACCGTGGGTCTCGGCACCGCTCTCGGTCCTCTGGTCGGCGGGGCCCTGATCGCCCTGGGCGGTCCCGAGCTCGGCTGGCGGCTGGTGTTCTTCGTCAACGTCCCGGTGGGCGTGCTGGTCATCCTCCTGGCCCGTCGCTACCTGCCGCGGACCCCGTCCACGGGCCGGCACCGACTGGACATCCTCGGCTCGCTCCTGCTCGGCAGCGCCACCTTCTGCGTGCTCTTCGCGGCCGTCGAGTACGAACGGCTCGGCTCACCGGTGGTGCTCCTGGTGGTTCCCGTCGCCGTGCTCCTGGCGCTCTTCTGGCGACGCGAGCGACGACTCACCCGCGGACAGCTGGACCCCTTGGTCGACCTGCGGCTCTTCCGGCAACGGTCCTACACCTCCGGGATCGTGCTGGCGCTGCTCTACTTCCCCGCGGTGGCCGGCCTGCCGCTGGTGCTCGCCCTCTACTTCCAGCGGGGCCTGGGCTTCACGGCGCTGCACTCCGCGCTGGGCGTGACGGCCTTCGCGGTCGGCAGCGCCGTGTCGGCGCAGACCTCCGGCCGGTTCGTCACCCGGCTCGGCCGGCCGCTGATCGTGATCGGCACCTCGACCTTCGCGGTCGGGGCGATCGCGATGGCGCTCGTGGCCCGGAGCGCACCCGACGAGCACGCCGTCCTGGCCCTCGCCGGACCGCTGTTCGTGATGGGGCTCGGCAGCGGCGCGGTCATCTCGCCCAACCAGGCGCTGACCCTGGCCGACGTCGACCCCGTCGTCGGGGGCACCGCCGGCGGGGTGCTCCAGACCGCCCAGCGGGTCGGCCTCGCGATCGGCCAGGCCGTCATCGGCGCCGTGTTCTTCGCCGCGGTCGACGGGACCGGCAGCTCGTCGTACGGCCATGCCCTGGGCGCCGCCACCGTCGTCACGCTGTGCTTCGTGGGCGCGGCCACGGCGATCGGCGTCTGGGAGATCATCCGCGCGCGGCGGACGAAGGCTGGGGCCTAGGCGCCCAGCGCCTCCTTCTCGGCCCCGATCGTGGTGTCGTCGCCGTGGCCCGTGTGCACGACGGTCTCGTCGGGCAGCGCGAACAGCTTCGCGCGGATCGACTCCACGATCTGGTCCTCGTCGCTGAACGACCGGCCGGTGGCACCCGGCCCGCCCTGGAAGAGGGTGTCGCCGGTGAACACGCAGCCGAGGTCGTGCACGTAGAGGCAGATCGCGCCCGGGGCGTGCCCGGGCGTGTGCAGCACCTTGAGCGCGGCCCCGCCCACCTTGATGGTCTGTCCGTCCTCGAGGTCGACGTCCCACAGGTAGTCGGTGTGGGTGAGCTCCCAGACCGGCTTGTCGGCCGGGTGCAGCAGGATCGGGGCCGTGACACGCTCCCGCAGCTCGGGGGCGACGCGCACGTGGTCGTCGTGGGCGTGCGTGCAGATGATCGCCTTGACCTGGCGACCGCCCACCACCCGCAGGATGTCCTCCACGTCGTGCGGCGCGTCGATGACGATGCACTCGTCGTCGTCGCCGACCACCCAGATGTTGTTGTCGACGTCGAAGGTCTCGCCGTCGAGGGAGAAGGTGCCGCTGGAGACGGCGTGGTCGACGCGTACGGAGCTCATGCCTCGACCCTACGGTTCCGGCGCTCGACCAGGACGACCAGACCCAGTCCCACGAGCACCCCGAGGCTGTCGGCGAGGGCGTCGCGCACGTCCCCGTCGCGCGAGATGGGCAGCACGGTCTGCAGGATCTCGGAGATCCCGGCGTACGCCACCAGGCCGAGGAGCAGGACCAGCCACGGGAGGCCGGCGAGCCGCCCGGTCACCGCCAGCGCCGCGAACAGCCAGGCGTGGATCACCTTGTCGCTGACCGGGATGCCGCTCGGGACCCCGGAGGCCGGCGTGAACAGCACCACCAGGCTGACGACCACGACCGCTGCGAAGGCGGCCCGCCCAGCCTGGCGGTGGGTCACAGAAGGACCACGGAGCGCAGGACCTCGCCGTGGTGCATCTTCTCGAAGGCGGCCTCGACGTCGCCGAGCCCGATCTCCTCGGAGACGAACGCGTCGAGGTCCAGGCGCCCCTGCCGGTAGAGGTCCACCAGCATCGGGAAGTCACGGCTGGGCAGGCAGTCGCCGTACCAGCTGGACTTCAGCGACCCGCCGCGGCCGAACACGTCGATCAGCGGGATCTCGGGGATCTTCATGTCCGGGGTGGGCACGCCCACGAGGACGACGGTGCCGGCGAGGTCGCGGGCGTAGAACGCCTGCTTCCAGGTCTCCGGCCGGCCGACGGCGTCGATGACGACGTCGGCGCCGTTGCCGTCGGTGAGGGCCTGGATGGCCTCGACGGCGTCGTTCTCCTTGCTGTTCACGGTGTGCGTCGCGCCCATCCTCGTGGCGGCGGCCAGCTTCTTGTCGTCGATGTCGACGGCGATGATCTTCGCGGCGCCGGCCAGCGCCGACCCGGCGATCGCCGCGACCCCGACCCCGCCGCAGCCGATCACGGCCACGGACATGCCCCGGCCGACGTGGCCGGTGTTGATCGCCGCTCCGAGCCCGGCCATCACGCCGCAGCCAAGCAGGCCCACGGCGGCGGGACGGGCCTCGGGGTCGACCTTCGTGCACTGGCCGGCGGCGACGAGCGTCTTCTCGGCGAACGCACCGATGCCCAGCGCCGGGGACAGCTCGGTGCCGGCCCCCTCCCCTTCCGCGAGGGTCATCTTCTGGGTCGCGTTGTGGGTGGCGAAGCAGTACCACGGCTCGCCGCGGTTGCACGCCCGGCAGTGGCCGCAGACAGCCCGCCAGTTGAGTACGACGAAGTCACCGGGCGCCACCTCGGTCACGCCCTCGCCGACCGACTCGACGACGCCGGCCGCCTCGTGACCGAGCAGGAACGGGAACTCGTCGTTGATGCCGCCCTCGCGGTAGTGCAGGTCGGTGTGGCAGACACCGCAGGCCTTGATCGACACCACGGCCTCGCCGGGACCGGGATCGGGCACGTTGATGACAACGAGCTCGGTCGGCGCGCCCTTGCTGCGGGCGATGACACCGTGGACCTGCTGGGGCATGCGGTTCTCCTGGAATCCTCGACGTGGGTGCGGCCTGCGGCCTTCTCCGGTTGACTAACCGGCGGTCTTCGCATCGTAGTTGGGGATCGCCGGCGCAGGTACGGCCGGGCCGTTTCGGCTCAGCGACGGGGGGTATGATGAAAGCGATTTCCTTGTGCTGCGGTCGCGGCGCCAATCCGGCTCGGTAGCGGCTGAGCCCTAAATCGAGTTGACCTCGACAGCTGTCGAGGTTGCATAGTAAGACTGAGCAACTGCCGCGCACGGCTCCAATCTCTCCTCAGAGGACGTTTCTCTATGTC
>JAOPYC010000008.1 GCA_025964795.1 Marmoricola sp.
TGGTCGTGGTGCTCACCGGCCTCTCAGCCTGGTGGAACGTCGACGTGCTGGTGAACGCTTAATCACCATGACCGTTACAATCGAAGGTGCGCCTTTCGCACGAGATCGTGGTCAGACGCTGCGCCCGCCGTGCCGCGCACGCGAGCGCTCCCTCCACGACACCACTCGACACCACTCGACAGGGTCTCGACAGCTCGAGCCCTCGAGACGAAGGAGCAACACGCATGGACTTCAAGGTCGCTGACCTCTCCCAGGCCGACTACGGCCGCACGGAGATCGCCCTGGCGGAGCACGAGATGCCCGGCCTGATGGCGATGCGCGAGCGCTACGGCAAGGACAAGCCGCTCGCCGGCGCCCGCGTCGCCGGCTCGCTGCACATGACCACCCAGACCGCCGTGCTCATCGAGACCCTCGTCGCCCTCGGCGCCGAGGTGCGCTGGGCCTCCTGCAACATCTTCTCCACCCAGGACCACGCCGCGGCCGCGACCGTCGTCGGGCCCGAGGGCACGGTGGACAACCCCGCCGGCGTCCCGGTCTTCGCCTGGAAGGGCGAGACGCTGGAGGAGTACTGGGAGTGCACCCAGCAGATCCTCGACTGGCCCGGCGGCGAGCTCCCCAACATGATCCTCGACGACGGCGGTGACGCCACGATGCTGCTGCACCTCGGCGTCCAGGCCGAGAAGACCGGCCAGGCTCCCGACCCGGCCACCGCCGGCAGCAACGAGCAGCGGATCGTCTTCGAGGTCCTCAACGCCGTGCTCGCCAAGAACAAGGACCACTGGACCCCGATCGCCAACTCGATCAAGGGCGTCACCGAGGAGACCACCACGGGCGTGCACCGTCTCTACGAGATGATGCGCGAGGGCTCGCTCCTCTTCCCGGCGATCAACGTCAACGACTCGGTGACCAAGTCGAAGTTCGACAACAAGTACGGCTGCCGCCACTCGCTCATCGACGGCATCAACCGTGCGACCGACGTCCTCATCGGCGGCAAGGTCGCGGTCGTCTGCGGCTACGGCGACGTCGGCAAGGGCTGCGCGGAGTCGCTTCGCGGCCAGGGTGCCCGCGTGATCATCACCGAGATCGACCCCATCTGCGCGCTGCAGGCGGCCATGGACGGCTACCAGGTCGACACCCTCGAGAACGCCCTGCCGTACGCCGACATCATCATCACCTCGACCGGCAACAAGGACGTCGTGACGATCGACCACATGAAGGCGATGAAGCACAACGCGATCGTCGGCAACATCGGTCACTTCGACAACGAGATCGACATGGCCGGCCTCGAGAAGCCCGGCGTCGCGGTGCGCAAGAACGTGAAGCCGCAGGTCGACCTGTGGACCTTCGACAACGGGAAGGCGATCATCGTCCTCACCGAGGGTCGCCTGATGAACCTCGGCAACGCGACCGGCCACCCGTCGTTCGTGATGTCGAACTCGTTCACCAACCAGGTCCTCGCGCAGATCGAGATCTTCACCAAGACCGAGGACTACCCGGTCGGCGTCTACGTGCTGCCCAAGCACCTCGACGAGGAGGTCGCCCGCCTGCACCTGGGCGCGCTCGGGGTCAACCTGACCACCCTCACCGACAACCAGGCCGCCTACCTCGGGATCCCCGCGGAGGGTCCCTACAAGTCCGAGCACTACCGCTACTGACGGGCGAGGGCGTGGCGCAAGCGGAGGCCGTGGATCGACCACGGGTCCTCGTCGTCGACGACGACGCGGCCCTGGCCGAGATGCTGACGCTTGTGCTGCGCAACGAGGGCTTCACCAGCCAGATCGTCACGCGTGGCGACGAGGCGATGACGGCCTTCCGGTCGTTCCGTCCCGACGTGGTGCTGCTCGACCTGATGCTGCCCGGCCGGGACGGCATCGACGTCTGCCGCGAGATCCGCGCCGAGTCCGGCGTACCCATCGTGATGCTGACGGCGCGCAGCGACACCGTCGACGTGGTCGTCGGCCTCGAGTCCGGGGCCGACGACTACGTCGCCAAGCCGTTCAAGCCCAAGGAGCTGATCGCGCGGATCCGCGCGCGGGTCCGCCGCTTCGAGGTGCCCACCCCCGAGGACCTGCACATCGGCGACCTCACCATCGACGTCGCCGGCCACGCCGTGACGCGGGACGGCACGCCGATCGCGCTCACCCCCCTCGAGTTCGACCTGCTGGCCTGCCTGGCCCAGAACCCGCGCAAGGTGTTCACCCGGGAGATCCTGCTCGAGCAGGTCTGGGGCTACCGGCACGCGGCCGACACCCGGCTGGTCAACGTGCACGTCCAGCGGCTGCGGGCCAAGATCGAGGTCGACCCGGAGAACCCCACCATCGTCGTGACCGTGCGCGGCGTGGGCTACAAGGCGGGCATCGCGGATGAGACATCTCCGGGCGACTGACCGGCTGACCCGCCTGCGCCACTTCTCCGGTCGCGTCCTGGGCAGCCTGCCCACCAGCGTGGTCAGCTTCTGGCGCCGATCGCTGCGCACCCGCGTCGTCACCGCCATCGTGGTGCTCTGCGCCCTCGTCGTCGGCTCCGTCGGCTGGCTGGTGCTGAGCCAGATCACCGACGGGCTGGTGACGAGCCGGGTGCAGGCCTCGGTCGCCGAGGCCCGCACCGAGACCGCCACCGCGCGTGACCGGCTGGGCTCGGCCGGCGGCAACGACTTCGACCCCGAGAACCAGCTGCGCCTGCTCGTGGAGAACCTCGTCGCGCGCGGGGAGGTCAAGGGCTTCGAGGTGGTCGTGCTCGGGCCCGTGGGGGACGGCGGCGGGGTCGCCGGCGGGGTCCGCAACACCCCGGCGGTCGATCCGAGCAGCGTCCCCGCGGGGCTGCGCCGCTCGGTCGAGCGCGGCGGCAACGGGTTGGCTTGGACCTACACCCGCATCGGCTACACGGCCTCGGCCGACCGCACCACCCCACGGCAGCAGGCCCAGCCGGGGATCGCCGTCGGCTCGACGGTCGTGCTCCCCTCCGACGGGGGCCGCTACGCGCTCTACTACCTGTTCCCGATGGACGAGGAGCAGCGCACGCTGCTGCTGCTGCGCCGGGTGCTGCTGACCGCCGGGCTGCTGCTGCTGGCCCTCGTGGCCGGGGTGGCGCTGCTGGTCACCCGCCAGGTGATCACGCCCGTGCGCCTGGCCCGCCGGGTCGCCGAGCGGATCGCCTCCGGGCGCCTCGAGGAACGCATGCACGTCGACGGCGAGGACGACATCGCCCGCCTGGCCATGTCGTTCAACCAGATGGCCGAGGCGCTGCAGTCGCAGATCCGCAAGCTGGTGGAGCTCTCCCGGGTGCAGCGGACCTTCGTCTCCGACGTCTCCCACGAGCTGCGTACGCCGCTGACCACGGTGCGGATGGCCGGCGACGTGCTCTACGACGCCCGCGCCAACTTCGACCCGGTCACCGCCCGCGCGGCGGAGCTGTTGCAGACCGAGCTCGACCGGTTCGAGAACCTCCTCGCCGACCTCCTGGAGATCAGCCGCTTCGACGCCGGCGCCGCGGTGCTGGAGCTCGACGACACCAACCTGTGCGACGTGGCCTACCGCGTCGTCGCGGCCACAGCACCGATGGCCCTGCAGCGCGGCGTCTCGGTGCGGATCGTCGACGACGGCGTCTTCATGGCCGAGGCCGACGTACGCCGGGTCGAGCGCATCGTGCGCAACCTGGTCACCAACGCGATCGACCACGCCGACTCGGGCGAGGTGACGCTGCGGCTGGCCAGCGACGGCACCGCGACCGCCCTGACCGTCCGCGACCACGGGATCGGGCTGGAGCCCGGTCAGTCGGCGATGGTGTTCAACCGCTTCTGGCGCGGCGACCCCGCCCGCGCCCGCACCACCGGCGGCACCGGGCTCGGCCTGGCCATCGCCCTGGAGGACGCCCGGCTGCACGGCGGGTGGCTGCAGGCCTGGGGGACCCCGGGGGACGGCGCGCAGTTCCGGCTCACGCTGCCCCGGCGTGCCGGCGACCCGCTTAACCACAGCCCCCTGCCGCTCGTGCCGGAGGACATCCGTGAGGGAGTGACGAGATGACCACACGCGCACCCAGAACCCCCCGCCTACTGGTGGTCCTGGCCCTGGTCCTGGCCGCAGCCGTGTCCGGCTGCACGACCCTGCCCGAGTCAGGTGCCATCCACCGCCAGGCCGCCGACCGGCCCGCCCGTCCCCAGGACGCGCCCTACTTCAGCCCTCCCGGGCCCGCGAAGGACGCCAGCCCCTCGGCGATCGTGTCGGGCTTCCTGGTCGCGATGCAGGCCAACCCGCTGACCACCTCGGTCGCGAGGTCCTACCTCTCCGAGCGGGCGCGCACGACCTGGAAGCCCAACCGCGGGACGATCGTCTACGAGGCGTTCTCGGTGCTGCCGACCAGCGACGGCGCCCAGGTGCGCCTCGCCGACACCCGGCGGCTGGACTCGCGCGGCGGCTGGCGCGGCGGCACCCCCGGCCGCTCCGAGACCCTCGACCTCGGGCTCGTCTCCGAGAAGGGACAGTGGCGCATCGACAACCCGGTGAACGCGCTCGTGGTGCCCACCTCGTTCTTCGACCGGGGCTTCTCGCGGTTCAACCTCTACTTCTACGACCAGACGGGGCGGGTACTGCTGCCCGACCCGGTGTTCATCCCCCGCGGGGAGCAGACCGCCACCAACCTCGTCCGCGGCCTGCTCGCCGGCCCAGGAGGCGCCCTCGCCGAGATCAGCCGGTCGGCGCTGCCCTCGCGCACCGACCTGGACCTGTCCGTCCTGGTCACCGAGAGCGGGGTCGCGGAGGTGCCGTTGTCCCGGGAGGTCCTGCAGGCCTCGGCGGACGAGCTCTCCCGGGCGGTGGACCAGCTGTCCTGGACGCTGCGCCAGGTCCCGGGCATCGAGCGCGTCCGGATCACCGTCGCCGGTGCGCCGGTCCCGCTGCCGGGAGGCCGCATCGACGCGCCGGTGACCTCCGGACCGGAGTACGACGCCGCCGGCAGCCCGGACGCGCGGCTCTGGGGCCTGCGCGGCGGGCGGGTCGTCGACCTCTCGACGGACAAGGCGACCGCCCCGGACGTCGCGGGACCCCTGAGCCGTCCGGGCTACTCGATGCGCAGCCTCGCGGTGAGCGAGTCGCCCCAGCAGATCGCCGCCGTCTCCGGCAACGGTCGCACCGTCTTCGTCGCGCCGGCCACCGGCGGGTCCGCTGCTTCCGCGGTGTCGCGCCCCCTCGTGAACGGCACCGACGTGCTGCGCCCGTCGTACGACATGTTCGGGGACCTGTGGCTGCTCGACCGCACCCCGCGGGGCGCCCGAGTGCTCGTCGTCAGCGGCGGCAAGGTGCGTCGGCTGCCCGTCCCCGGAGTCACCGGCGCCGACGTGGCGTCGTTCTCGGTCGCGCGCGACGGCAGCCGCCTGGCCGTGGCGTACGCCGGCACCGGTGCCCCCTCCGTCCGGGTGATCGACATCCTGCGCACCGAGGAGGGGATCGTCTCCGGCGCCGGGCGGTCCCAGGTGTTCGCCGCCCCCGGGGCCACCGACACCGCTCGCATCGTCGACATCGGCTGGCGCGACCCGGCCACCCTCGCCGTGCTCAGCCGGCCCGCGCCGGAGACCAGCCAGGTGGGGTTCATCTCCACCGACGGGTCGCCCACCCGCACGGACCTGATCGAGCCCAGCGTCTTCCGGGGCACCGCCCAGGCGATCGTGGTCGCGCCGGTCGTCGGCGTGCCCCTGCTGCTGATCACCCCCGACCAGCGGCTCTACACGCTGACCGGCAACGGCAGCTGGCCGCGGACGGACTCCAAGGTCGTGGCCGCCACCTACGCCCGCTGACCGGCTCGCGTCCACACCCGCTCCGTCCTCCGCGTTCTCCACAGGCGCGGGCGTCGGCCGGACGGAGGACCGGCGCACCGCGCGAGGATGCTCGGGTGCTCGACTCGTGGCTCGACCTGGTCCACGGCGCCGGCTGTGTGGGCTGCGCGGCGCCGGGCCGGTCGCTGTGCCGCACCTGCGCCGCCCGGCTGCCCGGCGCCGGCCGCCCCGTCCGGCCGACACCCTGCCCTGACGGGCTCGCGGCCTGCTTCGCCGCGGGGGACTACGACGACCTGCTGCGGGCGATGGTCCTGGCCCACAAGGAGCACGGCGTGTTCTCGCTCGCGGACCCGCTGGGTCGGGCGCTGGCCGCGGTGGCGCTGCCGGTGCTCGACCCGGGCAGCGTCAACGTGCTGGTGCCGGTCCCCTCACGACCGGCCGTCGTCCGCGAGCGCGGGCACGACCCGGTGCTCCGGTTCGTCCGGGCGGCCGCCCGTCGGCTGCAGGGGAGGGGGCCGGTCGTGTGCGTGACCCAGGTGCTCGAGCAACGCGCCCCCGTGCACGACCAGGCGGGCCTCAGCTCGGGCCAGCGCGCTGCCAACCTCGTCGGCTCCATGGGAGTGCGCCAGGCCGCCCGGGAAGCCCTGGCGCGCCGGGGTGCGGCGGTCTCGCTGCTGGTGTGCGACGACGTGCTGACCACGGGTGCGACGGCGCGCGAGGCGCAGCGTGCGCTCGAGGGTTCGGGGCTGCCCGTTCGGGCCGTCGTGACGGTGACCGCCACCCGGAGACGACTGCCCGTGGCGGGCCGTCCGATGTCCCTTTCGTACCTTCCCGCCCTACCGTTTTCACCACGAGCGGACTAACGTCTGGTCATGGAGCACACCGGGATCGATGCGTCGTCCAGAATCCGGTCGGACCCCGTCACGTCGTGGCGATGCGGTCGTGCTCCTTCGTCGTACGGGGGATTTGCGAACGACGGCTAGCGCTCGCCGCTACTGTCGAAGGATCGTTCCGGAACGCCTACCAACGATGAGTCCTTACCGTCGAATACAGGAGGTCTGCGATGGATGTTGTGGTCAGCAGCCGGCACTGCGAGGTGTCCGATCGCTTCCGGGAGCACGTCGAGGAGAAGCTCTCCCGACTGGAGAAGCACGATCACCGGATCATCCGCGTCGACGTGCTCATGGAGAAGGAGGCCCGGGCGCGTGAGCCGGAGCGGGCAGTCCGGATCGAGCTGACCGCGAAGTCCCGGGGGCCCATCGTGCGGGCGGAGGCGTGTGCCGAGGACAAGATGGCGGCGCTCGACCTCGCGCTGGACAAGATGGCCTCCCAGATGCGCAAGGCCGCCGACCGCCGCAAGGTGCACCGCGGCCAGCACAAGCCCGAGTCACTGGGCCAGGCGATGGCGCGCAGCGAGCCGTTCCCGGACGGTGCGGCGGCCGACGACGAGGTGTCCGAGCGCAAGGTCGGGCCGGTGACGGTGACCGGTGACGGTCCGCTCGTCGTACGCGAGAAGACGCACGCCGCGAGTCCGATGACCCTCGAGCAGGCGCTCTACGAGATGGAGCTCGTCGGCCACGACTTCTACCTGTTCGTGGACAAGGAGAGCGAGAAGCCGTCGGTCGTCTACCGCAGGCGCGGCTACGACTACGGGGTCATCGCGCTCGACGTGAGCTGATCGGGTCACGTTTTCCTCCGCCGCGTGGTCCGAAGGGGCCACGCGGCGGTGGTCCGTGCGTGTCCAAACGGCCCCAACCTCTGCCATAGTGAGCAAATGGTCGCCGATGCCACCCAAGTCCCCGACGAACCCGTCCGCGTGGTCGTCGTCGACGACCAAGAGCTCTTCCGCCGGGGACTGACGATGCTGCTCGGCGTCGAGCCCGGCATCGAGGTGGTCGGCGAGGCCGGCGACGGGATCAGCGCCACCGACCTGATCGTGAGCACCGTGCCCGACGTGGTGCTGCTCGACGTACGGATGCCGAAGCGCTCGGGGCTCCAGGCCTGCATCCAGATCAAGGAGCTCGTCCCGAGCGTCAAGATCATCATGCTCACCGTCAGCGACGAGGAGGGCGACCTCTACGAGTCGGTGAAGAACGGTGCCTCCGGCTACCTGCTCAAGGACTCGTCCATCGACGACGTCGCGCAGGCCGTCCGCGTGGTGGCCGAGGGCCAGTCGCTGATCAGCCCCTCGATGGCCGTCAAGCTCATCGACGAGTTCAAGGAGATGGCCCGCACCGACCGTGAGCAGGTGATGACCCCGCGCCTGACCGACCGTGAGCTCGAGGTGCTCCGGCTGGTGGCGAAGGGCATGAACAACCGTGACGCCGCGCGAGAGCTGTTCATCAGCGAGAACACGGTGAAGAACCACGTGCGCAACATCCTGGAGAAGCTCCAGCTGCACTCCCGCATGGAGGCCGTGATGTACGCCGTGCGCGAGAAGCTCCTCGACATTCCGTGACCACGGGCACCACAGGGCTGCCGTCGACGGTCGCGACGATCAGCCTGTCCAAGGCCCAGGCGCGCCGGGTCGCACTGGTGGCCCAGGGCTTCCGCGACCCACGGCACACCGTCCCGACGATGCGGACCTTCTCCAGGACCCTCGGCCGCACCGGGGTGCTGCAGATCGACTCGGTCAACGTCCTGCAGCGCGCCCACTACATGCCGTTGTTCTCCCGGATGGGCCCCTACGACGTGGACCTGCTCCAGCGGGCCTCGGAGAGGTCCCCGCGCCGGCTGGTCGAGTACTGGGCGCACGTCGCGGCCTACATGCCGGTCGACCTGTGGCCCTACATGCGCCGCCGGATGGAGGGCTACCGCGAGCGCGGGCACGCGTGGACCCAGGAGAAGGCGTCCGCGCAGCTGGTCGACTCGCTGATGTCGGAGATCCGCAGCGATGGAGCCAAGACCTCGCGCGACCTGGACGCGGGCCTGCCGCACCAGCGCGAGAACTGGGGCTGGAACTGGACGGAGACCAAGCGCGCGCTGGAGTGGCTGTTCATCTCCGGACAGCTCGCCGTCGCCCGGCGCAACAGCCAGTTCGAGCGGATGTACGACGTCCCCGAGCGCGTCATCCCGCAGGCGGTCCTCGACCGGCCCGACCCAACCCCGCACGAGACCCGGGTCGAGCTGATCCGCCGGGCGGCGAGGTCCCACGGCGTGGCCACGGTGCACTGCCTGCGCGACTACTACCGGTTGACGCTGGAGCGCGGGGAGACCACGGCTGACAGCATGCTCGCGGTCGAGGAGCTCGTCGAGTCCGGTGAGCTGCTGCCCGCCACCATCGAGGGGTGGGCCCGGCCGGCGTACCTCCATCGCGACGCCGTGCTGCCCCGCAGGGTGGACGCCCGCGCCCTGCTGAGCCCGTTCGACCCGGTGGTGTGGGAGCGGGAGCGCACCCAGAGGCTGTTCGACTTCCACTACCGGATCGAGATCTACGTCCCCGAGGCCAAGCGCCAGTTCGGCTACTACGTGCTGCCGTTCCTGCTCGGCGACCGGATCGTGGGGCGGGTCGACCTCAAGGCCGACCGGAAGTCCGGCACGCTGCTCGTCCAGGCGGCGTACGCCGAGGAGGGGGCCCCTCCCGAGACGGCCGAGGAGCTCGCCGCCGAGCTGTGGCAGCTCGCGGCATGGCTCGGTCTCGACCAGGTCGTCGTCCACCCCCGGGGCGGACTCGCCGAGGCGCTGGGTGCCACGATCGCGCGATGAGCGACCCGGTGTGACCCCCCGTGATTGCGGATCCGAAACTCTGCTGCTTCCCCGACCGTTACGATGTTTGAGGCCGCAGCAGTTTCGGCCCCCCAACTTGCATCCACCCAGGGAGTAGTTCCGCGTGTTGCTGATCGACAAGGTCCTCCGCATCGGCGAGGGCAAGATCCTTCGCCAGCTCGAGGCGATCTCCAAGGCGGTCAACGCCATCGAGGACGACTTCGTCGCGATGACCGACGAGGAGCTCCGCGCCACCACCGAGGAGTACAAGCAGCGCTACGCCGACGGCGAGAGCCTCGACGACCTGATGCCGGAGGCGTTCTCCACCGTCCGTGAGGCGGCCAAGCGCGTGCTGGGCCAGCGCCACTTCGACGTCCAGATCATGGGCGGCGCGGCGCTGCACCTCGGGAACATCGCCGAGATGAAGACCGGTGAGGGCAAGACGCTCGTCTCCACCCTGCCGGCCTACCTCAACGCGATCACCGGCAAGGGCGTCCACGTCGTCACCGTCAACGACTACCTGGCGAAGTACCACGCCGAGTGGATGGGCCGGATCCACCAGTTCCTGGGCCTGACCGTGGGCGTGATCCTCCCGGACATGCGTCCCGACGAGCGTCGTGAGGCCTACAACGCCGACATCACCTACGCCACCAACAACGAGCTGGGCTTCGACTACCTGCGCGACAACATGGCCAACGCCCTGGAGGACTGCGTCCAGCGCGCCCCCCACTTCGCCGTCGTCGACGAGGTCGACTCGATCCTCATCGACGAGGCCCGCACCCCGCTGATCATCAGCGGCCCGGCCGACCAGGCGACGAAGTGGTACCAGGAGTTCGCCCGGATCATCCCGAAGCTCGTGCGCGACGTCGACTACGAGGTCGACGAGAAGAAGCGCACCGTCGGCATCCTCGAGAGCGGCGTCGAGAAGGTCGAGGACCAGCTCGGGATCGAGA
>JAOPYC010000041.1 GCA_025964795.1 Marmoricola sp.
GTCGGGCGCGCGGTTCGTGAACCTGATCGGCGGCTCGATGCTGAGCTTCTACGACTGGTACGCCGACCTGCCCGTCGCCTCGCCGCAGGTCTTCGGCGACCAGACCGACGTCCCCGAGTCCGGTGACTGGTGGAACGCGGGCTACCTGATCATGTGGGGCTCGAACCTCCCGGTCACCCGCACGCCCGACGCCCACTGGATGACCGAGGCGCGCTACCGCGGCCAGAAGGTCGTCGCGGTGGCGCCCGACTACGCCGACAACGTGAAGTTCGCGGACGAGTGGCTGGCCGCCAGGCCCGGCACCGATGCCGCGCTGGCGATGGCGATGGGCCACGTGGTGCTCAAGGAGTTCTTCGTGGACCGGCAGACGCCGTACTTCACGGAGTACGTCAAGACCTACACCGACCTGCCCTACCTCGTGAGGCTCGACGTGGTCCCGACCGACGAGGGTGCCGAGGCGGAGTACACCGCCGGGAAGTTCCTCACCGCATCCGACCTGACGGCGCACGAGTCCGAGGAGAACGCCGCCTTCAAGACCGTGCTCATCGACGCGCGCAGCGGCGAGGCCGTCGTGCCGAACGGCTCCCTGGGCCACCGGTACGGCGATGCCGGCGTGGGCAGGTGGAACCTCGAGCTCGGGGACGTCGATCCCCAGCTCTCCCTGCTCGACACCGCCGAGGAAAGCGTGCTCGTGCGGTTCCCGCGCTTCGACACCCCCGACGGCGCGGCCGCCGACCTGCCGCGCGGCGTGCCGGTCCGGCGCGTCGACGGCCACCTGGTCACGACGGTCTTCGACCTGCTGCTCGCGCAGTACGGCGTCGGCCGGGACGGCCTGCCCGGGGAGTGGGCCGGAGACTACGACGACGCCGAGTCGCCGTACACGCCCGCCTGGCAGGAGGCCATCACCGGCGTCCCGGCCTCCGCCGCGGCCCGGATCGGGCGTGAGTTCGCCGCGAACGCCGAGGAGTCCCGCGGCCGCTCGATGATCGTGATGGGCGCCGGCACCAACCACTGGTTCCACTCCGACACCATCTACCGGGCGTTCCTGACACTCACCAACCTCACCGGCTGCCAGGGTGTCAACGGCGGCGGCTGGGCGCACTATGTCGGCCAGGAGAAGGTCCGACCGCTGACGGGCTACACCCAGATCGCCAACGCGCTCGACTGGAACCGGCCGCCGCGCAACATGATCCAGACCGCGTTCTGGTACCTGCACACCGACCAGTTCCGCTACGACCCGTTCGGCGCCGACACACTCTCCGCACTCCGTCATGGAGAGGGGGCCGGCAAGGGCCAGTTCGCGGGCAAGACGACCGCCGACGTCATCGCGCAGAGCGCCCGGATGGGCTGGATGCCGTCGTACCCCACCTTCGACCGCAACCCGCTCGACCTCAGCGACGACGCGGCCGCGGCCGGCCAGCCGGTCGGCGAGTACGTCGTCGAGCAGCTCAAGTCCGGCGAGCTCGACTTCGCCGGGGAGGACCCCGACGCACCCCAGAACTATCCGCGGATCCTGTCGATCTGGCGGGCCAACCTGCTCGGCTCGTCCGGCAAGGGCAACGAATACTTCCTCAAGCACCTGCTCGGCACCGACTCCTCGCTGCGGGCCACCGAGGCACCCGAGGGGCAGCGACCGGTCGACGTGAAGTGGCGCGACGAGGCACCCGAGGGAAAGCTCGACCTGCTGATGACGATCGACTTCCGGCAGACCAGCACCACGATCTTCTCCGACGTCGTCCTCCCGGCCGCGACCTGGTACGAGAAGCACGACCTCAACACCACGGACATGCACCCGTTCGTGCACTCCTTCAACCCCGCCATCGCCCCGCCCTGGCAGACCCGCACCGACTGGGACGCCTGGCAGACGATCGCCGAGAAGTTCAGCGAGCTGGCCGCCAGCCACCTCGGGGTCCGCACGGACGTCGTCGCGGTCCCGCTCACCCATGACACCCCGGATGCGATGGCCAACCCGCACGGGGTGGTGCGCGACTGGCGCAAGGGCGAGTGCGAGCCGGTCCCGGGCGTCACGATGCCCAGGCTGGTCGAGGTCGAGCGCGACTACGGCGCCGTGGCGGCGAAGATGAACGCCCTCGGACCGCTCGTCGACACGCTCGGGGCCACCACCAAGGGCGTGACCTTCGAGCTCGGCAAGCAGGTCGACTACCTGCGGGCCAAGAACGGCGCCGTGCGTGGCGGCGTCGCCGACGGTCGCCCGTCCCTCAAGCGCGACGTCAACGTCTGCGAGGCGATCCTGGCGCTGTCCGGGACCACCAACGGCCAGCTCGCCACCCAGGGGTTCAAGACGCTCGAGAAGCGCACCGGCGTCCGCCTGGCCGACCTCGCCGAGGAGCACGAGGGCAAGCAGATCACCTTCGCGGACACCCAGGGGCCACCCGTCCCGGTGATCACCTCGCCCGAGTGGTCAGGATCCGAGACCGGTGGCCGGCGCTACTCGCCGTTCACGATCAACGTCGAGCGCAAGAAGCCCTGGCACACGCTCACCGGCCGGATGCACTTCTACCTCGACCACGACTGGATGACCGAGCTCGGAGAGGGGCTGCCGGTCTACCGGCCGCCGCTGAACATGGCGGCGCTGTTCGCCGAGCCCGAGCTGGGCACGGTGTCCGACGGTGCCGGTGGTGCGGAGGTCGAGGGACTGACGGTCCGCTACCTCACACCGCACAACAAGTGGTCGATCCACTCGGAGTACCAGGACAACCTGTTCATGCTGTCGCTGTCCCGCGGTGGCCAGAACATCTGGATGAGCGACGTCGACGCCCGGAAGGTCGGGATCGTCGACAACGACTGGATCGAGGCCGTCAACCGCAACGGGGTCGTGGTCGCGCGGGCGATCGTCTCGCACCGGATGCCCGAGGGAACGGTGTACATGTACCACGCCCAGGACCGGCTCATCGACGTACCGCTGGCGGAGACGTCGGGGAAGCGCGGTGGCATCCACAACTCGCTCACCCGGCTCCTCGTGAAGCCGTCGCACCTGATCGGCGGCTACGCCCAGCTCACCTTCGCGTTCAACTACCTGGGGCCCACGGGCAACCAGCGGGACGAGGTCACGATCATCCGCAAGCGCTCGCAGACAGTGACCTACTGAGATGGGGGAGTACTGACATGCGCGTCATGGCCCAGATGGCGATGGTGATGAACCTCGACAAGTGCATCGGCTGCCACACCTGCTCGGTCACCTGCAAGCAGGCGTGGACCAACCGCTCCGGCACGGAGTACATCTGGTTCAACAACGTGGAGACCAAGCCGGGGCTGGGCTATCCGCGCACCTACGAGGACCAGGAGAAGTGGAAGGGCGGCTGGGAGCTGAACAAGCGTGGCCGCCTCACGCTCAAGGCCGGCGGCCGGTTCAAGAAGCTGCTGACGATCTTCTCCAACCCGAAGCTGCCCTCGATCAACGAGTACTACGAGCCGTGGACCTACGACTACGCCACCCTCACCGACGCCCCGGCCCAGGAGCACACGCCGGTGGCCCGCCCGAAGTCGCTCATCAGCGGCAACACCATGAAGATCGAGTGGTCGGCCAACTGGGACGACGACCTCGGCGGCTCGACGGCCACCGCGCACCGCGACCCGATGCTCAAGAAGATCGCCGACAAGGTGAAGTTCGAGTTCGAGCAGACGTTCATGTTCTACCTGCCGCGCATCTGCGAGCACTGCCTGAACCCGTCGTGCGCGGCGTCGTGCCCCAGCGGCGCGATCTACAAGCGCGAGGAGGACGGCATCGTCCTCGTCGACCAGGACAAGTGCCGTGGGTGGCGCAAGTGCGTGTCCGGCTGCCCGTACAAGAAGGTGTACTTCAACCACCGCACCGGCAAGGCGGAGAAGTGCACGTTCTGCTTCCCCCGCATCGAGGTGGGTCTGCCCACGGTGTGCTCGGAGACGTGCGTCGGCAGGCTGCGCTACATCGGGCTGATGCTGTACGACGCGGACGCGGTGCTCGCCGC
>JAOPYC010000051.1 GCA_025964795.1 Marmoricola sp.
GCGATGACGGCGTCGATCGTCTTCTTCAGGGCTCTCGGCTGGGCCTGGCTCTTCGGGGCCTTCCTCTTAGCGGCGATCATGTCGGCTCCGAGCTCCTGGAGCGCCTTGCGGCCGAGGCCCTCACGCACCTTAGGGAACCAGTCCTGCTCCTCCTCGTCGATGTGGTGGTCGACGTTCTCGATGAGGACGGTGGTCTTGGCGGTGAACCGCTCCGCGTCGGGCTTCATGCCGACGAGCTCCATCACGAGCACGTCGGCGACGTGGTGCTCCTCGTAGGACTCCAGGATGTCGTCCTCGAGGTCGGGGAGGAGCTCGCGGACGCGGGGGTACATCACCTCGTTCTCGATGTAGGTGTGCACCGTCAGCAGCTCGATCATCTTCTTGACCAGCTTGCCCTTCGTGACGTGGGCGTCGTCGCCGGCCTTCTGGAAGTCGCGGAAGACCTTGCGGATCTCCTTGTGGTCGTTCTTGAGCAGGACGATGGCGTCAGTGGACACAGGGGGTTGCTCCTCAGCATGGGGTCGGGTCGTGGGAGCCCCCCCCGTACCCGTCGCCGGATCCGCGACACGCAAGGCAACCCTTAGGTGCGGGCGCGCATGCTCCGGTCGGCCAGGGCGTAGGCCCGCTCGAACCCCGCTAGCGGCACCGACCAGTCGAGCTCCGGCGCATGCGTCTGGTTGTGCTTCACCATGACCCCGCGCATCTCGTCGTCGGTCGCGAGGTCGACGAGAGCCCGCGTCATCTCCTCGTCGTCACGGCACAGGAAGCCCTCCACACCGTCGGCCACGAACTCGCCGACTCCCCCGCTGCGCATGGCGACGACCGGGAGACCGGCCGCCCGCGCCTCGAGGGCCGCGAGACCGAAGGACTCCTGGTGGGACGGAGCCAGGAAGGCGTCGCTGTGCCGGTAGAGCTCGCGGATCTGCTCGCGCGAGCACGCGCCCGCCAGCTCGACCCAGTCGCCGAGCCCGAGGACGTCGATGCGGGCGCGCAGCTTGTCCTCCAGCGGTCCTTCGCCGACGAAGACCGCCCGCAGGGGCACCTCGTCCGGGACGCCGTCGCGCACCCGCGCCAGCACGTCCAGCAGCTGCAGCGGGCGCTTGCGCCCGGCCAGCCGCATCACCGTCACCAAGGTGATCGGCCGGTCGCGCTCGGGCACGGCAGGCTGCTCGCGCCACCAGGGCACCTCCACCGCGTTGGGTACGACGGCCACGGGGGTCTGCTGGCCCAGCGGGACCTTCATGGCGGCCGCGGCAGCAGCGCTGACGGCCGTCCACGCGACGGGCCAGCGGCGCCATCCGGCGATGGTCCCGACGATCCGGATCCAGCCCTCACGGCCGTTCCACATCGAGTGGACCGTGGCGATCACCGGCACCCCGGCACGCACCGCCGCCTGGGCCACACGCGTCGAGAACGGAGAGACCACCGAGAGGTGCGCGTGGACCACGTCGTACGACGAGACGTCCACCGCGCCGCCACGGGGCAGGAACGGCAGCGGCCACGGACCCGGCTGGGGCGTGCGGATCTCCGTGACCGAACCGGGCCGGTGGCGCCCGGGCCCGTCGGGGGTGACGCTGAGGACACTGACGTCGTGTCCGGCCGCGGACTGGCGCACGGCCAGCTCCTCGATGAACATCTCGATGCCGCCCACCCGCGGCCGGTAGACGTCGGTGACGTGCAGGATGCGCATCAGACCAGGGCCTCCGCGGCACGCCGTCGCCGCAGCAGCAGCCAGCCGCCGAGCCAGAGCCCGCCGACCGGGATCTCCAGCGCGTAGGTGAACCCGCGGTAGAGCAGCACGCCGGCGGTCATCACGGCCGGGTCGCCGCCCAGGGCCACGAGCGCGGCCGCGGTGCCGGCCTCGGTGAAGCCGGTGCCGCCCGGGGTGAGGAACACCATCGACATGATCCGGTCGACCGCGAAGCCGGCCAGCACGATGACCGGGCTGAGGTGGCCGCCGACGGCGTGCAGGCAGACCCAGAGCAGCAGCGCCTGGAGCACGCCGTAGCCGACCATGCCGAGCGTGAGCTGAGGCCAGCGCTGGCCGACGAGTGCTGCGACGCGGTCACGGAAGTCGACGAGCTCGGTGACCACGACCTCGCGGCTCACGGGGCGCCGGATGATCCGGCTGCCGCGGGCGATCGCGGGAGCGAGCAGGCCGATCGCGCGGGCGGCCACCTGGTGCTTGGCCAGTCCCCACACGAGCAGCACGACGATCACGCCGAGCACGCCCGCGGCGCCCAGGCCGGTCCAGCGCACGGTCTGGCTGACGTGCTCGCCGGACAGGAACAGGGCCGCCAGCGCCACCGCCGGCAGGGCCAGCTTGAGCAGCACGGACCAAACGTTGGTCACCAGGGTGAAGGCCGAGAAGCCGGCGGTGCTGAAGCCCCACGACCGGATCATCAGGAAGTTGAGCGACATGCCGGCCGCACCGCCGAACGGCAGCACGTTGGCGACCGCGGAGCCGGTCAGGTTCAGGTTCAGCGCGCGCTGACGGCTCAGGCCGGGCAGAGCGGCGGTGAGGACGAAGGAGTAGACGTAGAGGCCGGAGATCCACAGGACCCCGAGCAGGATCGACTCGGGAGCGGTGACCAGCTCGAGAGCCCGGACGACCTCCCGGACCGTGGTCCCGACGAGTCGCGGTAGCGCGTAGCCGAGCAGCCCGACGGCCAGGGCGAGGGACAGCAGGATGCGTGGTGCCTTGCTGCCCGAGCGCTTCTTGGGGTCGGCCGGTCCAGCTGGCGGCTCGTGCCAGACTGCCGGCGTGCCGTTCACCCTCGTCTCCTTCCATGCGCATCCGGACGACGAGGCACTCCTGACCGGCGGCACGATCGCTCGCGCAGCTGCCGAGGGACACCGCGTGGTCCTCGTGACCGCCACGGCTGGCGAGGCCGGTCTGTCCGATGGTAAGCGCCAGCACCCCCCACTCGGCGAACGCCGCCGTGTCGAGCTGGCGCGTGCGGCCGCTGCGCTGGGCTGTGCCCGGTGGGAGCTGCTGGACTACGTGGACTCCGGCTGGGGTCACGCGGACCCCCGGGACACGCGCACGGGGAAGTTCTCCGAGCTCGACCCGGCTGGGCCCGCCGAGCGGCTCGCCGAGATCCTCCGCGAGGAGCAGGCCGACGTCCTGACGGTGTACGACGAGCACGGCGGCTACGGGCACCCGGACCACGTGCAGGTCCACCACGTCGGTGTCCTCGCGGCTCGACTGGCAGGGACGCCGGTCGTCCTCGAGGCGACGGTGGACCGGGGTCGGCTGCAGCGGGTGGCCTCGGTGATGCGCTGGATCCCGGGGGTGTCCCGGTTGGTACCGGCAGACCGGTTCGGGTCGTCGTACGTCGCGCGGGCGGAGCTGACCCACCAGGTCGACGTACGCCGCCACCTGCAGGCCAAGCGCGACGCGCTGGCGGCCCATGGCTCACAGTCGACCGGCGGCGGATCGGTGCGGACGCTGGCGCTGCTGCTTCGGCTGCCGCGACCGGTCCTCGGCCTGGCGCTGGGGCGGGAGTGGTTCCGTGAGCGCGGTCGCGCCACGTCACCGGTGCTGCTCGACGACGTCTTCGCCTCACTGCGCTGAACCGGCGTCGACCGTCCGGGCCCGGGACCGCCGTCCACGGGGGTAGATCATCTTCGCGCCGAGGAGGCAGGCCAGCCCGCCGATGAAGAGGCCGGCGGGGTCGTCGACGAAGAAGTGCCAGCCCCAGTAGACCGTCGCGACGATGGTGGCCACCAGGAAGATCCCCATCGCGACCGTCGTCTTCCGCAGCCCGTAGTAGCCGCACATCAGGAAGATCACCGTGGTGACGCCGACGTGCAGGCTGGCGAACGCGGACACCTGGGCGAAGGCGTCGTGGGCCTGGGGGTGGGCCAGCAGGTGGGCCCGCTGGTCCATGTAGCGGGCCTGGGTCTCCTGGATGGTCGTGTGCGGAAGCCCGGCGAACTCCTGCGGCGCGACCTCGAAGGGGCCGAGCGACGGGATCAGGTAGTAGCAGCCGACCCCGAAGATCCAGACCCACAGCGCGGAGGTGATGGCGACGTAGGCGTCGCGCATCCGCGTCGCGAACACGATCGGCATCGGGATGGCCACCAGGACGATCGTCCCGAAGGACTCGTAGATGAACACCAGCACGTGGGCCGCGACGTGCTGACCGAGCAGGTCGTGGAGGAGGACCGCCGGGCTGTGCCCTAAGAAGAGCCACCTGTCCCAGGAGAGCAGCATCGCGTCACGCGACTGGTTGAGGACGTCCCAGCTCTTCAGGTTGTGGTAGCAGAAGTAGACGAGGTGGTAGGCCAGCAGCGCGCTCAGCGCCAGCGTCAGGCGCGTCCGCGTCCACCGGCTGCGCAGCATGGCGACGGTCCGGCGCCAGGTCCAGCCCGACCGGCCCACGCGCAGCGCGGCGTCGATCAGGGCCATCGGGACGAAGAAGCCGAGCGAGATCCCGAAGCGCGAGAGGAAGATGGAGCCGCCGGGATCCCGGATCGGGATGCCGACGTGGTGGGACCAGTAGAGCGTCACGGCCGCGAAGGCAGCCACGAGCACCCACACCCGCACCAGCCAGCCGTAGTCCGTCTCCTGGTCGGCGGACGGGACCGACTCCAGACGAGCCCCCGGGATCTCAGAGGTTGTCACCGGGGAAGCCTAACGACCGCGGACCCCGAATCGGCGCAGGAGGCGCCTCTGCACGTGACCAATACCTCACCCCCGCTCCCGTGTGTCACCGACGCCGGGCCACGTCATTTTCCTTGCCGCGTGCAACTAGTCCGCGTCCCGCGATGCGGGACGGGACCGGTAGCGTTCACCCATGCCGGAACCGGGGCGTGCCCCCACCTACCGCTGGGTCGTGCTCGCCGCGTTCATGTTCGTGAACCTGACGATCCAGACGCTGTGGATCAGCTACGCCCCGATCTCGAACAGGGCGCAGGACTACTACGGGGTGTCGAGCAGCGCCATCGGCGCGTTCGCAATCTCCTTCATGATCGCGTTCCTGCCGATCTCGTTCCTCGCCTCGCAGGCGATCGTGCGCCACGGGCTGCGGTTCGCGGCCGGCTTCGGCGCCCTGCTCGCAGGGGTGTCCGGGGTGGCCCGCGGGCTCGTCGGGGACCACTACGTGCTGGCGCTGGTCGCCACCCTCGGCGCCGCGATCGCACAGCCCTTCCTGCTGAACGCCTGGACCACGCTCTCCACCCAGTGGTTCCCGCACTCGCAGCGGGCGACCGCGGTCAGCCTGATCACCCTGTCCAACCTGGTCGGGGCCGGCATCGGGCTGGCACTGACACCCACCCTGGTGGAGCCGATGTCGGTCTCCGGGGTCCAGCTGCTCTACGGCCTCGTCGCCCTCCTCGGCGGCCTCGTCTTCGTGCTGGTCGCGCGCGACCGACCGGCCACTCCCCCGGACGGCGTCGTCGTCGCGACCGCTCCCGAGCTGATGCTGGTCGGCGTGCGGCACGCGCTGTCGGTGCGGCCGTTCCGGGTGTTCCTGGTGATGGCCTTCGTGACGTTCGGCGTGTTCAACGGGCTGTCGACCTGGATCGAGGAGATCGTCGCACCGCGCGGGTTCTCCTCGACCGACGCCGGGAACACCGGTGCGCTGATGCTGCTCGGCGGGGTGGCGGGGGCGATGCTGCTCTCGGCGCTGTCCGACCGCTCCGGCCGTCGGGTGCCCTACCTGGCGGTGGCCCTGACCCTGTCGGCCCCGGCGCTGCTCTGGGTCGCCCTGGCCAGCTCCCTCCCCGGCCTCCTCGGTGCCGCGTTCCTGCTCGGCTTCTTCATGACCAGCGCCCTGCCGGTGGGCATGCAGTACTCCGCCGAGATCACCGCCCCGACCCCGGAGGGTACGTCGAACGGGCTGATCCAGCTGGCCGGCCAGGCGTCGTTCGTCTGCGTGCTGCTGATGGCGGCCACCAAGACCGACGCCGGGTCGTTCACCCCGTCCCTGGCCGTGCTGGCGGCGCTGATCCTGGTCGGCGGGATCCTGGCCTTCCGGCTGCCCGAGCCGGCCGTCCACATCGGGATCCACGACCTGCTCGCCGACGCCGGGACCGACCCCTAGCCGGCTACGCCGGGTCCTTCTCGAACCTCGGCGACAGCGCGTAGCGCAGCAGGACGACGTCGTCGATGGGGCGCACCTCGGCGAGCCTCGCCCGCCGGTCGGGGGTCCAGGGGAACCGGCCGTCGCCCACGAAGCGCCGCGCCCGCGAGTCGCCGACGAAGAACGGCGCCACCACCAGGTGCAGCTCGTCGGCGAGGTCGGCCACCAGGAACTGCGTGTGCAGCGTCCCTCCGCCCTCGACCATCAGCCGGCGCACGCCGCGTGCGTGGAGGTCCTCGCTCATCCGTCCGAGGTCGACCGGTAGGCCACCGTCGAGCACGGTCGCCACCGCGCCGAGGCGGCACCGCGCCTCCGCCACCGTGTCGCTCGCGCAGTAGACGAGCTTGTCGGTCTCGCCGGTGACGAAGAAGTCGGAGCAGGCGTCCAGCTGCGCACTGCGGGTGACGGTGACCTTCGTCGGTGTGGGGCACCTCCCACGGGCGACGCGCTCGGCCCGGCGGGCCGGCGTACGCACCAGGAGACGGGGGTTGTCGTTGCGCACGGTGGCGGCGCCGACGAGGATCGCGTCGTACTCCGCCCGGACGGAGTCGACCCGGTCCAGGTCGGCGTCGTTGGAGAGCAGCAGCCGGCCGGGTGCGGCGCTGTCGAGGTAGCCGTCGAGCGAGATGCCGCAGCTGAGCAGGGTGTAGGGACGCTCACCCACGGGAGGCTCCCGCCACGACCGCGCCGGGGAGGCTGGCGACCAGCCCCATCACGCCGTACACCACGGCGGCGGCGACGCCCTGGGCCGCCCCAAGGCCGGCGGCGCCGAAGGCCCAGGCGGCCATCCCCTCGCGCGGCCCCCAGCCGGCGACGTTGGTGGGCACGCTCATGGCCAGCAGGACGAGCAGCGCCAGCGGCAGCAGGTGCAGCAGGGAGGCGGTCGACCCGGCGGTTCGCGCGGCCACCAGGAAGGTCGCGGCGTGACCGACCACGGCCCCGGTGGAGGCGAGCACGATGCACGCCGTCGCCAGCAGGGACGAGCCGTCCGGACGCGGTCTCCGGGCGCCGAGCAGGAGGCAGCCGGCACCGCCGACGAGGACCCCCGCGACGAGCAGCCAGGGGGGTCGCCACGGGGAGGGAAGCAGGAGCAGCACCGCGATCGCGAGCACGATCTGGACCCCTTGGCCGGCCAGGCGTTCCCAGGCCACGGCTCGCAGCCCGACCCCGGTGTCGCCGACGCGTCGGCCGTGTCGTACGCCGCGGTCGACGTCGCCGAGCACCCCCCCTGGCAGCATCGAGTTCAGGAACTGGGAGCGGTAGTAGGCGACCACGGCGGAGCGCAGCGGGACGGGTGCGCCGAGGCCGCCCGCGACGATGCTCCACCGCCAGGCGCAGCACAGGGTCGTCAGGCCGGTGATCAGCAGGGCCGCGACCAGCGACCACCCGTCGACCATCCGCACGCCGTCGAGGAACGGGCCGCTGCCGACGCGCCAGACCAGGACGCCGAGGATCGCGATCCCTGCCAGGGGGCGCGCCCAGCGCCACCAGGTCGTCATCGCGTGACCTCGGCCAGCACCCGCGAGACCGTGTCGGCGGTGGTCGCCCAGCCGTCCAGCTGCAGCCGCCTGCGGCGGGCCGTACGGCGGAGACGGCCGCGCAGGTCGCCGTCGTCGAGCCAGTCGGCCAGCGCACCGGCCAGCGCGCTCGGGTCGTCGGGGGGCACGAGGATCCCGGGCCGGCACCCCTCGACCTGGCCCAGCGCCTCCGGCACCCCACCCACCTCGGTCGCGATCACCGGCAGCCCGCGGGCCAGCGCCTCGGTGACGACCATGCCGTAGCTCTCTCCCCGGGACGCGAGCACCAGCACGTCCGCAGCGGCGTAGGCCTCGGCCAACCGGTCGCCGGTCAGCGGCCCGGCGAAGCTGATCCGGTCGCCGATCCCGGACTCCTCGGCCCGTCGAGCCAGCTGCCCGGCGTACTCCGGGTCCCGGGTCAGGGTGCCCACGCAGAGCAGCCGCCACGGGCGTTCCCCGAGCTCCGCGAGGGCGGCGAGCAGCACGTCGTGACCCTTCCCGGGGATCACGGCGGCGACGCAGAGCAGCTCTCCCCCGGCGTCGGTGCCAGGGGCGATCCCGGCCCGATCGGCACCCGGGACCGCGACGCGCACCTTCTGCGCGAGCATCGGGTAGCGCTCGAGGAGCTCCCCTCGGCACGACTGGCTGGGCACGACGACCGCGGCCGCCGCGGACAGCACCCTCCTCTCGGGCTCGTCCCACAGCGGCAGGTGCAGCAGCACGACCAGCTCCGACCGGGACGCCTCCAGCAACGTCGCGGCGGACGTCGAGGCGGCGACCAGCCCGTCGACGAGCACCACGGGCCCCGAGGGAAGCGGCCCGAGCACCTCGAGCCGGGACTGCGACACCTCGTGCACGGTCCAGCCGAGGTCGCGGAGCCCGCAACACACCCGGCGGTCATAGACGTTGCCGCCGCTGGGCCGTCCCGGGTCGTCGAGCCCGTCCGGGACCGCGACCTGCACGACGCGCTTCACAGCGGCCTCTCGTAGCTCGCCGAGGCGACGTGCGACTCGTGCAGCGCGACCACGATCTGCTCGACCCCCAGGGCACCCGCGCCCAGGGCTCCGGCCAGGACGCGGTCCGCGACTCGGTCGGCGACCACCTGGGCGAGCACCTCGGTCGTGGTGTTCCGGCCGGCGAACGCGGGCTCCTCGTCGAGGTTGCGATAGCCGAGCTCGCCCAGGACCGACCTCAGCACCTCGGCGGCGGCGCCGAGGTCGACCACGATGCCGTCGTCGTCCAGCGTGGTCCGGCGGAAGGTCGCGTCCACGACGTATGTCGCCCCGTGCAGTCGCTGCGCCGGCCCGAAGACCTCGCCGCGCAGGCTGTGGGCGACCATCATGTGGTCGCGCACGGTCACGCTGAACACGACGGCTCCTCGTCGTAGGTGATCGTGTGGCAGAGCGCGGAGAGGCGCCCGGACGTGAGCTCCTGCAGCACGTCCGGCAGCTCCTCGAACCGCGACTCCCCGGTCAGCAGGACGTCGAAGGCCGCGTCCCGCAGCAGCTCCAGCGCCAGCCTCATCCGGTCCGCGTGCGTACGCCGCTCGCGACGTACGGCCGCCACCGTGCCGACCTGGCTGGCCCGGACGGCCAGCCGGCCCGAGTGGAAGGCGCCTCCGAGCGAGAGGTGCACCTCGGCGTCGCCGTACCAGCTGAGCTCGATCACCGTGCCCTCCTCCGCCAGCAGGTCCAGCGACGTCTGCAGGCCGGCCGACGTGGCGCTGGTGTGGAACACCAGGTCCCGCCCACCCGCCGCCTCCCCGGGCAGCGCGAAGCCCACGCCCAGCGCGGCCGCGACCTCGGCGCGTGTGTGGTCGACGTCGACCAGCGTGACCCGCACCCCGGGGACCTGCCCGAGCAGCCGCGCCACGCAGCAGCCGACCATGCCGGCGCCGACGACCGCGACCCGGTCACCCACCAGCGGGGCCGCGTCCCACAGCGCGTTCACCGCCGTCTCGACGGTCCCGGCCAGCACCGCCCGGGACGCGGGGACGTCCTCGGGCACGACGGCCAGTGCTGCCGCCGGCACCACGAAGGCGGTCTGGTGGGGGTGCAGGCAGAACACCGTCCGGCCGCGGAGCCCCGCCGGGCCCTCCTCGACGACACCGACGCTGAGGTAGCCGTACTTCACCGGCCCGGGGAAGTCACCCTCCTGGAAGGGAGCCCGCATCGCGGGCCACTGGCTCTCCGGGACGTGGCCGCCGAACACCAGCGTCTCGGTGCCGCGGCTGACCCCCGACCGCAGCGTCCGCACCAGGGCCTCGCCCGGACCGGGCACCGGCAGCGTGACCGACCTGATCTCGCCCACGCCGGGCTCACGCAGCCAGAAGGCACGCGCGTCCTTCGACATCCCCTCACCCCATCCAGTCCCGCACTGAACCCGGGTAGCACCACGACCGTGTCTCTGGTCGTACCCCAACACACGGAGGCGTGGTGCGCACGGTTCAAAGCACCGGGCTGCTGTCGCAGCTCGTGGCCGGCCCGGCCAACCGGGTGACCCTCACCCGCGCGGTCCTCGCGGGCGTGGTCGCAGTGCTGGTGGTGGCCGCGACCGGTGGCTCCGGCCACGTCACTGCCCTGGTGCTGGTCTCGTCCGTAGCCCTCGCGCTGGACGCGGTGGACGGCCGGGTGGCCCGTCGTACGAACACGGTGACGGCCTTCGGCGCCCGCTTCGACATGGAGGTGGACGCGTTCCTGATCCTTCTCCTCAGCGGGTACGCCGTGCACCTGGTCGGCCCCTGGGTGCTGGCGATCGGCCTGGCCCGCTACGGGTTCGTCCTGGCGGGCCGGGTGCTGCCCTGGCTCGCCGGCCAGGCGCCACCACGGACCTGGTGCAAGGTGGTCGCGGCCGTCCAGGGCATCACCCTGACCGTGGTGGCGACCGGACTCCTCTCCCCCGTCGGCGCCGTGCTGCTGCTGGCCGGCTCGCTGGCCCTGCTCATCGAGTCGTTCGGCCGCGAGGCGTGGTGGCTGTGGCGTCACCGGTCCCCGGCCGCGATCCCGCTGCAGCTCGAGCGGGTCGCCGCCCATGGCTGAGCCGCGGTCGCGGGTCCGCGTCGTCGCGTCCGGCACGCTCACCGTCCTCGCCTTGCTGCTGGTGTGGGGGGCGCTGGTCGCGCCGCACCGCCTCGGCGACGTCACGCCGTCCGCCTTCGTCCGCATCCCCCTGGAGGGCCTGGTGATCGTGGCCCTGGCCGCGGTGCTGCCGTGGCGGGCGAGCAGGACCCTCGTCGGGGTGCTCGGGGTCGTGCTCGGGCTGCTGGTGCTCGTCACGGTGCTCGACCTCGGGTTCTTCGAGGTGCTTGACCGTCCCTTCGACCCGGTCAACGACTGGGTCTACCTCGGACCCGCCTACGGGGTGCTCGGTGACTCCGTCGGCGGCGTCGGCGCGGTCGTGGTGTCGATCGTGGCCGCGGTCGTCGTCCTCGGCGTGCTCGTCCTGATCCCGCTCGCCGTGCTGCGGCTGTCCAGGCTGGCGTCCGACCACCGGCGCGAGTCGGTGGTCGCCGTCACCGCGCTCGCGACGGCCTGGGTGATCTTCGCCGTCTCCGGGGCCTCCGTCGCGTCGCTGAGCGCGGTCGGCCTCGCCCACGACGAGGTGACGCTGGTGCATGCGGGCATCGCGGACCGCGCCACGTTCGCCCGGACCTTCGCCCATGACCCCTACGCCGACACCCCCGGCGACCAGCTGCTGACGGGGCTGCGCGGCAAGGACGTCCTGCTCGTCTTCGTGGAGAGCTATGGCCGAGTCGCGGTCCAGGACACGTCGTACTCCGGGCCCGTGGACGACGTCCTGGACGCCGGGACGCGGCGGCTGCGCGCCGCCGGCTTCTCGGCGAGGAGCGCGTTCCTCACCTCGCCGACGTTCGGCGCGGCCAGCTGGCTCGCCCACTCCACGCTCCAGTCGGGGCTGTGGGTGAACAGCCAACAGCGGTACGACCAGCTGGTCTCCCGCGACCGGTTGACGCTGGCCACGGCGTTCGGCCGGGCGGGCTGGCGCACGGTCTCCGACGTACCGTCCAACACGCACCGCTGGCCGGAGGGGACGTCGTTCTACCACTTCGACCAGCTCTACGACGCGCACGACGTGGGCTACCGCGGCCCGAGGTTCAGCTACGCCTCGATGCCCGACCAGTACACGCTCTCTGCGTTCCGGCGGCTGGAGCTGGCCCCCAAGGCTCGGAAGCCGGTGATGGCCGAGATCGACCTCGTCTCCAGCCACCACCCCTGGACGCCGCTGCCCCGCCTCGTCGACTGGTCGCGGGTCGGTGACGGCTCGGTCTTCGACGCGATGCCCGCGGAGGGCGAGTCCCCGGACACCGTGTTCCGGGATCCCGAGATGGTGCGCGCGGCGTACGGGAAGTCCATCGAGTACTCGTGGCGCAGCCTGGTCTCGTTCGTGACGACGTACCCCGACCCCGACCTCGTCCTCGTCGTGCTCGGTGACCACCAGCCGCACACCTACGTCACCGGCCAGGGCGTGGGCCACGACGTGCCGGTCTCGGTGATCGCCCACGACCCGACGGTGCTGCAGCAGATCTCGGGCTGGGGCTGGCAGGGCGGCCTGCGACCGCACCCGGACGCCCCGGTGTGGCGGATGGACTCGTTCCGCGACCGCTTCCTCGCCGCCTACGGTCCACACTGAACCTGATCCGACCGCACTGCGTGTGATGGGTAGGAGGTTTCGATGGCCGGGAGCCAGGTGGCCCTGATGCAGCGCCTGCACGACGAGCACGCCGCCGCGTTGTGGGGACACTGCCTGCGCCTGACCGGGCACGACCGGGCCCGCGCGGAGGACGTCGCCCAGGAGACGCTGCTCCGGGCCTGGCGGCACATCGAGGTCCTCGAGGAGTCGCAGGGGTCGGTCCGGTCGTGGCTCTTCACGGTCGCGCGCAACATCGTCATCGACGACTGGCGCACCAAGCGCTCGCAGAAGGAGCTCGCGGTCGCCGAGGTCCCCGACGTCGGCACCCAGAGCGACCGCACCGACCAGCTGCTGCAGGCCTGGATGGTGGCCGAGGCCGTGACCACGCTGTCCCCGGAACACCGGGCCGTGCTGCTCGAGTGCTACTACCGTGGCGTCTCGGTCGCCGAGGCCGCCCAGCACCTCGGCGTCCCGGAAGGCACCGTGAAGTCGCGCACGCACTACGCGTTGAGGGCGTTGCGCCTCGCGCTCGAGGAGATGGGGGTGGGCGCGTGAGCTGCGAGTTCGCGCACCAGGACGGGTCCTACGTCCTCGGGGCCCTCTCCCCCGCCGAGCGCCAGGAGTTCGAGCGACACCTGGCCGGCTGCGACGCGTGCTCCCGGTCGGTCCGTGAGCTCGCGGGGCTGCCCGGCCTGCTCGCGAGGGTCGATCCCGCCGTACTCACGGCACCGCTGGTCACCGAGCCCCTCCCGGAGAGCCTGCTGCCCACCCTCGTCCAGCACGCACGGCGCACCCAGCGCCGCCGCGTGCTGCTCACCACCGCAGCCGCAGCGGTCGTCGCCGCGCTCCTCGTCCTCGGAGCCTTCGCCGTGACGCGTGGTCTCGACGGCGGCCAGGCCCCGGCAGCGGCACCTTCCACGCAGACGGCGACACCACCGGTCGGCCTCTCGATGTCCCCGATCGGCCACGTCCCGGTGAGCGCCAACCTGGCACTGACCGGCGTCCTGTGGGGCACCCGGCTCGAGCTCACCTGCTCCTACACGGGCGGTGGCGAGTACGGCACCCCGCCTCCCCAGAGCTACACGATGTTCGTGCACACCCGCGACGGCAAGGACGAGCAGGTCGCCTCGTGGCGCGGGCTCCCGGGCCGGACCATGCACCTCGCCGCCGCCACCGCGCAGAGCCGCACCGACATCACCTCCGTGGAGGTCCGGAACTCCAGCGGCCGCGCGGTGCTCCGCCTGGCCGGTTGATGCGTTTCACCCGCGGCTCCGCCGGGTAGCGGAGAGGGAAGCCGTCCTCGCCACCGCCAGGGAGCGCGTCATGCCAGAGACCGCCAGCCACCAGGCCCCACCGTCGTCCGTGCGCCGCATCATCGTCGCGAGCCTGATCGGCACCTCGCTCGAGTGGTACGACTTCTTCATCTACGGCACCGCGTCGGCACTGGTGTTCAACAAGGTGTTCTTCCCCGACTTCGAGCCGCTGGTCGGCACGCTGCTCGCGTTCGCCACCTACGCCGTGGGCTTCGTCGCGCGCCCCCTCGGCGGCGTCGTTTTCGGGCACTTCGGGGACAAGGTGGGTCGCAAGAACGTCCTGGTGATCACGCTGCTGCTGATGGGCACCAGCACCTTCCTGGTCGGGCTGATGCCGACGTACGCCGCGATCGGGGTGTGGGCGCCGATCCTGCTCGTCGTGCTGCGGTTCGTGCAGGGCCTCGGGCTCGGCGGGGAGTGGGGCGGTGCCGTCCTGATGACGCTGGAGTCGGGCGACGCGAAGCGGCGCGGGCTGAACGCGAGCTGGCCGCAGCTGGGCGTTCCGCTGGGGTTGCTGCTGGCCAACGGCGTGCTGTCGCTGATGGCGGCCCTCACCAGCGAGGCGGCCTTCCAGTCGTGGGGCTGGCGGGTGGCGTTCCTGCTCAGCGGTGTGCTCGTGCTGGTCGGCCTCTGGATCCGGCTGAGCATCCAGGAGAGCCCGCTGTTCCAGAAGGTCGAGGACCGCGACACCAAGGCCCAGGCGCCCATCGTCGAGGTGCTCCGCCGCTACCCGCGCCGGGTGCTGCTCGCCCTCGGTGCCCGCGTCGGGGTCGACGTGGCGTTCTACTCGTTCGTCCTGTTCATCACCACCTACGTGACCACCTACCTGGACCTGCCCGACAGCTACGCGCTGAACGCGACGCTGATCGCCGCCTCGGTCCAGGTGGTGCTGATCCCGGCGTTCGGCCACCTCTCGGACCGGATCGGCCGGCGCCCGGTCTACCTGTTCGGGGCCATCGGCGCGGCGGGGTGGATCTTCGCCTTCTTCGCGCTGCTCGACACGGGGCGGTTCGTGCTGATCACCCTCGCCGCCGTGGTGGCACTCGCCTTCCACGCCGCGATGTACGGCCCGCAGGCGTCGTTCATCGCCGAGATGTTCCCGACCGAGGTGAGGTACTCCGGCGCCTCGATGGGCTACCAGCTGGCCGGGATCCTCGGCGGTGCGGTGGCTCCGGTTGTGTCGGTGTGGCTGCTCGACCGCTACGACACCTCGCTCGTCGTGTCCGCCTACGTGGTGGCCATGCTGGCGCTCACCGCGGTGTGCGTCTGGCTGGCCCCGGAGACCTCGCACATCGACCTCGACGCCGAGTCGGCGGACTCGCGGACCGGCCGGATCGGGGCCGGGGTCTAGGTCGGCGGCTCGCCCAGGTAGCGCCGGACCCGCTCGATGTCGTCCACGGAGGGCAGCTCGGAGGTGACCTTCGCGATCGCCGTACCGATGTCCACCCGGTTGGTCGACAGGGTGCCGCTGTCGGCGAGGTGCCGGCTCACGGCGCGCAGCTCGTGGTCGGAGAGACGGCGCCGGAGCAGGGCCACCAACGGGACGTAGTCCTGGTCGGGCAGGCCTGTCGGGTAGCCGGAGCGCAGCCAGTCGACCACGCGTCCGACCAGGCCGGGACGCTCTGGGTCCGCGTCGTCCTGCTCCTCGACGTCCGCCTGCAGGGGCGATCCGAGCGGCCACCCGGCAGCGGCCAGCCGGGCGGAGACCCGGACGGCGTCGCGCTGGTCGATGGGGCCCTTGACGACGTCCTCGATGCGCTGCTCCACCAGCTGCCGGGTGAGGATCTGCTGGCCCGCCTCGACCTCCTGCGTCAGCTCCTCGACCACCTGGGCGAGCTCGCCGTCGGTCAGGGAGCGGCGCAGGATGCCCAGCAGCGCGACGTAGTCCTGCTGCGGGACGCCCTCGGGATAGCCCTCGCGCAGCCAGCGCACGACCCGCTGCACCAGGTTCCCCTGGTCCGGTGCGGGGGTGGTCATCCGGTCCTCGCCGTCCGTGGTGGCGGTCATGTCAGCCCTTGTCCACGAGGGTGGGGAAGACGTGGTCGAAGCTGACCATCTTGCCGAAGCCCGAGGCCACCACGACGGTGATGCCGAGGACGACGGCGAGCGCGGCGATCACGAAGCACACGGCGGCGAGGGCCTTCAGGGCCGGGTTCGGCTTGGACGACGGGACGGTCATCGCCGCCCCGCCGGTCCCGGCGGCGCTGAACCGCACGCCGAGGGCGAACAGGGCGGGGATGCCGGCGCCGAGCACCAGCCCTGCCACCAGGACCTTCCAGGCGGCTTGGAAGAACAGCTCGAGCATGGTCAGTCTCCTCAGACGCTCGCGGGGACGGAAGGCGCGGGCGCGTCCTCCCACTCGTCGTTCACGTTGCCGGCCGTCACCGGGGCGAGCCGGGAGCGGACGAACATGAAGACGGCGGCGGCCACCAGGATGGCCGCGATCACGATGCCGCCGGCGACGCCGCCGACGAGATCGCCGATCCACCACATCAGCGCCCCCACCAGGCCGGCGGCCGGGAGGGTGATGCACCAGGCGACGAGCATGCGCCCGGCGACCGACCAGCGCACGGTGGCGCCGGGGCGGCCGAGGCCGGTGCCCAGGATCGACCCGGTGGCGACGTGCGTGGTGGACAGGGCGAAGCCCAGGTGGCTGGAGGCCAGGATCACTGCGGCGGAGGCGCTCTCGGCGGCCATCCCCTGCGGCGAGCTGATCTCGACCAGGCCCTTGCCCAGCGTGCGGATGATCCGCCAGCCGCCGAGGTAAGTGCCGGCCGCGATGGCCAGGGCGCAGCAGAGCTTGACCCAGAACGGGATCGAGGTCGTGTCGGTCCAGCTGCCGTAGGCGATCAGCGAGAGCGTGATCACGCCCATGGTCTTCTGGGCGTCGTTGGTGCCGTGCGCCAGCGAGACCAGCGAAGCGCTGGTGATCTGGCCCCAGCGGAAGCCGGTCTCCTTGAAGCGCTCCCCCACCTGGGCGACGATCTTGTAGATCAGCCAGGTGCCCACGCCGGCGACGAGGGCGGCGAGCACGGGCGACATCACGGCCGGGAGGATGACCTTGCCGACGACGCCGTCGAGCTTGGTGCCGTCCCCGGTCCAGTTGACGCCGGAGAAGCCGAGGCTGGCGATGGTCGAGCCGATCAGGCCGCCGAACAGGGCGTGCGACGAGCTCGACGGAAGACCGAGCAGCCAGGTCAGCAGGTTCCAGACGATGCCGCCGACGAGGCCGGCCAGCACGATCAGCAGCAGCGCCTCGCCGTGGTTGTCCGTCAGGGCGGACTTGGGGGCTCCGGAGTCGGCCTGGATCTTGACCACGGCGTTGGTCACGGTGAGTGCCACCTCGACGCTGAGGAAGGCACCCACCAGGTTGAGGACGGCGGAGACGGCGACGGCCACCTTCGGCTTGAGGGCGCCGGTGGCGATCGAGGTCGCCATCGCGTTCGCGGTGTCGTGGAAGCCGTTGGTGAAGTCGAAGCCGAGGGCGGTCACGACGACCAGCACGAGCAGGACGGTTTCGGGGTTCACGGTGCGTCTGGGCGTCGATCCGCCCTGGAGAACAGGGTCGCGCGGCCGCGTTCACCAAGAGTTCACGTCGGCCGGTCATCCTCGGTGGATGACGACTATCGAGGCGCCGTACCCCGGCGACGACCTCCAGGGCTGGCACGTCGAGGAGGACTCCGACGACTCCGCGGACGACCGCCTGCTCATCGGCCCCGACGGCCGCGCGATCGAGACCTGGCGCGAGGGCTACCCGTACGACGAGCGGATGACGCGCGACGAGTACGAGGACACCAAGCGCTCCCTCCAGATCGAGCTGCTCAAGCTGCAGAGCTGGATCAAGGACAGCGGCCAGAAGGTGGTGCTGGTCTTCGAGGGACGTGACGCGGCCGGCAAGGGCGGGACCATCAAGCGGTTCACCGAGCACCTCAACCCCCGTGGTGCACGCGTCGTCGCTCTCGAGAAGCCGACCGAGCGCGAGGCCAAGCAGTGGTACTTCCAGCGCTACGTGCAGCACCTGCCGACCTCCGGGGAGATCGTCTTCTTCGACCGGTCCTGGTACAACCGCGCCGGAGTCGAGCGGGTGATGGAGTTCTGCACGCGCGAGGAGTACCAGGAGTTCATGCGCCAGGCTCCGGAGTTCGAGCGGATGCTCGTACGCAGCAACATCCACCTGATCAAGTTCTGGTTCTCGGTGTCCCGGGCCGAGCAGCGCACCCGGTTCGTCAGCCGGCAGGTCGACCCCGTACGCCGCTGGAAGCTGAGCCCGATGGACTTGGCGTCCCTCGACAAGTGGGACGCCTACACCGACGCGAAGGAGTCGATGTTCTTCTACACCGACACCGCCGACGCGCCCTGGACGGTGCTGAAGAGCAACGACAAGAAGCGCGCCCGGATCGCGGCGCTGCGCCACGTCCTGCACGCCCTCGACTACGCCGACAAGGACGAGGCGCTGGTCGGCGAGCCCGACCCGCTCATCCTCGGCCCGGCGGCCAAGGTCTTCGAGTCCGACGAGCACCCGAACCGCCGGTTCCCGCGGCTCTGACCCCGTGTAGGTGAAGAGCCTCGGCGCGGAGGTGAGGATCCACCGCGCCCGGTATGCCGCCCCACTCGGTACGCTCGACCAGCATGGAGGAGAACAGGGCACGGCGCGTCATCGACGCCCTGCGGGAGCGCGGCACGAACGCGGACCTCGCGATGGTGGGCACCAACCAGGTCGGGGTGACGATCCGGCTCCCCGACGGACGCGAGGCGGTCTGGGACTCCGACGGCACCGCCTCCCTCGAGGCGCAGGTGATGCGCAACGGGATGCTGGTGGGCTTCGTCCCCGAGATCGAGGGGTCGGCCGACTTCACCGAGGAGCAGATCGTCGACGCCATCGTGCGCACCGACTACGACCAGCCGATCGCCACCCAGCGCGCCACCGCACCACCGCCCCAGCCGGCCCTGCCCGTCAGGGGCGGCCTGCTGCGCCGGTTCATGGAGGGGTTCCGCTACCGCTGAGTGCCTCACTGCCGGCCGCGACCGGCGGTCCCGCCGGCGAGCAGTGCCGCTCCGGCGGACGCGCCGCCGGGTCCGAGAGGTCGTGCTCGCGCTTGGACGGTACGCCGACCAGGGCCAGCGTGGCACCGGCGACGAGCAGCACCACGCAGCACCACATCAAGGTCTGGAACCCGTCGAGGACCTGCACCGGATCGGTCAGTCCCTTGCCGCCGAGGCCGCCGACCAGGGGGACGGACGCCACCGCCAGCAGGCCGCCGGTGCGGGCGACCGCGTTGTTGACCCCGCTCGCCAGCCCGACCACGTCGTCCGGCACCGCCGCCAGGACGGTGGCGGTCAGCGGCGTGACCATCAGGGTCAGGCCGGCGCCGAAGACCGTCGTGGGCACGAGCACGTCGAGCACGTAGTTCACGTCCGCGCCGATCCGGGTCAGCAGCGCGACCCCCACCGCGGCGACCAGCGGACCGAGGGTCATCGGCAGCCGGGCCCCTGCCTTGTCCATCAGCGCCCCGGCCCGGCTGGAGAACAGCAGCATCACGACGGTCACCGGGAGCAGCGACAGGCCGGCCTGGATGGGTGAGCGGCCGGCACCGACCTGGAGCACGATGCCCACGGAGAAGAACACGACCCCGAGGGCGGCGTACACCAGGAGCGTCATCACGTTGGCGAAGACGAATACGCGCGACGCGAACAGCCGCACCGGCACGAGCGGGGCCGGGGAGCGGTGCTCGAAGACGACGAAGACGGCACCGACGACGAGGCTCGCCAGCAGGCAGCCACCCACCGCCAGGCTGAGGAACGAGGCGCTGGAGGAGGCGGTGAGGGCGAACGTCAGCAGGGCCAGGCACAGGGCGAGCAGCCCGGCGCCGGTCCAGTCGAGCTTGCCACCGGTCGCGGGCGGCCGGGACTCGGGGACGTGTCGGCGAGTGATCAGCACGACGACCGCGGCGATGGGCAGGTTGACGAGGAACGCCCAGCGCCAGTCGGCGACCTCGATGATCCACCCGCCGAAGAACGGCCCGATCGCGCCGGCCACGCCGGTCAGCCCGGACCAGGCGCCGATCGCGCGCGGCCGGTCCTTGGGGGTGAACGAGGCCTGGAGGATCGCGAGGCTGCCTGGGGTGAGCAGCGCCGCCGCGACCCCCTGCACGGCGCGGGCCGCGATCAGGGTGCCCACGTCGGGCGCCAGCCCGCAGGCGGCCGAGGCGAGGGCGAACCCGGTGATGCCGACCACGTAGACCCGGCGGCGCCCGAACCGGTCGCCCAGGGCTCCGCCGATCAGCACCAGCGCGGCCAGGGTGAGGGTGTAGCCGTTCACCACCCAGGTCAGCGCCTCGGACCCGGCGTCCAGGTCCACGGCCAGGTGCGGCAGGGCGATGTTCACCACGGTGGCGTCGATGAACGTCAGGGCCGCGCCGAGGACGGTCGCGGTCAGCACCCACCGGGCCCGCGCCTGGCCCCACTCGAGCGCCGCAGGCGCCGGCTGTATCACCATGCGTACATCTTCCACCCCTGTGGTTTTGCTCCGCCGCACACCGGGAAGATCGAAACCGGTTGTCGTCTACCCAGGAGGACCATGTGTTCAGGCACGACCAGGACAACACCCCGCACGAGAGCTTGCGAGCCGTCCCGGGCCTCTCCGACGAGGACGCCGAGACCGTCTGGTCGCAGGGCCGCGTCGTCACCGTCCCGGCCGGCTGGTCGATGGTGCACGAGAAGGAGCCGCCGGACAGTGCCTACCTGATCCTCGAGGGACGGGTGGAGGTCACGCTGAACAAGCAGAGCGTCACCGAGCTGGGCCCGGGGGACTTCGTCGGCGAGATCGGGCCGATCGCCCGCCGGCTGCGCACCGCGACCGTGACGGCTCGTGAGCCGTTGCTGACGCTGACGTTCCCGGCTGCCGACTTCGTCCGCGTACGCCGGGACGTGCCGAGCTTCGACCAGGCCGTCACGGAGATCGCCGAGGCCCGGATCAGGGAGATCGACGGCGATTCCTAGGAGTCGCGCTTCGCTGACGCCGAGCCCCGCAGGGTGCATGATCGGAACGACCTCGCGGTCGCCCCGATGCCTGATGGAGGCAGCATGGAACTCGAGATGCTTCGCGCCAACCTCGTCCGCACGGTGGTGCCGCTGATCGTCGGCCTCCTGGTGTCGCTGATCCCCGGACTGCCCGGCCAGGATCAGATCGCCACCTTCATCGGTTTCGGCGTCTCCGCCGCCTACTACACGGTCTTCCGGATCGCGGAGACGAAGTACCCCCGGCTCGGGCTGTTCCTCGGCCAGAAGATGCCCAAGGCCGCCCACGCCCCGGCCGGACCGGCCGACGTCGCGATGCTGGCCTCCGCCGGTCCGGCGACGCCCCACGGAAAGGTGAGCGTCACGATCGGCGGCGCCGTCCTGCCGGGGGTGGAGACGTTCACGTGGAGCGCGGAGGGCGACTCTCCCACGCTGACCCTGCGGCTGCGCGACCCGCAGGTGGAGTTCACCACCGCCGGGTCCGAGTCCGCACCGACGAAGAGCCAGCGCACGACAGCGCCACCCCAGCGGCAGGCCACGCTTGGGTAGTTAGGCTAGCCTAACTCCGGATCGAAACGACGGGAGCCGGACATGCACGGACAGGTAGTGGAGAAGAGCTGGCTCACCCCCACGCTCGTCAGGGTCGTCCTGGGTGGCGGCGACCTCGAGCGCTTTTCGATGGTGGACGCCGCCGACGCCTACGTGAACCTCGCCTTCCCCCCGCCGGGTGCGCCGTACGACGCGGAGTTCGAGCCCGCGCAGGTGCGCGAGCACCACGACAGGCAGTGGTGGCCGGCGCGTCGCCGCTACACGGTGCGCGCGTGGGATCCGAGCACCGCCCAGCTCACGATCGACTTCGTGGTGCACGGCGACGTCGGGGTCGCCGGGGCCTGGGCCGTCCACGCTGAGCCCGGGGACGTGCTGGTGCTCGAGGGCCCCTCGGGCGGCTACCGCCCCGACCCTGAGGCCGACTGGCTGCTGATGGTGGGCGACGAGTCCGCCGTACCCGCCATCGCCGCGGCCCTGGAGACCGTGCCCGCCGGGATGCTGGCCGTGGTGCGGGTGCTGTGCGACGGCCCCGAGCACGACCTCGACCTGGCCTGCAGCGGCAACCTCGCCCTGTCCTGGGTGCACCGGCTCGGCGACGGCCACGACGAGGAGCTGCTGCCCGCCGCGGTGCGGGACCTCTCCTTCCCGCGTGGCCGCGTTGACGCGTTCATCCACGGCGAGGCCACCGAGATCCGCGAGATCCGCAAGCACCTGCTCGTCGAGCGTGGCCTGGCGCGGGCCGACATGTCCTGCTCGCCCTACTGGCGGCGCGACATGACCGACGAGGCCTGGCGCGAGGTCAAGCGCGACTTCGTCCGCGCCATGGACGAGGACGTCGCCCCGGTCGGCTGAGCCGACCGCTCAGCCGGCGGACTCGTCCATGACGACCTCGGAGTGGGGCCGCGTCTGCCACAGCGCCCACTCGGCGCTGATGTCGCCGGCCGTGCGCAGCAACCGGGGCAGGTGCTCCTCGAGCAGGCGCTCGGTGGTCGTCTCGGCGGCGTGCACGGTCACGTTCATGGCCGCCTGCACGACGCCGTGCCCGTCTCGGACCGGTACGGCCACCGACCGCACGCCGGGGGCGAGCTCCTCGTCGGCGAGGGCCCACCCGCGGGCACGGACCTGCGCCAGCTCCTCGAGGAGCTGGTCGTGGGTGCGCCCGATGTACGGCGGGAGCCCGGACCGGCTCGGCTGGGACAGCACGTCCAGCAGCTGGTCTCGGGTCAGCCCGGCCAGCAGCACCTTGCCCTGCGAGGTCTGGGCGGCCGGGAAGCGGGTGCCGATCTCCACCCGCAGGGCGATGATCTTCGGCACCGAGACCCGCGCGACGTAGACGATGTCGGACCCGTCGAGCTGCGCCATGGAGGAGGACTCCCCGGTGCGCCGTACGAGCGCCTCGAGGTGGGGCCGGGCGATGTCCCACAGGCCCAGCGCGCTGACGTAGCCCATCCCGAGGCCGAGCACCTTGGGGGTGAGCGCGTAGCCGCCGTCACCGGACCGGACGTAGCCGAGCTCCTGCAGCGTGAGCAGCAGCCGCCGGGCCGTGGGCCGCGCGAGGCCGGCGGTGGCGGCCACCTCGCTCAGCGACATCGTCCGGTGCTCGGCGTCGAAGCAGCCGAGCACGTCGAGGCCGCGCGCGAGCGCCTCGACGAAGTCGGGTCCCGAGCCTCGTCCTGCCATCGCAGATCAGCTGCCCGAGCCGGGCTCGCCGAACACCGTTCCCCGGGCGCCGTGCGTGGAGTCCGAGCGGTAGTCGGTGTACTGGTAGGGGTTGTCGAGCACCTCGTCGTCGCCGGGCAGCTCGGGGTTCATCCCCTGGGCCCAGGCCTCCTCGCCGAGGGCCGAGCGCAGGTGCTCCACGGTCGCGTCGACCGTACGACGGACCGCCGGCAGGTCGACCCCGACGAGGGCGTGCTCGTGCTTGACCACGCGTCCGCCGACCAGCACCGTGTGCACGTCGCCTCGCTGGGCCTGGAACGCCACGTGGCCGTAGGGGTTGAGCAGCGGGAACGAGACCGGCGAGGACTCGTTCTTGATGAGCACCACGTCGGCCTGCATACCCGGCTCGAGGCGGCCGAGGTCGTCGCGTCCCAGCGCACGAGCGCCGCCGCGGGTCGCCCAGTCGACGACCTGCTCGGCGCGCAGGTGCCCGTGGGTGTCGGTGTCGCCCTTGGCGTGCGCCTCCAGCTGCTCGCGGGAGCGGTCGGCCCCGAGCGTCGTACGCATCGCGGAGAAGAGGTCGCCGCTCCACCAGACGCTGGTGTCCATCGACAGCGAGACCGGGATGTCGTGGCGTCGTACCTGCCAGGTGGGGGGGTATCCCTGGCCCGCGCTCTGCTCGGACTCGGTCGAGACGGAGACGGAGCCGCCGCTCGCGGCGATGCGCTGGTAGGAGTCGGTGGACAGCGTGGCCGCGTGCACGTAGACGGTCTCCGGGGTGGCGAACCCGTGCTCGTGCATCAGCCGGATGCCGTCGTCGTTGGTCGCGCCCCAGACGCCGGCGTGCGTGGTCACCGGCAGGCCCAGGTCGCGGGCCACCTCGAAGGCGGCCTTCTCCGGGAAGGCCGGGTCGCCGGTCACGTCGAAGGCGAGCTGGAAGCCCAGCAGGTCGCTGCCGCCCTGGCGGCGGTCGAAGAAGGACCGGACGGCCGGGTCGGCGGTCCACTCCCAGGGCGCGGCCTGGATGTTGCCGTAGGCCAGCACGAACCGCCCGGGCACGGCCTGGAGCGCGTCGACGGCGGCCTCGGCGTGGTCGACGGTCTGCAGCCCGTGGGACCAGTCGACGGTGGTGGTGACCCCGGCCTCGAGCGACTCCCAGGCGGAGAGCTGGTTGCCCGCGAAGATGTCCTCGGGACGGAACTTGGCGCCGTGCTCGAGGTAGTACCAGACGAAGTACTGCGTCAGGGTCCAGTCGGCCCCGTAGCCGCGCATCGCGGTCTGCCACATGTGCCGGTGGGTGTCGATCATCCCGGGCATCACGATGCCGCCGCGCGCGTCGATCTCCTGCGTCCCCTCCGGGACCTCGAGCGCCGAACCCACCGCGGCGACGAGGCCGTCCACGACGAGCACGTCGGCGTCCGGGAGCACGGTGTGGGCGTCGTCCATGGTCAGCACGATCCCGTTGCGGAAGACGACGGGACGGCCGGCCTCGGGAGCCGGCGACTGGGTCTGGGACATGGGTTCCTCCACACTCGGCATCAACGGACGTTCGTCCGTCTGACGGTCAGGTCGCACTGGTGCTGCCACTGTGGCCGTGACCGCGATCACGTGTCAAGGGAGACCGTGACCCGGTTGACGCTCCTTGACATCGGTGCGAAGTTCCGGCGACGCTGACCATTCAACGGACGCTTGTCCGCGATCGGAAGGATCTCTCACTGTGCCCGACTCGGCAGCGCAGCCCAGCGGCCCACGGTCGCAGGGTCCCCTGGCGGGACTCCTGGTCGCCGACTTCTCCCGCATCCTCGCCGGTCCCTACGCCACGATGCTGCTGGCCGACCTGGGCGCCGAGGTGGTCAAGGTGGAGTCGCCGGCCGGGGACGACACCCGCAGCTGGCAGCCGCCGGTGGCCGACGGGATCTCGACGTACTACCTCGGGGTCAACCGCAACAAGCGCTCGGTGGCCCTGGACCTCAAGGACCCCACCGACCTCGCCGCGGCCCAGGAGCTCGCGCGGCGCGCGGACATCATGGTCGAGAACTTCCGTCCCGGCGGCCTCGCCCGGTTCGGGCTCGACTACGACTCCGTGGCGGCCGGCAACCCGGGCGTCGTCTACGCCTCGATCAGCGGCTTCGGGAGCGCCCCGGCCGGCGCGGTGCTCCCCGGCTACGACCTGATCGTGCAGGCCATCTCCGGGCTGATGAGCCTCACCGGCAACCCGGACGGCGAGCCCTTCCGCGCCGGCATCTCGGTCTTCGACGTGATGGCCGGCCTGCACGCGACGATCGGCGTGCTGTCGGCCGTGCACGCCCGCGCCGAGACCGGCCGCGGCCAGCACGTCGAGGTGAGCCTGCTCGGGTCGGCCCTCTCGGGCATGGTCAACCAGTCCAGCGCCTACGTCGCCGGCGGCGTGGTCCCGATGCGGATGGGCAACAGCCACCCGAGCCTGTTCCCCTACGAGCCGATGGCCTGTGCCGACGGCGACCTGATCATCACCGCGGGCAACAACGGCCAGTTCCGCAAGCTCGTCGAGGTGCTCGGAGTCCCCGAGCTGGCCGACGACCCGCGGTTCGCCCGCAACGAGGACCGCACCGCCAACCGCGACCTGCTCCGGCCGCTGCTGGTGGCCCGGCTGATGACGCGCACCAAGATGGAGTGGTTCGAGGACATCATCGCCGCGGGTGTCCCGTGCGGCCCGATCAACACCGTCGACGGCGGCGTCGCCTTCGCCGAGCAGGTCGGACTGGACCCCGTCGTACGCGCTGAGGGGGACCCGGACGGCGTGCCCTCGGTGCGCAACCCGATCAGGCTGTCCGAGACTCCCCCGGACTACCGCCGGCCCCCACCCGCCCTCGACGAGCACGGAGCCGAGATCCGTGCATGGCTCTCCGGAGGAACCGATGACTGACCCACACGAGATCGACGGGCTGGAGTTCCCCACCTCGCTGGGCACCTCCACCCCCGACCGGATCGGCCTGCTCGGGCAGGACCTCACCGCCGACCTGATGGGCCAGGTCGGCTTCGGGGAGCTGGCCTTCTGGCTGGTGGCGATGCGCCGCCCGACGCCGGGTGAGGTCCGCGTCTTCGAGACCGTGCTGGTCGCCCTGGCCGACCACGGCTTCACGCCGACCGCCATCGCGGCGCGGGTGACCTACCTCTCCGCCCCCGACTCCCTCCAGGGGGCGCTGGCGGCCGGCCTCCTCGGCGGCGGGTCGCGCTTCCTCGGCGTCACCGAGGACTGCGGCACCTACCTGCACGAGGTGCTGGGCCGGCACGAGGGCGAGCTGCCCACCACGGACGAGGGCTGGGACGAGGTCGCCCTGGCCGCCGTGACCGAGACCCGGGCGCAGCGGAAGTTCGTCCCCGGCCTGGGTCACCCGGTGCACAAGCAGGGCGACCCGCGGACGCCGGTGCTGATCGCGATCGCCGAGGAGGAGGGCCTGCGCGGTCCCCACCTGCGGCTGTTCGAGGCCATCGGCCGCACCCACGAGCACGTGCTCGGCCGCCGGCTGCCGCTGAACGGCGCCGGGGTCTGCGGCGCCGCGCTGGCCGACCTGGGCCTGCCGGTGGAGCTGCTGCGCGGCTTCGCCCTGCTGGCCCGGGCCGCCGGCCTGCTCGGCCAGCTCGCGGAGGAGCGCCGCAACCCGATCGCGAACGACATCTACCTCACGGTCGACCGCAACGCGACGTACGTCGACCCGCAGGCGCAAGCACGAAGGGAAGGGGACTCCTGATGGCCGAGGTAGTCGCGGTGATCGCATCGACGCACCACCCGTTCTACCTGCGTGCGAGCACGTCGACCGGCGCCGACCGGCCGCCGTTCGCCGACGAGTGGGTCTCCAAGATCGAGACCTTCCGGGAGACGCTCACCAAGGCCAGGCCGGACGTCCTGGTGATGGTCGGCAGCGACCACTTCCACCAGCTGTGGCTGGACAACATGCCGCAGTTCCTGGTCGGCAAGGCGCCGTACTTCGACGCCAACTGGTACAACGAGGAGCGCGAGTTCGGCCTCCCGAAGATGCGGCTGCAGGGCCAGGAGGATCTCTCCGCGCACATCCTGCGGCACGGTCTCGACGCGGACTTCGACCTGGCCTTCAGCAACGAGCTGCGCATCGACCACAGCATCACCTGCCCGATCATCACGCTGCGTCCCGAGGCGGACCTGCCGATCGTGCCGATCTACACCAACATCTTCGCCCCGCCGCTGCCGCAGCCGAAGCGGTTCGTGCAGCTGGGACGGACAATCCGCCAGCTCGTCGAGTCCTGGCCGGAGAACCTGCGGGTCGCGATCATCGGCACCGGGCACCTGTCACTGGAGCTGGGCGGACCCCGCCAGTTCGGCGAGCACGGTCCCGATCCCGAGTTCGACCGCCTGGCCGTGGAGTGGATCGCCAACGGGGACATCGAGAAGTGCCTCGGCGAGGTGACGCTGGAGAGCCTGCACCTGCCCGGCAACGCCACCCACGGCTTCATGGACTTCATGCTGATGATGGGCGTCGCCGGCGAGGGCGTGCGGGCCGACCACGTCGACTCGCTCGACCTCTTCCACACCATGGAGGCCTACTTCACCTGGTACCCGAACGGAGCGCCGGCATGAGCAAGTACCTCCTCGACAAGTTCCTCTTCACAGTCGACCGCGACCCCGCGCTCGTCGAGCGCTACCGCGAGGACCCCGTCGCCACGGTCGACTGGTGGGAGCGGGAGGTCGCGAACAAGCTGCTCAACGCCACCGTCACCGAGGACTCCACCTGGCTGGAGTTCAGCGAGAAGGAACGGACGGCGCTGCGGGAGCACGACCACGTCACGCTGTTCCAGATGGGCGCGCACCCGTTCCTCACGCTGACCCTGTTCATCGCGATGTTCGAGCGCGACCACGGGCCGCTGGAGTACCAGAAGGCCTACGGCGCGGTGATGGCCCACCTGACGCTGCCCTACCCCGACATCACCACCTGACGTGCGCGCCGCCGTCCTGCACACGCCGGGTGAGCCACCCCGCCACGTCGAGCACCCCGACCCGTCGCCGGCAGCCGGCCAGTCGCTCGTCCGGGTGACCGCGGCCCCCCTCGTGCCGCTGGACCTGCTGTGCGCGTCGGGGACGTCGTACTTCGGGACGCCGGCGGTGCCCTACGTCCCCGGGGTCCAGGGGGTCGGCGTGGTCGAGCAGTCGGACACCTTCGAGACCGGCAGCCGGGTCTGGTTCGCCACCTCCGCGGGGATGGCGCCCGGTGACGGCGGCCTGGCCGAGCTCGCCGTGGTCGCCGACCACGACCTCGTCGCGGTCGACGCGGCCGTCGCCGACGAGGACCTCGCGGCGCTCGGCACCTCGGCCGTCGCCGCCTGGATGGCGCTGACCTG
>JAOPYC010000076.1 GCA_025964795.1 Marmoricola sp.
GCGGTGTTGCGGTCATCAAGGTCGGCGCGGCCACCGAGGTCGAGCTCAAGGAGCGCAAGCACCGCATCGAGGACGCCGTTCGCAACGCGAAGGCGGCCGTCGAGGAGGGCATCGTCGCCGGCGGCGGCGTGGCGCTCGTGCAGGCCGCTGACGCGGCCTTCGCCAAGCTCGAGCTCGTGGGTGACGAGGCCACCGGCGCGAACATCGTCCGCTACGCCACCTCCGCCCCGCTCAAGCAGATCGCGATCAACGCCGGCCTCGAGGGCGGCGTCGTGGCGGAGAAGGTGCGCAACCTGACCCCCGGTCACGGTCTCAACGCGGCCACGGGTGAGTACGTCGACATGATCGCCGAGGGCATCATCGACCCGGCGAAGGTGACCCGCTCCGCCCTGCAGAACGCCGCCTCCATCGCGGCGCTCTTCCTCACCACCGAGGTCGTCGTCGCCGACAAGCCCGAGAAGGCCGCCCCCATGGGCGACCCGTCGGGTGGCATGGGCGGCATGGACTTCTGAGTCCATCAGATCTGGTCGGCGGGTCTCGCCACCTGCCGGTCTGAGCGAGCGGCCCCGGTCTTCGGACCGGGGCCGTTCGTGCATTGAGGCGGCTGTCAGCTCACGAGCGGGGGCACGACCACGCGGCAGGCCCCGGGCTCGGAGAAGGGCACCAGGGCGCTGCCGGCCGGGTCCGCGCCGTACGCCTCGAGCGCCCCCCGCACCATGCCGAGGTGCACGCCACAGACCACCTCGGGGTTGCGGTAGGCGGCATCGAGCAACGGGCAGCGGGTCAGCCGGATGGTCGTCGGGTCGCGCGCCTCCCGCACGGGCTGGAAGCCCAGGTCGCCGAGCAGGGCGACGACCCGGTCCCGAGCGGCGGCCGGGGAGCCGGGGTGGGCGCCCCGGTTGCGCGCCAGGTCACGGCCCCACTCCTCGCCCGCGCGGGCGGCGTCCTCACCAGGGGCGCTGCTGGTGCGGGCGACGGTCGCCGCGAGCGCGACGGCGAGGCCGGTGTACTCGGAGATGTCGCCGTGCTCGGCGGTCAGCGCGTAGAGCCAGGCCGGGCGGCCACGGCCCACCGGCTCGGCGCGGGTCCGGGCGACCATCCCCCGCCGGACCAGGTTCTCGAGGTGTTCACGCACCGTGTTGGGGTGCAGGCCGGTCGCCCGGACCACGGCCGCCTGCGTGAGCGGCGGGTGGCCGCGCAAGAGGTCCAGGATCGCGGCCGGGCTCGCGGACAGCGGCCGCGGCGCCTGGCCCCGTCGCGGGCCCAGTGGCCTGTTCGTCAAGGACGTTCGGCCCTCGGTATTTTCCACGGTTCCGAGTGTAGTAAAAAGGACGAGGGGCAGCCAGCACGGGTGGCCCGGTGAGGAGTCCGACCATGACGCAGCAGATGGTGGCCGAGCGCGACACGGCGACGAGGTCGCCGGCGCTCATGCTGGTGATGGCAACGGTCGGCTTCGCGGTGAACTTCTGGGCCTGGGCCCTGATCAGCCCGCTCGGACCGCTGTTCCGGGACACGGGGACCCTGGGTGCGCTGTCCGAGTCCGACGTGGCCCTGATGGTCGCGGTGCCGGTGGTCGTGGGCTCGCTCGGCCGCATCGTGGTGGGCGCCCTGACCGACAAGCTCGGCGGACGGTTGATGTTCCCGGTCGTCTCCGCCGTGACGATCCTCCCGATCCTCTTCCTCGCGTTCTTCGCGCTCGACTCCTACGCGCTGATCCTCGTCGGCGGGTTCTTCCTCGGCATCGCCGGGACCGCGTTCGCGGTCGGCGTTCCCTTCGTCAACGCCTGGTTCCCGCCGGAGCGCCGAGGTCTCGCCATCGGCGTCTTCGGCGCGGGCATGGGTGGCACCGCGATCAGCGCGCTGAGCACCGTGAAGCTCTTCACCAACGTGGGCTCGAGAGCCCCGTTCCTGATCACCGCGGCCGCGCTCGCCGTCTACGCCGTGGTGGCGTGGCTGGTGCTCCGGGACGCTCCCGGACAGGTCGCTCCGACCGGTTCGCTGGTGTCGCGTCTCTCGGCGAACGCCCGGCTGCCGATCACCTGGCAGGCCTGCCTGCTGTACGCCGTCGCCTTCGGCGGGTACGTCGCGTTCTCGGTCTACCTGCCGGCGTACCTCAAGACCGCCTACGACCTGACCCCGGCCGACGCCGCGAACCGGATGGCGGGCTTCGTCCTGGTCGCGGTCCTCATGCGTCCCGTCGGTGGCTGGCTCTCCGACCGCTTCGGAGCGGTGCCGGTGCTCGCGATCGGCTACGGCGTCGTGGTCGTCGGTGCCGGCACGGCGGCCACCCATCCCCTCCTCGAGCACCTGGGCACCATCGCCTTCCTCGCCATGGCCGCGGCGCTCGGCTCGGGGAGCGGCGCGACGTTCGCCCTGATCGCCCGGGCGACCGAGCCCTCGCGCGTCGGCGGGGTGACCGGCCTGGTCGGTGCCGCCGGGGGCCTGGGTGGCTTCGTGCCGCCCCTCGTCATGGGCTACGTCTACGGGCGCACCGACTCCTACGCGATCGGGCTGTGGCTGCTGTCGGTCACCGCGGCCCTCGCCCTCCTGCTGACCATGACCGTCGTCCGCCGCAACGCACAGGGACAGGAAGCTCGTTGACCACCTCGTCGAACAGCAAGCGCGATATCGGGATGGACGGGGCGCTTGCCGACGCCCTCGTGAAGAGCCGGCGGTTCTTCACCCGGGGAAAGGTCTCCGAGGACCTGCGGACCCTGTCCCAGGTCGGCGGCCGCCAGGCCGACGACTTCTACCGGGACCGCTGGAGCCACGACAAGGTGGTGCGCTCGACCCACGGGGTGAACTGCACTGGCTCGTGCTCGTGGAAGGTCTACGTCAAGGACGGGATCATCACCTGGGAGACCCAGCAGACCGACTACCCCTCGGTCGGCCCGGACTCCCCGGAGTACGAGCCCCGCG
>JAOPYC010000094.1 GCA_025964795.1 Marmoricola sp.
TGTGGACCGAGGTGCTGCAGTCGCGTCGTGAGAACGCCGCCGACCGGGCCGCCGCCGCCTCCGCCTACCGCAGCCTCTACGGCCTCCGCACCGCGGAGCACGCCGGCTTCGCCACCGCGATGACCGAGCGGCTGGCCGAGGCCCACCTCGCCCAGCGAGAGCTCGAGGGCCTGGTCACCCAGCACGAGTCGCGCGCCCAGCGGGCCGAGTCCCGGCTCGCCGACGCGGAGGTCCGCGTGCACACCCTCGAGGAGGCCGTGGCGTCCCTGCAGGGCGAGGGCGCCGTCGGCGACCTCGTCGCGTGGGAGGAGCAGGCCGGCCAGAAGGCCGCGCAGAAGAAGGCCGCCGCCCGCCGGCAGGGGCTCAAGCGGGCCTAGCCGCCCCGCTGCACCGGCTGCACGTGGGCCGGCAGCCCGTCGACGAGCTCCTCGGCCAGGATCAGGTCGTAGGTCAGGTCGCGGTCGTGCATGTCCGGGATCCCGCCGTCGCGCTCGTCGAGATAGGCCAGTGCGCTCACCAGCGTGGGCGGGTGCGCCCGCTGCATGCGCAGGCACCGCAGCGAGGCCACCAGCTCCGCGGCGAGCACCGCGCGGAACCGGGACACCGACTCCAGCGCCTGGCGGGCGGCCAGGGTGGCGAAGGAGGCGTCCTCCTCGACCCCGCGGGACAGCGTGACCGCCTGGATCCCGGCCGGGGTGGCCAGGGCGCGCAGCTCGGCCAGGGCCGAGGCGGCGCTGTACTCCACGATCATCACCCCAGAAGCCGCCGGCGTGCCGTCGCCGAGGAACGGGTGCAGCCCGGTGTACGCCGGCTCGGCCAGCATCGTCAGCCGGGCCAGGGACAGCTGCGCCGACTGGGCCACGGCCAGCACGAGTGAGTCCAGCGACTGCACGAGGTAGGCGGCGTGGAAGGCGCCGTGGTGGGCGACGCCGAGCTCCGGGGACACGATCGGGTTCTCCGAGGGGCTGTTGGCCATCTTCACGATGACCTCCTCGGCGAAGGCCAGCCGGTCCATCAGCGCGCCGTGCACCTGCGGGAACGTGCGCAGGCTGAACGGGTCCTGGATCCGGGCCGGCTCGCCGGCCGGGCCGATCAGCTCCCGCATCGTGCGGCAGACCCAGCGCGACCCGGGGAACGGCGTGGCCACCTCCACCGCGGGGCTGAACGCCTCGGGGTTGCCGCGCACGGCGGCGAAGTCCATCGCCGCGATGACGACGGTGGCCCGGGCGAGCCGGCCGAGGTCCCACACGGCCAGGGCCGCGTCCGCGAGGACGGCGGCGTTGCTCGACATGAACGTGAGCGCGTCCCCGGGCCCGAACTCGGTGGTCGCGGTGACGGGGGGAGTGCTCGGCACCTCGCCGGACAGCACCCGGGCGGTGGTGGCCAGCGCCGCGAGGTCGGCCGTCCCCACGCTCCCGCCCTCGCGCACCGGAGGCAGCGAGTCCGCGCCGAGCATGGCCGCGAGGGCGTCGAGGACCAGGGGGCTGATCCCGTTGCCGTCGGTGGCCAGCTGGTTGAGCCGGATCACGAGCATGGCCCGGACCCGGGCCGCGGAGCGCAGCTCCCCGGAGCTGGTCGCGTGCGAGCGCAGCAGCTGCAGCGCCTGGGAGTCGGGGTCGGGCTGGACGAGGTCCTTGTTGGCGCCGACGCCGGTGGAGCGGCCGTAGATCGGGCGGTTCTCGGCCACCGTGTTCGCGAACTCGTGGGAGCGGGCCACGCGTTCCCGGGCCATGGCATCGACCTCGACCGGCCCGCCGGCGCGACGCGAGACCGCGACGATCTCGTCCAGCGAGAGGCGAGTCCCGTCAAGTGTGGGCAATCCGGACTCCTCTGACAACTTTGTGGCCACAGCTCACCCGAAGCCTTCCCGATGCGAGAAGGGGGTGCAATAGTTCGGCCAGCGGCAGCGCGCTTCTGCACAGTGAAACACGACCAAGTCCGAGCACTTACCCGTGAGGAGGATCGATGACCTCCCAGGTTGCCTCCGGTCCCCGGAAGGCCCTCGTGCCCTCCGGTGTGGAGCCCGGCGTTCCCGCAGGACGCGTCAGCTCCACGCGCGCGGTCGAACGGGCCCTGGCGCTGCTGTCGGAGGTGTGCAGCCGCGAGGACGTGACCCTCACTGAGTGCGCCCGGCAGACCGGGCTCCCGCCCAGCACGGCCCTGCGGCTGCTGCGGACCCTCGAGACCGCCGGCTTCGTCAGCCGCGACGACGCGGGGAGCTTCCGTGCCGGCTCACGGATGATCCAGCTCGGCGCGACGGCCATCGGTCGCAACGAGCTGGCCCGGCTGGCCCAGCCCGCGCTGGACCGCATCGGTACGGCGACCCGGGAGTCGGCGTACCTCTCGATCCGCGGCGTCGGTGACACGGCCGTCTACATCGCCCAGGTGGAGGGCACCCACGCCGTGCGGCACCGCGGCTGGATCGGCCGTGCCGTGCCCCTGGAGGGACTGGCCGTCGGCCTGGTGCTTCGCGGTGAGATCCCCGAGGAGGGGTACGTGGCGGGTCGTGACCGCCTGGAGCCGGACGTGACCGCCATCGTCGCGCCCGTGCGCTACCCGGGCGGCATCGTCGCCGCGCTCAGCGTGCTGGGACCGACCTACCGCATCGACAAGGCCACCATGCACCACTACGGCCGCATCGTGGCCACCGAGGCCGCAGACCTCAGCGCTCAGCTCGGCTCGCCGCCCGACCACCAGGAGACCTCACGATGATCCGCTTCGACCAGGCCACCAAGCGCTACCCCGACGGCACGGTGGCCGTCGACGAGCTCGACCTGGAAGCGCCGTCGGGCAAGATCACGGTGCTGGTGGGGCCGTCGGGCTGTGGCAAGACGACCTCGCTGCGGATGATCAACCGGATGATCGAGCCGACCTCGGGCACCATCTGGCTCGACGACACCGACACCGCGAGCATGCCGGCGCACGAGCTGCGCCGCCAGATCGGCTACGTCATCCAGCACGCCGGGCTGTTCCCGCACCGCACCATCGTCGACAACATCGCCACCGTCCCGTTCCTGATCGGCACCGACAAGAGGCAGGCGCGGGCGCGGGCGATGGAGCTGCTAGAGCGCGTCGGCCTCGACCCCGCCTTCGCCAAGCGCTACCCCGGGCAGCTCTCCGGCGGCCAGCAGCAGCGCGTCGGGGTGGCTCGGGCCCTGGCCGCCGACCCGCCCGTGATGCTGATGGACGAGCCGTTCTCGGCCGTCGACCCGGTGGTCCGCGACCAGCTCCAGGACGAGTTCCTGCGGCTGCAGGACGAGCTCGGCAAGACCATCGTGTTCGTCACCCACGACATCGACGAGGCGATCAAGCTCGGTGACCAGGTGGCGGTGCTGCGGGTCGGTGGCAGGCTCGCCCAGCTCGCGCCCCCGGCCGAGCTGCTCTCGCGTCCGGTGGACGCGTTCGTCGCCGGCTTCGTCGGGCGCGACCGCGGCTACCGCGCGCTCGGCTTCACCAGCGCCGGCACCATCGTGACCCGCGACGAGCCCACGGTGACGATGGGGGAGTCGCTGCCCGGCAGCGACGGCTCCTGGCTGCTCGCGGTGGACCCCTCGGGGGCGCCACAGGGGTGGCTCCACCTCGCCGACGAGCCGCACGGCGGGGTCGTCGAGGACCGGATGCTCTACCGCGGCGGCACGTTGGCGACCCAGGGCGGCACGTTGCGCGGCGCGCTCGACGCCTGCCTCTCCTCCCCGTCGGGCCGGGGCATCGTCGTCGACGACTCCGGCCGGCTGATCGGCTCGACGACCGCCCGCGAGGTTCTCGCCCTCATCGAGGGCCTGCCCGACGCCGCCGAGGTGGGCGCGTGATCCCGCTCGACGCCGCGAGCTCCTCGCCCTGGCACTTCTGGGGCTACTTCCTCGACCACCGGTCGCAGGACCTCGGCTACCTGTGGGACCACACCTGGCTCTCGGTGGTCCCGGTCGTCGTCGGGCTGCTGCTGGCCCTGCCGCTCGGCTGGCTGTCCCGGCGCTACAACTGGGTCTACCCGCCGATGATGTCGATCACCGGGCTGCTCTACACGATCCCGTCCATCGCGCTGTTCGTGCTGATCCCGCCCCTGCTCGGCCTCGACCCGCTCAGCCCGCTCCAGGTGCCGATCGCGCTCAGCGTCTACTCCGTCGCGCTGCTGGTCCGCGTGGTCGCCGACGGGCTCGGTGCCGTGTCGCCCGAGACGCTGCAGGCGGCGACCGCCATCGGCTTCAAGCCGCTGGGCCGCTTCTTCCGCGTCGAGCTGCCGATCGCGGTCCCGGTGATCACCGCCGGCCTCCGGGTGGCGATCGTGGCCAACGTCAGCATCGTCACGGTGGCCGGCACGATCGGGTTCGACAACCTCGGCCGGCTCTTCGACGAGGGTTTCAAGCTCTCCACCGACACCCCCTACTACCCGCCGATCATCCTGGGCATCATCCTGTGCGTCCTGCTGGCCCTGGTGCTCGACGGCCTGGTGCTCCTGGTGAACCGGTTGCTCACCCCGTGGAGAAGGGCGGTCCCGACATGATCGGCGACGTCTTCAGCTGGCTCTCCGACCCCACCCACTGGCAGAGCACCAACTTCGACACCGGCATCTGGGGCCAGCTCGGCGCCCACCTGCGCTACTCCGCGATCGCCCTGGTCATCGCCCTGGTGATCGCGCTCCCGCTCGGCCTGTGGATCGGGCACACCAACAAGGCCACGTGGATCGTCAGCGCCGCCAACGCCATCCGGGCCCTGCCCAGCGTCGGCCTGCTGGTGCTGCTCGTGGTGATCATCGCGCCGCACTTCTACGGCCGCACCGACACCGGCTACGTCATCCCGACCGAGATCGTGCTCGTGCTCCTCGCGATCCCCTCGATCCTGTCCAACACGGTGGCCGGGGTGCAGAACGTCGACCGGGCGGTGCGCGACGCGGCGTACGGCATGGGGATGACGGGGCCACAGGTGCTGTTCCGGGTGGAGACGCCCAACGCGCTGCCGCTGATCTTCTCGGGGTTCCGCTCGGCCACCCTTCAGGTGATCGCCACGGCCACCATCGCGTCGTACGTCACCCTCGGCGGGCTCGGCCGGTTCATCTACGACGGCCTCGCCCAGCAGGACTACCCGCAGATGATCAGCGGCGGCCTGCTCGTGGCGGCGCTGGCCCTGATCCTCGACCTGCTGCTCGCCCTGCTCCAGCGCTACACCGTCTCGCGTGGGATCACCGGCCGCACGCGTCGCTCCGACCGGGCCGGGCACAGCGACGAGGCCCCCGACCCGCGTAGCGCCGTGCTCACCGAGGACCTGGCCCCCGAGGCCGCCTGACGCCCGCCCCCAGACCTCGGCACACGGCCGGAGAAGAGTTGCTCAAGTGAACACAACAGGAGAGAACATGAGAACCAAGCTCGTCGCCCTCGCCGCCGCTGCGACCGCCCTCACGATGGGCCTCAGCGGCTGCGGATCCGACTCGTCGTCCAACTCCGGCTCGTCCTCGAAGGGCGGCACCATCTCGTCGCAGATGATCTTCGGCGGTCCGCCGGAGTTCAAGACCCGCACGGACGGGATCCCGGGGCTGGAGAAGAACTACGGCGTCACCTTCGGCAAGTACACCGTCACCGACACCGGCGGCCCCGTCACGGTCAACGCCCTCAAGCGCGGCCAGGTGGACGCGGTCGACCTGTTCACCACCGACCCGGCGATCAAGGCCAACGACTTCGTCATCCTCGAGGACCCCAAGGCCAACTTCGCCGCCCAGAACATCGTCCCGATCGTGAGCAAGGACAAGGCCACTGCCGGGGTCAAGACCGTGCTCAACGGGATCCAGGCGAAGCTGACCGACGACGGTCTCGGCACGCTGATCGGCCAGGTCCAGAACGACAAGAAGGACCCCGCCGACGTGGCCAAGGGCTGGCTGACCGAGAACGGGCTGGACACCACGGGCACCGGTGCCAAGGGCGTCACGCTGACGGTCGGCTCGGCGAACTTCCCGGAGAACGTGATCCTGGCGGAGATCTACGCCGGGGCGCTCACCGCGCAGGGCGCTACGGTCAAGACCAAGCTGAACATCGGCAGCCGCGAGAAGTACTACCCGGCCCTGAAGGCCGGCTCGCTCGACCTGTTCCCGGAGTACACCGGCACGATCCTGCAGTACATCGACAAGACCGCCACGGCGACCAGTTCCGACGACGTCTACGCCGCCCTGGGCAAGGCGCTGCCGGCCAACCTGGTCGCGCTCGACCAGGCCGAGGCGCAGGACAGCGATGCGGTCGTGGTCACCAAGGAGACCGCCGACAAGTACAAGCTCAAGACGATCGCGGACCTGGCCAAGAAGAACTGACGGCCCTCCTCCACGAGCCTCACCGACGCGCACCAGGCCTCCGGGCCCGGTGCGCGTCGGCGTTGGATCCGCCATGCTCAGCGAGGTGCTGAACCGCCAGGTCAACGCGACGATGCGGCCCCGGTTCCACCTCACCGCGCTCAACGCCGAGGTCGACGGCGGGTTCGCACCGGCGCGCCAGTCGGCCGAGGACTACCTGAGGAAGAAGGACCTGCTCTGAGCGGACTCCCGGTCAGCGGCGAGAACAGCTGCTGGCGCAGGACCTCGACGTGGCCGGGGAGCACCTGGGCGATGACCGAGCGGCCGGCTTTCGTGACGGTGACGCTTCGCTCGTCCTGCACGTGTGGCCGGCCGTATCATGAGGCCGGAGGTGCCCGAATGATCGCGTGGCTTCAAAGGCTCAGGGTCAAGCGCGCGGGCCGGCGATACTTGGCGCGTCGTCAGCGCGGGGTGCTCGACGACCAGCATTACGCCGACGAGCTCCAGGCTGCGCGGGACGGGTTGAGCCCCCGCCCCTACACCGGAGCCTGACTTCGGCAGACCCGCGGTCCCCCACATCGGATCGCGCCTCCGTTCTGTGCGATCTCGAGCCCGTCGAGCGTGCCCCATCTGCCGCGGCCTGCGCTCTACTGCCCCACGCCGCCGTCACCACCGATGCCGCCCCATGATCGACCGGGCTGACCTTGGTCCTGCTGGCCCGCGCTCCAGGGTCGGTCGCCTCCACGAGCCTTGGCCCGGTCCTTGTGCCATTGACGGTTGAGGTCGGCTGAGGAGGGCGTGGCGGACGCGGCGGGGGGCGTGGCTCGGGGAGCGGCAGAGGACCGGTGGCCGAGGCGGGCCAGCACGGCGGCGAGAATGTTCATCAGACCAGTGTGCGGCGGCCGGGGACGTTGGGGAAGGGAGAGGGCAGAGGCGGGAGAAACGGGGCGTCAGGGCAACGCCGCCCCGAGGCCTACTCGGCCAGCAACCCGAGCAGGTAGGTGCCGTAGCCGCTCTTGAGCAGCGGCTCGGCGCGCTCCCGGAGCTCGTCGTCGCTGAGGAAGCCCATCCGCCAGGCCACCTCCTCGGGTGCGCCGATCTTGAGTCCCTCGCGGTTCTCGATCGTGCTCACGTAGTTGCCGGCCTCGAGCAGCGACTCGAAGGTGCCGGTGTCGAGCCAGGCCGTGCCGCGGGGCAGCACCTGCACCTGCAGGCGTCCCTGCTCCAGGTAGATGCGGTTGATGTCGGTGATCTCCAGCTCCCCGCGCGGGGACGGCTTTAGCGCCTTGGCCATGGCCACGACGTCGTTGCTGTAGAAGTACAGCCCGGGGACGGCGTACTTGCTGCGCGGGTTCGCGGGCTTCTCCTCCAGGCTGATGGCGCGGCCCTCGGCGTCGAACTCCACCACGCCGTACGCCGTCGGGTCGGCCACGCGGTAGCCGAAGACGGCCCCGCCGTCGATGTCGTTGAACCGGCGCAGCTGGGTGCCCAGGCCACCGCCGTGGAAGATGTTGTCGCCCAGGACCAGGGCGACCGAGTCGTCCCCCACGTGCTCCTCGCCGAGGATGAAGGCCTGGGCGAGGCCGTCAGGGCTCGGCTGCTGCACGTGGGTGATGCTGATGCCGAACTGGGAGCCGTCGCCGAGCAGCCGCTGGAAGCCAGGAGCGTCGTGGGGGGTGGTGATCACCAGGATGTCGCGGATCCCCGCCAGCATCAGCGTCGAGAGCGGGTAGTAGATCATCGGCTTGTCGTAGACCGGCAGCAGCTGCTTGCTGGGTCCGAGGGTGATCGGGTGCAGACGAGAACCGGCGCCGCCGGCCAGGATGATTCCGCGCATGCTGACAAACTAGTGGGACAGCTGCCGTGTTCGCTGCGCCGGAGCCGGTGAGCGGCCCGATAAACTCCCGCACCATGGCAACGCCCCCAGAGCAGAGCAGTCAGCGCGCCCAGATCTCCGTCCTGGTCATCGTCGAGGACGCGGACGGGCTCGTCGAGACCGTCCGGTCCCTCGACCTGCAGACTCTCCCGCGCTCCCAGTACGACGTGCACGTCCTGCTGGCGACCACCGACACCCACCTGGCCGATCGGCTGCGGTCGCTGGAGAAGCGGCGCCCCAACGTGGTGTTCGTCGACGCTTCGGCGGGTCTCGGAGCAGCGGTCTCGTCGACGCTCGACGGTCTCGACGACGTGCTCGTGCTCCCGCTGGCGGCGGGCACCTTGCTCCACGCGGAGGCGCTCGAACGCCTCGCCGGCGCGGCCACCGGGGGAGCCGTCGCGGGCCGTCGCTCCGGTGACGGCGCGGTGCTGCCGGCGTCGACCGCGCGGCCGTTGACCACCCCACTGACGTTCCTCGCGGCCCCCCTGCCCGAGGCCCGGGCGGCCGCAGGCGCGGCGACGTCCGCACCCGTCCCGGAGTGGCTGTCGACCTGGCAGCAGGCGGTGCTCGCGCAGGAGCAGCCGGTCACGGAGCTCCTCGACTACCCCGCGGTCCGCGGTCAGGAGGTCGTCACGCTCGGCCAGGCCGACGTGCGGGAGCCCGAGCTGAGCTGGCAGGGCACCCGGCTCCACCTGCGCGTCGGTGTCGCCGCGCACGGGCTGGGCACACCGACCGACGCGACGTTCTTCCTCCACCACGTGGGCCTCGGGCTGGAGTACCTCGTCGACGCCCAGGTGACCCTCGAGGGGTCGGAGCTTCTGCTCACCGGCTCGTTCGACCCGAGCGACGCCGCCCTGGGCAGCGAGCTGCCTGGCGGCGAGTGGCTGGTGGCCTTCGAGGTCGCGTCCGGAGCCGACGTGCTCCGGGCCCTGGTCCCGAACTCCCGGATCACCCCCGCGATCATCAACGGTCGTCCGGTCATGCGCACGATCCAGCGCGACGAGCTGGGCCTCCAGGTCGACCGGGCCCGGCGGAGCCTGGTGGACGCGGACCCCGACTCGGCCGAGATCACCGAGTCGGTCGCCGGCACCCGGATGGTCCTGCCCCTGCGCAACCTCTACCTCGGCGGAACCCCCGTCGTCACCGGGACCATCGTGCTGGGTCGGTTGCCGGTCCGCGCCGACATCAGGGACACCCCGGACGGGCCGGTGCTGGAGGCCTGGCTCTCCGGCCTGGTCGGGAGCTATCCGATCGGCGTCAAGTTCGGCGGCGCACCCGTGCGCTCGACCGGACTGGTCCTCGAGGTCGACGGGATCGGCGGCATGCGCGTGGCCAAGGCCAAGACCAAGCCCGCCGGCCCCAACGCGGGTCCGGGCGCCGACCCGACGCCGGCCACGATCGTGGACCGGCTGCGCGCTGCGGTGCCCGACCCCGTCGCGAAGGCGCTGGGTCGCCGCGGAGGACGCTCCTAGCCGACCGGGGCGAAGTCCGAGCCCAGCTTCTCGCGGAGCGTCGTGGCCAGGTTGCCGCGCATCGCGGCGACGTCCTCGCGCTGGTCGCGCAGGATCTCCAGGAACCCGGACTCCAGCACCATCTCGGGCTGCAGCACCGTGAGGCGGTCCATCAGGTCCTCCGGCACCGGCTGCGGGTCGGGACGCCGGAACTGCGCCACGATCTCGTCGTAGTGGTCGGCGAGCGTGGTGTCCTCGGGGTCCAGCCCGGTGACCAGGAGCAGCCCGGTCGGCCAGGTGTCGACGGGCAGCACCGACAGCCCGGGGCGGTACTTCGCGAGCACCTCGAGGATCGGGTAGACGTCACCGGTCCACAGGTTGGTGGCGCGGGCGCGGGCCGCCTCCTTGACCGAGCGGGGGAGCACGTCGTCGAAGATGATTAGGCCGTTCGGGCTGCTGTTGCGCTCGGTGTTGATGAAGTCGCGCAGCGCGAACTCGAACAGGTGCAGCCCGTCGATGAACGCCATGTCGAAGGGCCGGCCCTGCGTCGGCTCCAGCGGGTTGTCCCGGCTGAAGTACTCGTCGCTCGTCGTCCGGAACAGCGCGATGTCGCCGTCGATCGGGACCACGAGGGCGAAGCCCGGGTCGATGCCGACGGTCCGGCAGCGGGAGAGGCGCAGGCACTTGCCCTCGGCCACGCCGATCTCGAGGTAGGCCTGCGGCTGGAGCTGCTCGTGCACGCTGGTGAAGAAGTCGAGGTAGTACATGGATAGACCCTAGGCGCTGGAGGGACCGAAGACCCGGTCGACCACGCGGCCGGCGGCCTCTCCGTCGTCCCAGGGGGCGTAGCGCTCGCGGAAGTCCGCGCGCGCCCGGGCGTAGCCGTCGTCGACGCCGTCGGACCGGGCCAGGTGCTTCACCAGCTCCTCCTGGTCGGTGAACAGCGGTCCCGGAGCGTCCCGCTCGAAGTCGAGGTAGAAGCCGCGGACCCGGTCGCGGTAGTCCGCCAGGTCAGGCACCAGGAACATGATCGGCCGGTCGAGGGTGACGTAGTCGAACATCACCGAGGAGTAGTCGGTGACCAGGGCGTCGCTGGCCAGGAAGAGGTCGTTGATGTCGGGGTAGAGGGTCACGTCGATGACCCCGGAGGACCCGTCGCCGCCGACCGAGTCCCCGGCGGAGGTGTTCGCGTGGCCGCGCACCAGGACGACCGTGCCCGGCAGGGCCGTGACGACCTCGACCGGGTCGAGGTAGAGCACCTTGGAGTGGGCGCCGCCCGACCGGGCCGTGTCCCGCCAGGTGGGGGCGTAGAGCAGCACCCGCTGGTCGTCGCGGATGCCGAGCCGCCGGCGTACGTCGCGGCCCGCCTCCAGGTGGCCGGGCCGGACGAGCGCGTCGTTGCGCGGGTAGCCGGTCTCCAGCACCGGTCCGTGGTAGCCAAAGGCGCGCGGCAGGATCTCCGAGCAGTAGGGGCTGGGGGAGACCAGGTGGTCCCAGACCGAGGCCTCGTAGACCATCGTCTGCTGGTAGGTGATCGACAGGAAGCGCTTGTCCTCGATGTCGTTGGCGATCTTCTTCAGCGGGGTGCCGTGCCAGGTCTGCAGGTAGACCTGCCCGGGGGCCTTGCGGAAGAAGTAGGGGAAGTTGGCGTTGTTCACGACGTACGCCGCCCGGGCGAGCAGCGCGTACCACTCCTCGCTGAGCCGGACCACGGCCCGGGTGCCCTCCGGGACCCTGACCGAGCCGTCGGCGACGCTCCAGACGAGGTCCAGCTCGCTGCCGCGGCGGACGAGCTCACGGGCGATGGCCGCCGGGGAGTCACCGGCGCTGGTGCCGGTGAAGGTCTCGAACAGGACGCAGGGCAGGAGCGGCTCCCCGATCGAGGCCTCGTAGACCTCGGTCCGCAACCAGCGCTGCCGGCGCTGGGGGGCGTCGGCCTCGGGCAGGGCGGTGGTCCTGACCACGAGGGTGGACAGGTGGGTCATCCCGACGTCCAGGTTCTGGTCGGCGTGCTCCACCACCAGGGGCAGCCGCGCGCGCAGGGAGCCGTCCGCGAACACGTAGCCGTCGTCGTCCGGCACGTCCTCGCCGCCCGGGGGAGCCAGCAGGGCGAGGTCGTAGGAGCCGAGCGGCAGCGGCCCCGGACCGAGGTTCCAGGGGTCCTGGACGAGCGGCACCTCGACCTCGAAGTCGCCCGCGGGCAGCGGCTCCGAGGCCAGCCCGTTGGTCCGGGTTCCGAGCAGGAGCAGCCGGTGCCCCTCGGCGGCGAACGCAGTCCCCCGGACGACGAGGCTGCGCTCGCCCGGGGCGACACCCGAGACGGCCACGGCCGGCTTCGGCTCGTCGACCAGGACGGACTGCGAGCCGCCGCGGTGCACGAAACCGCCGGCGGACGCCTCGCCCAGCACGCCGGGCTCCTCGCCCCAGAGGGCGTGCAGGCGGCGACCCGATGCGTGCCGCGTGACGAGCCTCCGGGACGGGCCCGGGGTGACCACGACGCGCACGGTGCCTGGTTCGTCGCTGCTGACCGTGAGCTCCGGGTCGACGGACCGCAGGTCGCCGAGCGTCGCGGAGACGACCGGGTCGGACACCGAGGTCCGCAGGGTCAGCTCGAGCGTCGTGTCGTGCAGCATCCGGTGCCCGGCGGTCCAGGCGTAGGTGTCGTGGACCTGGACGCGGTGGCCGGTGTCGACCACGCCCGCCAGGCGCACCAGCCGGCCGCCGCACTCGTGGGGCTCACGGCTCCCCCCGGAGCCCAGGTTGAACACGTGGGTGATGTCGCTGACCCGCTCGAACCCCGCCTGGGTCTGGGTGAACTGCAGGCGCAGCCCGGTCTGTCCGGCGGGTGCGACCCGGGCCAGCCACTCGGCGTCGAGCCGCGCCTCGAACCCGGTCTCGCTCATGTCGGCGAAGGCCAACCGGGCCAGGTGGTCCAGACCCGGGTCGGCGTAGCGGGTGAGCGGGACTGCGAGGTGCTGGCCGTCGTCGGCGACCAGGTTCAGCTCCAGGACGTGGGTCCCCATGCTGGTGGGCAGCGGGGTCAGGTACGCCGACCCGCGGAGCACCAGGGTGTGGTCCTCCCACCGCGTCTCCACCAGGCGTACGACGGGTCGCACGTCCACGGCGTACACCTGACGCAGCCAGTGGGGGAGGTCCGCCTCGCTCACCTCGAACGGCGGGACGTACTCCAGGTGGTCGCCCTCGGCCCGGGTCGGCAGACCGGCGGGATGCTGCTCGAACCAGGCACGCATCTGGACGGCCAGGTCCAGGTGGCCGTGGCTGAGCAACCAGGACTTCACCCGGTTGCGGAAGGCGACCCGGTGCCAGACGGTCTCGGGGACCTCGTCGCGCAGCCGCTCGAGGCGGTCCTGCAGCATCGCGAGGTAGGCCTCGTCGGCGTTGAGCGCGGCGATCAGGTAGTTCGGCAGGTCGTAGTCGAGCAGCTTGAGGTACCAGCTCTCGCGGACGACCTGCGGCGCCTTGCGCATCAGCTCGGCGCACTGCTCCTGGCTGCGCAGGCGGTCCGTGAGGTCGAGGATCGAGGCCTTCTGCTGGGTGATCGAGCTGCCGTCGAGCCGGGTGCGCCAGACGTAGACCTTCTGGCGCAGGACGTCGATGGAGCGGGCGGTGAGGTAGGCCCGGGTGATCGGCACCTGGTCCTCGTAGCGAACCCCCTCCATGAACCGGAACTCGTGCCTGCTCCAGAACGAGCGCCGGAAGACCTTGTTCCACGCCGTGATGTCGAGCAGCAGGTCGGGCTCGTCCTTCAGTGAGATGCCGGACCGGTTGCGGCCCATCGTGCGGTTGACCCAGTGCGGCTTGATGGCCGTAGCCGCGTCGCCGCGGGCGAAGGCGCCGGTGATGAAGTCCGAGCCGCTGTGCCGCAGCTGGTTGACCATGTCGCGGTAGGCGTCGGGCATCACCAGGTCGTCGGAGTCGAAGAAGGCGATGAACTCGCCGGTGGCGTACTCCGCGCCGGTGTTGCGGGCCGCGCCCAGCCCGGCGTTCTCCTTGGTGACGATCCGGATGCGGTCGTCCTCGGCGGCGTACTCACGGACGATGTCGGCCGAGCCGTCGGTGGAGCCGTCGTCGACCACGATGAACTCGATGTCCTCGAGGCTCTGGGTCAGCACGCTGTCCAGGGCGGGCCGGATCCACTCGCGGACGTTGTAGACGGGGATCACCAGGCTCAGCGCCGGCCCGTCGTGCGGGCGCCGGTTGGCCACCTTGCGTCCGACCCGGCGGGCGTAGTCCGGTGCGCGCCTGATGCGTCGCGCCACCGCCCGAGCCTTGCGCAGCGGGGGTCTGGACGCGGGCAATCCGGCCTCCTCGTGGACGTTTCCGTGAACACCGGATGATAGCCGTCCGGTGGCAGCCGCCCCGGCACCGTCAGGGTGAGTCCACACGGTTCGACCGTCGTGTCCGATGGGTGGAAGGGACCGCCCCTCTAGGCTCTGCGCATGCCGTTCCGCCGCCGAGTGCCCGCGCGGCCGCACCCCACGGTCAGCGTCGTGGTGCCGGTGTACGACGTCGCGGCGTACGTCGAGGACTGCCTGACCAGCATCGCGCGGCAGCCGGTGGACGACCACGAGGTGATTGTCGTCGACGACGGCTCCCCGGACCGGTCGGTGGAGGTCGTCGAGAGGCTGATGCGCCGGGACGGGCGGATCCGGCTGCTCCGCCAGGCCAACGCCGGCCTCGGCGCGGCCCGCAACGCCGGTGTCGCCGAGGCGACCGGCACCTACCTCGCCTTCGTCGACAGCGACGACGTGCTCCCGCCCGACGCCTGGGGGGCGATGCTCGCCTCCCTGGAGCGGACCGGCTCCGACCTTGCCGTGGGCACCGCGGAGCGCGACGACGGCATCCGCCGCTGGACCACCCCGCTGATGCGCCGCAACCACGAGGTCGCCCGCCCGGGCATCGACGTCGCGCAGCAGCCGCTGATCCTGGCCGACGTGTTCGCCTGGAACAAGCTCTACCGGCGATCGTTCTGGTCCGGGGCCGGGCTCTCGTTCCCCGAGGGGACGCGCTACGAGGACCAGCCGGCGCTCACCCGGGCGTTCCTCGCGGCCTCCTCGTTCGACGTGCTGACCGAGACCGTCTACCGGTGGGCGGTGCGCGAGGACCGCTCCTCGATCACCCAGAAGCGGCACGAGACCGCGGACCTGGTCGACCGGCTCGAGACCAAGCGGGACAGCGCGCGGGTCGTGCGCGAGCGCGCCGGCGACGAGGTGGTGCGGGTCTTCTTCGCCGAGGTGCTGCCCGTGGACCTCTGGGAGTACTTCCGGGCCGTGCCGGGCTGCGACGCGGACTACTGGTCGCTGCTCGTCGCGGGGGTGCGCGAGCTCTGGAACGACCGGACGCTCCCCTTCGAGGAGACGGCCGTGCCGCCCCAGCAGCGGCTGATGGGCTGGTTCGTGGCGCAGGACCGGCGGGCGGATCTCGAGTCCCTGCTGGCCTGGATCGACGCCAACCGGCCGTTGCCCTTCGAGGGCGGAGAGCTGGCCCACCCCTGGCGCGCGGAGGCCGGCCTCCCGCCTCTTCCGGGCGGGCAGTGACGCCCGTGGCGCCACGGATCGACCCGTCGTGACAGGTAGTCTGACCCGGCTCTCGGAACCCGGAGGATGGAACGAAGTGCCGCCTGCCCCGCCGACGCCCACGGCCGTCCGCCCGGAGATCCAGGGGCTGAGGTCGGTCGCGGTGCTGCTCGTGGTGCTCTACCACCTGTGGCCGGGCCGGCTGCGCGGCGGCTACATCGGCGTCGACGTGTTCTTCGTGATCTCGGGCTTCTTGATCAGCGGCAACCTGCTGCGCGAGGTCCAGCGCACCGGTCGCGTGTCCCTGGCCCAGTTCTGGGCTCGCCGGGTCCGGCGGCTGCTGCCGGCCGCCTTCCTGGTGCTGGGGACCACGGCGCTCGGTGTCTTCCTGTTCGTGCCGCACCTGCTCTGGCAACAGTTCTTCAAGGAGATCGCCGCCTCGGGCCTGTACGTCGAGAACTGGTCCCTGGCCCACGACGCGGTCGACTACCTGGCCTCCTCCAACGCGCCGTCGCCGGTGCAGCACTACTGGACGCTCTCCGCCGAGGAGCAGTTCTACATCGGCTGGCCGCTGCTCGTCCTTAGCGCCGTGGTGCTCGCCGGGTCCCGCCGGTGGAGCCGCTCGTGGACCGTCACCGCCGTCCTGGGGCTGGTCACGGTGGCCTCGCTGGCGTTCTCGCTCTGGGACACGGTGCACAACCCGTCGGTGGCCTACTTCTCCACGTTCACCCGCGCCTGGGAGTTCGGTGCGGGCGCCCTGCTGGCGTGCATGGTTGGCGCCGGGACCGTCCGCGCCCCGCAGCGGGCGGCGCTGCTGTCCTGGGCCGGGCTGCTCGTGATCCTCGGGTGCGCGCTCACCTTCTCCCACGACACCCCGATGCCCGGCACCGCCGCCGTGCTCGTGGTCGTCGCGACCGTGGCCGTGATCGCCGCGGGGAACTCCGGCCTGGCCTGGTCGCCGACCCGCGTGCTCACCTGGCGCCCGGCCACGTTCCTGGGCGACATCTCCTACTCGATGTACCTCTGGCACTGGCCGATGCTGGTCATCCTCCCCTACGTGATCGACCGGACGCCGGGCTTCGTGGCCCGGGTGCTGATCCTGGTGGCGACGGTGCTCGCGGCCTGGGCCACGAAGGTGTTCGTCGAGGACCCCGTCCGGACCACGCACCGGTTCTCGCTGCGCCGGTCCGCCGTCGCCCTGACCGCCGCCGCGGCGGCGGCCGCCGTCCTCGTGGGCGTGTGCACGGCCGCCTGGTGGGACGTCGAGCTGGAGACCCGGCACTCGGCCGCCCTGGCGAGGTCCCTGGTCACGGACGCACCGGCCTGCTTCGGCGCCGCCGCCCGGGACCCGAAGGAGACCGGCTGTCCCAACCCCAAGCTCAAGGACAGCCTCGTACCCACCGTGACCGCGGCGGCCGACGACTACCCCTTCTACCCCGGGTGCGACAAGCAGATGGCCACCCGACCGCTGAAGCCCTGCCAGTTCGGCGACGTCGGCGACAGGTCGATCCCGCACGTGGCCGTGATCGGCGACTCCCACGCCCGGGCCCTGATGCCGTCCCTGATCGAGCTGGCCAAGAAGAAGGTGCTCTCGCTCGACCTGTTCACCTCGGGCGGGTGCATCTGGGCCCAGGGAACGCCCAACATCCACGACAAGTCGCTGCGCGACCTGTGCACCAGCTTCAAGGCCGACCTGCAGCCGCTGCTGCTGCGGACCGCCAGCCAGTACGACTTCATCATCACGACCTCGTGGACGAACAAGACCCTGAAGCCGATCGAGTCACCGGTCTCGGCGCTGAAGGCGGTGTGGGACCCGATCGTGAGGCTGAAGGTGCCGATCGTCGCCGTACGCGACAACCCGGCTCCGGGTGGCGCTCCCGAGGCCAACCCGAACAACTGCCTGGCCGACGTGAGCGTGCAGGAGGCCAACGCGAAGTGCGGGCTGGACCGGCGCCAGGCGCTCGACCGCTTCCCGGACCCCTTCGGGGCCGCCGTCCGTACGACGCCGCGCACCCACCTGGTCGACCTGAGCCGGTTCTACTGCGACAAGACGGACTGCCCGGTGGTGATCGGGGGCGTGAACGTCTACCGCGACAACAGCCACGTGACCGTCACCTACGCGCGCACCATGGCGCCGTACCTCTACCAGGCGCTGCTGCGCACCGGCGTCCTGAAGCCTCGTTGAGGCTCAGCCGAGGCGCGCGATGACCTCGGTCAGCGCCTCGGTGTTGCGCTCGAAGTCGAACTCCCACGAGGAGTAGTAGGCCTCGCGGCTCCAGCGGTCGCCCGGATGGGACACGTCGGGGGTGCTCCAGAAGTAGTGCACCTCGCCGCCGAGCAGCGCCAGGTAGAGGTGCTCGTTGCGGGCGGTGTAGGCCTCATGGTTCAGCAGGATCACGCCGCGGTGGTCGCGGGAGAACAGCACGTTGAACATCGCCGACCCGCCGAAGCCCGCGATCACCTCGGCCCGGTCGAAGATCGCAGCCTGCTGGGCCAGGTCGAAGAGCTCGGGGTAGACCACGTCGTAGCCGTGGGCGGCGAAGAAGGCCTCCACGTCGCGGGCGTTCCGGCAGGCCCGGTTGGAGGTGATGTCCTGCCGGGACACGAAGATCCGCCGGCCGCCGCTGCGCCCGAAGTCGCCCGGGATGCCGCCCTGGACCGCGGCGGCCTCCGCCAGGAACGACTCCCGCAGCCGGTCCCACACCTCCAGCAGCCCGGGGTGCACGTAGTGCGGCACCTGGTTGTGGAACATCGGCGTGACGCCGACGACGGACTCCAGCCAGACCGGCTCGTGCACCCACACCACGTCCTCGGGGGCGATGCCGTAGGCGCCGAGGACCCGCTGCTCGAGGACGGGGACGCGCTCGTCCTCGTGGCGGATCCGGAAGACGGCCTTGAGCTCGGGGAACGCCCTCTTGGCCTGGTCCCAGCCCCAGAGCCGGCTCACGACCTCGGTCATCAGGTGGCCGAAGTGCCCGGGGTTCTCCGAGTCCAGGTGGAAGAAGCTGCCCGCGAGCTCGCGGGTCGGCCGATCCATGGGCCTGGTCCGCGCGAAGTCGCCGCTCGCGTCGAGCAGCCGGGGGTTCGTCGGGGAGTAGGCGTTGTGGTGCCGGAAGGACTCGGGCAGGGCGCTGAACCCGGTGTGCATCAGGCCGTTGGAGACCATCGCGATCTCGCCGCGGTAGTGCCGCAGGTGGTGCTCGGGGTAGTCCAGCGTCGTCTCGAGGTAGGGGATCGGCACCGCGGCGTCGTGGGAGTGGAACTCGCAGCGCGCCTCCAGGGTGCCGGAGGGCAGCGTCTCCAGCTCGGTCGTCGTCAGCTCCGGCTCGCGCTCCGGCAGGATCCGGCTGGCCAGCCGGTCCTTCGTCTTCAAGATGTGCTTGCCCCGCTTGAGCATCACCACGTGGTCGGCATCGACCGTCAGCGACAGCACGGCGACCCGGTGCGCGCGGTCGGACTCGGCGTCCTCGGGCAGGTCCGGTCCGGTCAGCCCGATCGTGGCCGCGCCCGCGAGCAGCGACGGTGGTACGCCGGTGTCGGTCGCCCGGCGCCGGTCGATGACGTAGGCGCCGTGCGGTCGCAGGTGGAAGACGAGCTTGCGCCAGACGGCGTCGTAGTCGGCGGTGCTGCGGGCCGCGAGGTCCACGATCACATCGATCGGCCCCAAGAACCGCAGGTGCCAGTTGACCTGGTCGAGGTTCTCGGCGCCGCGGTGCTCGACCCCGCGCTCCTCCAGCGACCAGGCGGGCTCCGAGGTCGGCGAGACCACGATCCGGCGTCCGGCCAGGGGGACGTCGAGGTGGTCGAGCACCGGTGCGTCCGGGCCGTCGGCGAGGATCACCAGGGTCTGGCCCGGCCAGTCCGGGAGCAGCGAGGCGTAGCGCGCTAAGACCTCGGAACCGGTGGCGCCCGCCGCGGCCGGCGCCTCCGGGCTGCGGATCACCTTGGCCACCCCGGCGAGCCGGGACCTGAGGCGGGTCATCTGGTCACCACTTCCGGCGTCCTCGGCACGACATGGATCCTAGGGCACACCGATCTGGGTCGTCGGTCTCATAGGGTGGCCGACATGTCATGGCAGAGGCGGTTGTTCTCCTTCGTCCGGTTCGCCGGTTTGCACACGGCGGACCTGGGCGGCGCGGGGCAGGTGGTCTCCCGCCGGAAGCCGCTCGTCGCCAGGATGCCCGGAGGCCTGTCCGCCGTCTCCGCCCAGCGCCAGCCCGAGGTGCTGCCGCTGGAGCGCAACGCGTGGTTGCTGCAGACCAGGAAACCCGGCCACCGCCTCGGTGCACGTGACCTCGGGGACGGAACCTGGCTCGTCGGGCCGCGCCGCGCCCCGCGTCGCGTGGTCCGCGCGCTGGGTCGGTCGGGCGCCGCCCACCTGGTCTACGAGCCGGCGGCCATGCAGGCCGACATCCGGCTGTTCCAGCAGGGCCTGGGCAACTTCCTCTCCGGCGAGCACGCCGCCTGGATGATGCGGGAGCAGCGGGTGAACTGCGTCCTGGACGTCGGGGCCAACACCGGTCAGTACGCCCGGGCGCTGCGCGCCGCCGGCTACGAGGGGCGCATCGTGTCCTTCGAGCCGCTGGCCCACCTCGTCGAGGAGCTCGAGCGGCACTCCCGCGACGACCCCGACTGGATCGTGGTGCCCTACGCCCTCGGGGACGCCGACGAGCAGGCCGAGATCAACGTGGTGCCCGGGACCATGTCGTCGCTGCTCGACTCCAGCGAGTTCGGCCGCGAGTGGTCCAGCACGCTGCGGGAGACCAGCACCCAGACCATCGACGTCCGCCGGCTCGACTCCGTGTTCGACGAGGCCGTCGCCGGCCTCGAGGAGCCCCGGGTCTACCTGAAGATGGACACCCAGGGGTACGACGTACAGACCTTCACCGGCGCCGGTGCGCGCCTCGCCGAGGTCGTCGCGATGCAGTCCGAGGTCGCCTGCGTGCCGATCTACGAGGGCATGCCGCAGATGATCGCGCAGCTCGAGCTCTACCAGGCAGCGGGGTTCTCGCTCACGGGCATGTTCCCGGTGACCATCGACCCTCGGTCCCTGCGCGTGATCGAGTTCGACGCGATGTTCATCCGCGCCGACGCCCGCTGACCCCCAAGGGTCACGGACCACTGCGTCCCGGTCGTCGCGGGATCCAGCGCCGCGGTGGCGTACCGGGGATGACCGTGGCCGCCTGGGTCGACTTCAGCCCGACCACCAGGTTGTCCTTCGAACCCACCCGGAGCACCGCGGTCCGTCGCGTCCCGTCGTCGCTCTCCCACGACGACTTCGTGGGTTCGAAGCCGGCGGGCGGCAGCAGGTTGCGGTGCTGGGTGAGGTGTGGCGCGGTGATGCGCACGACCAGGCGCCACCGCCCGGACCCGAGCGACTCGGCGTCGAGGTCTCCCCGGGCCCGGAACCCGGCCTCGGCGTAGGAGACCGGGCCGCCCCCCTCGACGGCGTTGAGGAAGGGCGTCGGCGTACGGTCCACGTCCAGCTCGACCTCCCGGTCGGAGTCCACCTGGATCAGGGTCACCGCGATCTCGCAGTCCGCGGACGGGATGCCCTTGATGTAGCCGTGCCCCGAGATCGACAGCGTCCTGCCCTCGAGCCCCACCTGCCAGGTGGCGGTCGCCGCGTCGGGCGGCTCCTTCATGGTGAACAGCTCGTCGGGGTAGGCGTCGGACTCCCGGAACCCGGGTGCGGCCAGGAACCACCGGCCCCCGTCGTGGACCGCGGGGGACCGCTGCCCGTGCACCCACCACCGCACCAGCCGGACGACGCGGTCCAGGTCCTCGCGCCCGAGCGCTGCGCAGATCAGCCGTTCGCTGACGGTCAGCTCGGTGTCCAGTCCCTCGACCCGCCAGGCCCGGGCGTACGGCGCGGCCGTCCTGACCAGCTCGGCCTGCTCCTCGGGTGGGAGGTCGAGAAGGACGTGCTGGATGCGGTGCAGCAGCTCGATCCGGATGTGGCGGCCGACCAGGTGGGCCTGGTCGGCGCCCGGCGAGGTCTGCTCGACCACCATCCGCACCGTCTCGTCGGCCTGGCGGACGACGTCGGCGTACGGCAGGCCGTCCTTGCTGAGGTTCGAGCCGTCCTCGCGCCGCATCAGGTAGTAGGCGGGGTAGGAACCGAGCACCGAGATCACGTCCGCAGCCAGGTAGCAGGCGGCCACGAAGCGCTGGTCCTCGCTGATCCGCATGTGCTCGGGGAACCGGATGTCGTGGTCCATCACGAGCGAGCGCCGGACGAGCTTGAACGGCATCAGCGTGTAGTAGACGCCGCTGCGCAGCCCCGCCCGGGGCAGGTCCTCCTGGAACACCGTGCGGGGCACGGACCGCCCGATGCCGACGAGCTTGGCCAGGACGACGTCGGAGTCGTGCTCCCGGGCGAACCCGAGCAGGCGCTCGAGGGCCTCCGGCCCCAGGCAGTCGTCGCTGTCGAGGAAGAAGAGGTAGTCGCCCGTGGCCCGCTCGATCCCGACGTTGCGGGGGCGGCCCGCGGTGCCGGACGCGGCCTGGGTGATCACCTGGAGCTGGGGCCACCGCGCGGCCCAGGCGGCGAGCGTCCGGGGACTGTCGTCGGTGCTCCCGTCGTCGACGGCGATCACCTCGACCCGCTCGCGGTCCACGCTCTGGTGGAAGACCGAGGCGAGGGTGTCCTCGAGGTAGGGGAGGGAGTTGTGCACCGGGATGACGACGCTGACCCAGGGATGCATCACGGCAGGCTACTGCCGGGACCGGGCCGCCAGGCAGGCGGGACGTCGTGGTCTCACGCGGTGGTGTGACGCAGCACACCGCGCCGTTCCATTCCGCGGTCGGTGGGCCGCGACGTACGCTGGCGGACGCACGAAGTTCATGAGTAGTCCGGTACCCACCTCGGGACTGGAACGAAAGGGATGTCGTCTGATGGCCCATATCGGGGTTGTTGGCGCCGGCCGTGTCGGCGCCGTCCTGTCCGCTGCGCTGCGCGCTGCCGGTCACGAGGTCGTGGCTGCAGCCGGGGACTCGCCCGCCTCCCTGCACCGCATCGAGACGCTGCTGCCCGGCGTCCGCGTCGCCAAGCCGACCGACGTCGCCCGGGCCTGCGACCTGCTGCTGCTCACCGTTCCCGACGACATGCTGGGCAACGTCGTCACGACGCTCGTCGGCGCCGGGGCGATCCGCGAGGGCCAGGTCGTCGTGCACACCTCCGGGCGGCACGGCCTCGCCGTGCTCGAGCCCGCCACCGCCATCGGCGCCCGCACGGTCGCCATGCACCCCGCGATGACCTTCACCGGCACCGACCTGGACCTCGACCGTCTCTCCGGGACGGTCTTCGGGATGACCGCCGGCGACGGTGAGAGCGAGCTCGCCGAGGGCCTCGTCACCGACCTCGGCGGCATCCCGCTGTGGGTGCCGGAGGGCAAGCGCACGCTCTACCACGCCGGTCTGGCCCACGGCGCCAACCACCTGGTCACGCTGGTCAGCCAGGCCATGGAGCTGCTGGCCGCCTCCGGTGCCGAGGACCCTGCCGCCACCCTGCGCCCGCTGCTGAGCGCGGCCCTGGACAACGCGCTCGCCTCCGGTGACGCGGCCCTGACCGGGCCGATCGTGCGCGGCGACGTACGCACCGTGCAGGCGCACCTCGACGACATCCTGGAGAACGCACCGACCACCATCCCGTCGTACGTCGCGATGGCGAAGGCCACGGCCGACCGGGCCGTCCTCGGCGGCCGCCTGCTCCCGATCCGCGCCGCTCGCCTCGTGCGGATGCTCGACGAGGCGCTGGTGCGTGCCGGGGAGCGCACCGCCACGAACCTCTCGCGCACCCGGAGCGACTCACGATGAGTGCCACGCCCCTCCTCGCGCACAGTCGCGAGGAGCTTCACGGTGCCCTCGGGAAGTTCGCCGACGCGGGGGTGGCCCTGGTACCGACCATGGGCGCGCTGCACGCGGGCCACGCGGCCCTGCTCGCCCGGGCGCGCCAGGAGGTGGGCCCCGACGCGCCCGTCGTCAGCTCGATCTTCGTCAACCCCCTGCAGTTCGCCCCGGGCGAGGACCTCGACCGCTACCCGCGGACGTTCGACGCCGACCTCGAGGTCTGCGCCGAGCAGGGCGTCGACATCGTGTTCGCGCCCTCGGTCGAGGAGGTCTACCCGGGCGGGGACCCGCAGGTGACGGTGGACCCCGGCCCGCTCGCCGCGGCGCTCGAGGGCGCCTCCCGGCCCACGCACTTCCACGGCGTGCTCACCGTCGTGGCCAAGCTGTTCGGCCTCGTCCGGCCCGACGTGTCCGTCTTCGGCCAGAAGGACTACCAACAGCTCACCCTGATCCGCCGGATGGTCGCGGACCTGTGCATGGGCGTCGACGTGGTCGGCGCCGAGACGGTCCGCGAGCCGGACGGGCTGGCGCTGTCCAGCCGCAACGCCTACCTCGACGAGGACCAGCGCTGGCGCGCCACCGCCCTGTCGCGCACGCTCTTCGCGGCCCGGGACGCAGCGCGCTACGGCGCCGCGGTCACGATCGACGCGGCCCGGCACGAGCTGCGGCACGCCCGCGGCGTGGACCTGGAGTACCTCGAGCTCCGGGCTCCCGACCTCGGCCCCGCCCCGGAGACCGGACCGGCCCGACTGCTGATCGCGGCCCGCGTGGGCGCCACCCGACTGATCGACAACGTCGCCCTCGACCTGAACGGAGACACCTGATGCTGCGCACGATGATGAAGAGCAAGATCCACCGCGCCACGGTGACCCAGGCGGACCTGCACTACGTCGGGTCGGTGACGGTGGACGAGGACCTGCTCGAGGCGGCCGACCTGCTGCCCACTGAGCTGGTGCACATCGTCGACGTGACGAACGGTGCCCGGCTGGAGACCTACACGATCGCCGGCGAGCGCGGTTCCGGCGTGCTCGGCATCAACGGCGCCGCTGCCCGGCTCGTCCACCCCGGTGACGTCGTCATCCTGATCGCCTACGGCCAGATGGAGACCGCTGAGGCAAAGGACCACCGCCCGAGCGTGGTCTTCGTCGACGCCGACAACGCCATCGTCGCCACCGGCTCCGACCCCGCCGAGGCCCTCCCCGGCACCGGCCTGGTCCGCGGCGACCTGCACAGCTCCGCCCCCTCCGACCTGGTCGCGGGTCGGTAGGCGGGCCTTCGACATGCGAATGTGTCTGTCGTGACTGAAGTGCGACTCTCGCGTCCCCTCAGCGACATTCGCATGTCGAACGGCCCCACCCTCCCCGCGCGCCTGACCTCGGGGGAGCCCGGGTGGACCACGGAGGCCGACGTGGTCGTCGTCGGCTCCGGGATCGCCGGGCTGACCGCGGCGCTGCGGCTGCGCCACCAGGTCGAGAAGGTCCTCGTCGTCACCAAGGACGTGCTCTCCTCCGGGTCGACCCAGTGGGCGCAGGGCGGGATCGCCGCCGCGCTCGGCCCCGGCGACACCCCTGAGCAGCACGAGCGGGACACCCTGGTGGCCGGCGCGGGGGCCTGCGACGCCGAGGCGGTGCGGATCCTGGTCACCGAGGGGCCGGACGCCGTCCGCGAGCTGATCGCCACCGGCGCCAACTTCGACCACTCCCCGGAAGGTGTCCTCTCGCTGACCCGCGAGGGCGGCCACCACCGTGACCGGATCGCCCACGCCGGCGGGGACGCGACCGGTGCGGAGATCCAGCGCGCCCTGGTGGCGGCCATCGACGCCGCGCCCGACATCGAGGTGATCGAGCACGCCCTGGCGGTCGACCTGCTGCTCGCCGAGGACGGCGGCGTCGCCGGGATCACCCTGCACGTCATGGGCGAGGGCCAGCGTGACGGCGTGGGCGCGGTCCGCTGCCGGGCCGTCGTACTTGCCTCCGGCGGGCTCGGCCAGGTCTTCTCGCAGACCACGAACCCGGCCGTCTCATCCGGCGACGGCATGGCGCTCGCGCTGCGAGCCGGGGCGGTGCTGCGCGACCTGGAGTTCGTGCAGTTCCACCCGACTGTGATGTACCTCGGTCCCGACTCGATGGGCCAGCAGCCGCTGATCAGCGAGGCCGTGCGCGGCGAGGGGGCCTTCCTCGTCGACTTCGAGGGCAACCGGTTCATGCAGGGACAGCACGAGCTCGCCGACCTGGCGCCGCGCGACGTGGTCGCGAAGGCGATCACCCGCCGGATGCACGAGACCGGGCACGCGCACATGTGGCTCGACGCCAGGCAACTCGGCCTGGAGTTCTGGGAGAAGCGGTTCCCGACGATCCTGGTCACCTGTCGCGCACACGGTGTCGACCCGGTGACCGAGCTGATCCCGGTCGCGCCCGCCTGCCACTACGCGTCGGGCGGCGTGGCCACCGACCTGTGGGGCCGCTCCGGCGTCCCGGGGCTCTACGCGACCGGTGAGGTGGCCTGCTCCGGCGTGCACGGCGCCAACCGCCTCGCCTCCAACTCCCTGCTCGAGGGACTGGTGTTCTCCCGCCGGATCGCCCAGGTGCTGCCCACCGAGCTCAGGGCGTACGCCGAGCCGGCACCCGACGACCGCGAGACCGGGGTGGTCGCCGCCGAGGTCCGGCCCGACCTGCAGGCCGTGATGACGGAGCAGGCCGGCGTGCTCCGCTCCGCCGACGGCCTCACCACCGCCCTGCACGAGCTGTCCGCCCTGGCCGAGAAGGGCGGCGAGATCGGCACGGCGTCGTGGGAGGCCACCAACCTGCTGACGATCAGCACCGCCCTCGCCGAGGCCGCCCGGCTGCGCGAGGAGACCCGCGGGTCGCACTGGCGCGAGGACTTCCCGGACCGCGACGACGCCCACTGGGCCGGCCACGTCGACTCCCGACTGACCGCCACCGGGCTGGAGCAGGACTTCCGCCGGGCGCCTGCGACCGACGGGCCGACAGCCGGGGGAGCCGCATGATCGCGCGCACCCCGTTCGAGCGCCTGCCCGCACCCCTGGTCGAGGAGCTCGAGGCCGCCGGGCTGGACGCCCGGGCGGTCTACGCCGCGGTCGTGAGCGCCGTCGCGGAGGACCTCCCCGGAGGAGCGGACGACGTCACCAGCGCGGCGACCATCCCGGCCGACGCGCAGGGGGTCGCCGACTTCGGGGCCCGGGAGGGCGGGGTCGTGGCCGGCCTCGGGGTCGCGGCGCTCGTCTTCGCCCACGTCCTCGGCGACGAGGCCAGGATCACCGACCGGTTGCCGGACGGCACCCGCGTAGCCCCCGGCGACGTGGTGATGCGCGTGGCCGGCCCGACCCGGGGGCTGCTGACCGCCGAGCGCACCGCCCTCAACTTCGCCTCGCACCTGTCCGGCGTCGCGACCGCCACCTCGCGCTGGGTGGCCGCGCTGGAGGGCACCACGGCCCGAGTGCTGGACACCCGCAAGACGCTGCCGAACTTCCGGATGCTGGAGAAGTACGCCGTCCGCTGCGGCGGCGGCGTCAACCACCGGTTCAGCCTCGTCGACATGGCGATGGTCAAGGACAACCACGTGGTCGCGGCCGGCGGTGTGGTCCCGGCGTACGACGCCGTCCGCGCCGCGTACCCCGACGTCCCCGTGGAGGTGGAGGTCACCGACCTCGACCAGCTGCGTGAGCTGCTCGACGCGGGTTGCGTGCGGATCCTGCTCGACAACATGACCGACGCCCAGATGACCGACGCAGTCGCGATCACGCGCGCGCACCCCACTCCGGCCACGCTCGAGGCCTCCGGCGGGCTCACCCTCGACCGGGCGCGCGACGTGGCGCGGACCGGCGTCGACTTCATCTCCGTCGGCGCGCTCACCCACTCGGTGATCGTCTTCGACCTCGGGATGGACCTGACGTGACGCCGGACAAGGGCCGCTCATGACGCTCCTGTGCGCCGACATCGGCAACTCGCACACCGTCATCGGGCTGCTGGACGACGGCGAGGTGCTCGACCACTGGCGGGTGGCCACCGACGAGCGTCGTACCGCCGACGAGTGGGCCGTCCTGCTCAAGGGACTGCTGCGCGAGAGCGCCGTCGCCGACGACGTCACCGGCATCGCCGTGTGCTCGACGGTGCCGGCCGTGCTGCACGAGTGGCGGGACATGCTGGTGGGCCACTACGGGACGGTGCCCTACGTCGTGGTCGAGCCCGGCGTGCGCACCGGGGTGCCCGTGCTGATGGACAACCCGCGCGAGGTCGGGGCCGACCGGGTGGTGAACGCGCTCGCCGCGGCCAGCCTCTACGACGGTCCGGCGATCGTGGTCGACTTCGGCACCGCCACCACCTTCGACGTGGTCAGTCCGCGCGGCGAGTACGTCGGCGGCGCCATCTCCCCGGGCATCGACATCTCCCTCGAGGCCCTGGGCCGACGCGGCGCCCAGCTGCGCAAGGTCGAGCTGCTCCGTCCGCGCACGGTGATCGCCAAGAACACCGTCGAGGCGCTCCAGTCCGGCATGGTCTTCGGCTTCGCCAGCCAGGTCGACGGGATCGTCAGCCGGATGATCGAGGAACTCGACGTCCCCACGGAGTCCGTCCACGTGATCGCCACCGGCGGCCTGGCCCACATCGTGGTCGAGGAGTGCCGGTCGTTCACCGCCCGGGAGCCCTGGCTCACCCTGCTCGGCCTCGAGCTGGTCTTCGCCCGGAACTCCTGACGGCCCCGGAAATCCGGGTAGTCCGAGACATCTGAGTCGCTTATCGGGCCGGATTCCGACGCAAACGTCTCGGACTATCGGGACTGACGCCGCCTCAGACGGTCGCGGAGCTCGCCGGGTCGACCAGGATCTTCGCGTGCCGCTCCGGGTCGCCCAGCGCCTCGAAGGCGCCGGCGACTCCGTCCAGGCCCACGGTCGCGGTGATCAGCGGGGTCGGGTCGACGGTGCCGTCGGCGATCAGCCGCAGCGTCTCGTGGAACTCGTGGGGCTGGTAGGCGAAGACGAATCGCAGCTCGATCTCCTTGTTGATCGCCATCGCTGGCTGGATCGTGTCCGGCTCCATGCACACGCCGACCACCACGACCCGCGTCGCGAGCGGCGCCTGGTTGATCACCTGGTCGATGATCCCAGGCACGCCGACGCACTCGAAGACCACCGGGCCGCTCGGCGTCGCCCCCGCCGCCTCGGCGGCCCGCAGCACCCGGGCCCAGGGGAGCAGGGGCACGCGGCGCAGCTTGCCCATCGTGTCGAGCGCGAGGTCGAAGAGGTCGTTGGCGTCGGTGATGTAGCGGCTGTCCTCGAACCCGGTCCACGGCGACTCCGCGCCGGGGTCGATCACCACGTCGGCACCGCACCGCTCGGCGAGCGCCCGACGCCCCGCCGAGAAGTCGCTGGCCACCACGTGCCGGACCCCGCGGGCCTTGAGCATCAGGATCACGGCGAGACCGATCGGCCCGCACCCGATGACCACGGCGGTCTCCTTCTTGCGGACCCCGCTGCGGCGTACGGCGTGCCAGGCCACCGCCATCGGCTCGGTGAGCGCGGCCGTCTCCGGGCTCAGCCCGTTGGGCACGTCCATGGTGAGGGACTCCTGGACCAGCACCCGCTCGGCGTAGGCCCCGGGGGCCTTGGCCGAGAGCCCGGTCATCTGCACCTGGTCGCCCATCCGGATCATCGGCAGCGACACGACCGGCGTCCCGACCGTCCACGGCTTCCGCGTGGACGGGCCGTAGTCCAGCACCCGGCCGCTGAACTCGTGGCCCATCACCACGGACTCGTGCGGGCGCATCACGTCGTGGTAGCCGATGCCCGAGGCCAGGTCGGCGAGCTGGTCCGCGTGCTTGCGGGCGTGCAGGTCCGACCCGCAGATCCCGCCGCGGACCACCTCCAGGAGCACCTGCCCGGGTCCGGGGACCGGGTCGGCGACCTCCTCCACCTCGAGCTTCGTCTCACGACAGACCACTGCCCTCATGCGCTCTCCTCCGGTCGGGCTAGGCAGCCTGCCAGACCGACACGTGCGCCGTGCTCTCGGTGCGCCGTGGTCATGTCGCTCTCGGTGGTGCCTGACACCCGGAGCCGCGTCACTTCCACCGGTTTTCGCGGCCTGCGCACCCGGCTCTAACCTTGGCGCGTGACCGACACCCCTCCCAGCCCCCCTGCCGACGACGCGCCCGAGCAGATGCAGGTACGCCGCGACAAGCGGCAGCGGCTGCTCGACCGGGGGGTCCAGCCCTACCCGACGACGGTCGAGCGGACGCACACGATCCGCCAGCTCAGGGAGACCTACGACGGGCAGGACCTGGAGCCCGACACCCGGACGGGCGGGCGGGTCGCGATCACCGGTCGGGTCATCTTCCAGCGCAACACCGGGAAGCTGTGCTTCGCCCGGCTCCGGGAGGGCGACGGGTCGGAGATACAGGTGATGCTCAGCCTCGCGGACGTGGGCGAGGAGTCGCTGGCCGACTTCAAGGCGCTGGTCGACATCGGTGACCTGCTGGCCGTCCGCGGTGAGGTGATCACCAGCCGCCGCGGCGAGCTGTCCGTCTCGGTGACCGAGTGGGAGCTGGCCGCCAAGACCCTGCGGCCGCTGCCGAACGAGCACCGGCCGCTCTCCGACGAGGCTCGCATCCGGCTCCGCTACGTCGACATGATGATCCGGCCCGAGGCGCGCGAGATGGTGCGCACCAAGGCGGCCGTGCTGCGCAGCCTGCGCAGCACCCTCGACGAGCGCGGCTACACCGAGGTCGAGACGCCGATCCTCCAGCTGACCAACGGCGGCGCGGCCGCCCGCCCCTTCCGCACCCACCTGAACGCCCTCGACCAGCCGATGCTCCTGCGGATCGCGCTCGAGCTCGACCTGAAGCGGGCGATGATCGGCGGGGTCGAGAAGGTCTACGAAATCGGCCGCACCTTCCGCAACGAGGGTCTCGACTCCACGCACGCGGCCGAGTTCTCCATGCTCGAGGCCTACGAGGCCTACGGCGACCAGTTCTCCATGATGGAGCTGACCAAGGCGCTCGTGCTGAACGCGGCGCGGGCGGTCGGGCGCACCGTCGTAGCCGGGCGCGACGGGTCGCAGATCGACCTCGAGGGGGAATGGCGACAGGCCTCGATCCTCGACCTGGTCTCCGAGGCGGTAGGTGAACAGGTAACAGTTGAAACGTCAGCAAAAACGCTGCGCGCCTATTCCGACACCCACCACGTGGAACTGCAGCCGAAATGGGGGAAGGCGGAAATAGTTGTCGAACTCTACGAGCAGCTCGTCGAGCACCAGCTGATCAATCCGACATTCGTGATGGATTATCCCTCCGAGGTGAAGCCGCTGGCCAAGGCGCACCGCAGCAAGCCCGGCCTCAACGAGGCGTGGGACCTGATCATCAACGGGGTGGAGCTCGCTCCGGCGTACTCCGAGCTCAACGACCCCGTCGTGCAGCGGGAACGCCTGCAGGCGCAGTCCCTCCTAGCCGCACAGGGAGATCCGGAGGCGATGGAGCTCGACGAGGTGTTCCTCAAGGCGATGGAGTACGGCATGCCGCCCGCCGGGGGACTCGGCCTGGGCGTGGACCGGCTGATCATGCTGCTCACTGGCGCCGGCATTCGCGAAACCATTCTTTTTCCCCTGCTACGACCCGAGTGAGTCGCTTTGTTCTCACATAGTGGTCTGTTAGTGTCGCCAGCGGTAAATGGCTCCGACCACATTTGGCAAGGATGGCTCAACACATGTCTCAAAAGGTTCACATCGTGCTCGTCGACGACATCGACCAGAGCGATGCCGAGGAAACGGTGACATTCGGTCTCGACGGCAAGGAATACGCCATCGACCTGAATCCCAAGAACGCCCGCTCGCTGCGGGACGCGCTCGCCCCCTACGTGGCCCACGGTCGCCCGGTGAGCGGGCGAGGCGCCCGACGCAGCACGGCCAAGGCCGCTGCCGGCGGCGCCGCCCCGTCCGAGATCCGCAGCTGGGCGCGCGACAACGGCTTCGACGTCCCCGAGCGTGGCCGGGTGGCCGCCGAGGTCCGCGAGGCCTACGCCGCCGCTCACTGAGCACCGCATCGCGGGACCACCCCCGGGTGGGCGACCAGTCGCCCACCCGGGGGTGGTCGTGCGTCCGGCCCCTGTCTCTCTAGGCTGCCCAGATGCCTGACTCCGCTCCCCGCACCGTCTTCGACCCCACCGATGCCGACGTCAACGCCTACCAGCTGCTGACCGCGCTGGTCGTGCCCCGCCCGATCGCCTGGGTCTCGACCCTCGACGCCCAGGGTCGCGGCAACCTGGCCCCGCACTCCTTCTTCACGGTGGCGAGCGGAAAGCCGCCGGTCGTGCTGTTCAGCTCGCTCGGTCGCAAGGACACGGTGCGCAACATCGAGGAGACCGGCGAGTTCGTCGTCAACTTCACCTCGGAGGAGCTGCTCGACCAGGTCAACGACACCAGCGCCCCGTTCGAGCACGGCGACGACGAGGCCAGCCTGCTCGGGATCACCACGGAGCCGTCGCAGACCGTGGCGCCGCCCCGGGTGGCCGAGTCCCCGGCCTCGATCGAGTGTCGGCTCGAGCGGATCGTCGAGGTGGGCCACGCCTTCGTCGTGTTCGGCCTGGTCACCGCGATCACCGTGCGCGACGACGTCCTCGTCGACGGGCACCCCGAGATGGCACACCTCGGCCCGGTCTCGCGCCTGGGTCGTGACGAGTGGGGTCGCCCGCCCGAGGTGTTCCGCCTGGCGCGGCCGCAGTCGACCGACGACGTGCTCTGAGGACGCCTGCCTAGAGTGGCTCGTGCCCACGAGCGAACCCGACGACCAGCCGCCCCAGTTCACCGGGCGGCCGATCATGGACCAGGTCTGGGGCGACCTGGTCTTCCTGCACTGGCGGATCGAGCCGGAGCAGGTGGCGCCCCACCTTCCGCCCGGGTGCCGGCCGGACGTCCATGACGGGTCGAGCTGGGTCGGGCTGATCGGGTTCGAGATGCGCGATGCCGGGTTCGGCTACGGCCACCCCGTCCCCTACTTCGGCGACTTCGGCGAGATCAACGTCCGGCTCTACTCGACCGACGACCAGGGTCGCCGCGGGGTGGTCTTCCGGTCGCTGGAGACCGAGCGCCTCGCCGTGACGGTGCTCGCCGGCGCGGTGGGCGTGCGCTACCGGTGGTCGCGGGTCCGCGTCGAGCGTGGGCCCACGACGCTGGGCTACCGGAGCTCGCGGCTGGCCCCTCCCTCCCGGGGAGCGACCACCGACTTCGCCGTACGCACCTCGCCGGGGGTGGTGCGCGACCCGCTCAGCGTGTTCCTCACCGCCCGCTGGGGGATGCACCACCACGTGGGCGCCCGGCCGCTGTGGGTGCCCAACACCCACACGCCGTGGCCGCTCCGGTCAGCAGAGCTGGAGCACTGCGCCGACGAGCTGGTGGCCGTCGCCGGGTTCCCCGGAGTCACGGACCGACCACCGGAGTCCGTGCTGTGGTCACCGGGGGTCCGTACCCAGTTCGGCCTGCCACGGAGCTGAGGCCAGCCAGGCGTCACCGGCCGTGTTCGCTGACAGCGATAACCCTCTGAGGCTGGAACACGTAGGCTGGGCGAAGGGTTTAACCGGCCGTGCGGGTCGCACTGGTCGACCCTGCAGATACTTGAGGAGTAGCCCATGTTCGAGCGGTTCACCGACCGAGCCCGACGAGTCGTCGTGCTGGCCCAGGAAGAGGCCCGCATGCTCTCGCACAACTACATCGGGACCGAGCACATCCTGCTCGGTCTCATCCACGAGGGCGACGGCATCGCCGCCAAGGCGCTGGAGAGCCTCGGCGTGTCGCTGGAGGCCGTGCGCGCCCAGGTCGAGGAGATCATCGGCCAGGGCCAGCAGGCGCCCAGCGGCCACATCCCGTTCACCCCTCGCGCCAAGAAGGTGCTCGAGCTCTCCCTGCGCGAGGCGCTGCAGCTCGGCCACAACTACATCGGCACCGAGCACATCCTGCTGGGCCTGATCCGTGAGGGCGAGGGCGTCGCCGCCCAGGTGCTGCACAAGCTCGGCGCCGACCTCAACCGGGTGCGCCAGCAGGTCATCCAGCTGCTGTCCGGCTACCAGGGAAAGGAGCAGCAGACCGCGGGCACGGCGCCCGAGGCCGCGCCCTCCAGCTCGCTGGTGCTCGACCAGTTCGGCCGCAACCTGACCCAGGCCGCCAAGGAGGGCAAGCTCGACCCCGTGATCGGACGTGGGCAGGAGATCGAGCGCGTCATGCAGATCCTGTCGCGGCGCAAGAAGAACAACCCGGTCCTGATCGGGGAGCCCGGCGTCGGCAAGACGACGATCGTCGAGGGCCTCGCCCAGGACATCGTCCGCGGCGACGTGCCGGAGACGCTGAAGGACAAGCAGATCTACACGCTCGACCTCGGCGCCCTGGTCGCCGGCTCGCGCTACCGCGGTGACTTCGAGGAGCGCCTGAAGAAGGTCCTCAAGGAAATCCGGACCCGCGGCGACATCGTGCTGTTCATCGACGAGATCCACACCCTCGTCGGCGCCGGTGCGGCCGAGGG
>JAOPYC010000166.1 GCA_025964795.1 Marmoricola sp.
CCCACTCCATCGTGGCCCCGGCCTCGCAGGTCGCGCGCTTGGTCACGAGGTTGTAGACGTTGTTCGACCAGTTCTGGATCGTGGTGTAGCGCACGCGGGCGCCCTTCTTCACGATGATCTCGACGACGGCCGAGTGCAGCGAGTCCGAGCTGTAGATCGGCGCCGTGCAGCCCTCGACGTAGTGCACGTAGGAGTCCTCGTCGGCGATGATCAGCGTGCGCTCGAACTGGCCCATGTTCTCGGTGTTGATGCGGAAGTAGGCCTGCAGCGGGATCTCGACGTGGACGCCCTTGGGCACGTAGATGAACGAGCCGCCGGACCACACCGCGGAGTTCAGCGCGGAGAACTTGTTGTCACCGACGGGGATCACGGTGCCGAAGTACTCCTGGAAGAGCTCCGGGTGCTCCTTCAGCGCGGTGTCGGTGTCCAGGAAGATGACGCCCTGGGCCTCGAGCTCCTCGTTGATCTTGTGGTAGACGACCTCGGACTCGTACTGCGCGGCGACACCGGAGACCAGGCGGGCCTTCTCGGCCTCGGGGATGCCGAGCTTGTCGTAGGTGTTCTTGATGTCCGCCGGGAGGTCGTCCCAGGTCTGGGCCTGCTTCTCGGTCGAGCGGACGAAGTACTTGATGTTGTCGAAGTCGATCGTCGACAGGTCCGAGCCCCACGTCGGCATCGGCTTGCGGCCGAAGAGCTTGAGGCCCTTCATCCGCATGTCGAGCATCCACTGGGGCTCGCTCTTCAGCGAGGAGATGTTGCGGACGACGTCCTCGCTGAGGCCGCGCTTGGCGTCGGCACCCACGTCGTTCTTGTCGGACCAGCCGAACTCGTAACGACCGATGTCCTTGATCGACGGGTTCAGCTCTTCGATGGAAGTCATCGTGTGACCCTCTCCTTGGTGCTCGTGGTGGGAATACAGGTCGTGCAGACACCGTCGCCGTGGGCGATGGTGGCCAGTCGCTGGACGTGCCGGCCGCCGAGCATCCGGCTGATCGCGGCCGTCTCCGCCTCGCACAGCTCGGGGAACTCGTTGGCCACGTGGGAGACCGGGCAGTGCTGCTGGCACAGCTGCTCGCCCACGGGAACGTCGCGGACCGCGGCGGCGTACCCCTCGTTGGTGAAGACCTGGGCCAGCGCCTGCACGGGAGCCAGCTCGGGCTGCGAGGCGACGAGGTCGTCGAAGCGCTGCTCGATCTTGTTGGCGCGGCGGTCGGCGAACTGGCGGACGGCCTCCTTGCCACCGGTCTCGGCGAGGAAGCGGATCGCCTGCACGGCGAGGTCGTCGTAGGCCTGGTCGAGCTGGTCGCGGCCCGTCGGGGTCAGGGCGAAGACCTTGGCCGGGCGACCACGCCCGCGAACGGCGGTGGCGCGGGGCTCCCGCGCCTCCAGGGTGCCGTCCTCGAGCAGGTGGTCGAGATGACGGCGGACGGCGGCCGGGGTGAGCTGCAGGCGCTGCGCCAGCGCGGCGGCGGTGGAGGGGCCGTTGACCATCACGGACTGCACCACACGCTCGCGCGTGGGCTGGTCGTGCTGGACGCTGGGAGTCAGCGCGTCGGCGATTTCCACAACAACAGTGTGCCCTTAATGGGAAGCGCCTTTCAAATAAGGTCGCCCTTACCTCTAGCCGCGCCGCCCGCGTCCTCAGGGGCGCGTCGTACGGTCGGGTCCATGGAGATCTCAGAACTGCTCGTCGACTCGTTCGGACGGGTCCGTGAACTGTACGTCGCCACCGCCGACGACCTGGACCTCGAGGTGGCCCACCGCCGGCCCTCGGGCACCGGGAACCCCATCGTCTGGCTGCTGTGGCACACCGCCCGGGTGCAGGACGACCACGTCTGTGGCCTCTCCGGCGGCCAGCAGGCGTGGCACTCCGGATGGTCGGAGAAGCTGGGCCTGCCCTTCGAGGAGGGTGCCATCGGCTACGGCCAGTCCTCCGAGGAGGTCGACGCCGTCCGGGTCGACCGGATCCAGGACCTCGTGGACTACCACCAGGCGGTGCACCAGCTGACGCTGGACTACGTGGAGGGCCTCGACGCGGCCGACCTGGACCGGATCGTGGACCGTCACTGGACCCCGCCGGTCACCGCCGGCGCCCGGCTTGTCAGCGTGCTCGGCGACTGCCTGCAGCACCTCGGCCAGGCGGCCTACGTGAAGGGGCTCCCCGAGGCCTAGCGGGGCCCGTCCGTAGAATCCAGGCGTGCCCGCCTCCCCCAGCTCCGTGACCGCTTCGGGGCCTGCCGTCGCGGTCTCCGGCCTGGTGATGAGGTACGCCGACAAGGTGGCCGTCGACCAGCTCGACCTGGTCGTCGAGCGGCGCACGATCACCGCGGTGCTGGGGCCCAACGGTGCCGGGAAGACCACCACGCTGGAGACCTGTGAGGGCTACCGCAAGGCCCAGGCCGGGACGGTGCGGGTGCTGGGCCTCGACCCGCAGAGCCAGCGGCGTGACCTGCTGCCCCGCATCGGCGTAATGCTCCAGGACGGCGGCGCCTGGTCCGGGGTGCGGGCGATGGAGATGCTGCGGCACATCGCCCGGCTGCACGCAGAGCCCCTGGACGTCGACGTGCTCGGTGAGCGCCTCGGCCTCGGGGACTGCGGGCGCACCCCCTACCGGCGGCTCTCCGGTGGTCAGCAGCAGCGGCTCAAGCTGGCTCTGGCGGTGGTCGGCCGGCCTGAGCTGGTCTTCGTCGACGAGCCGACCGCGGGGATGGATCCCGCGGCGCGGCGTACGACCTGGGAGCTGCTGCAGGAGATGCGCGCCGACGGCGTCACGGTGGTGCTGACCACGCACCACATGGACGAGGCCGAGCGGCTGGCCGACCAGATCCACATCATCGACCGCGGCCGGATGATCGTGTCGGGCTCGCCGCTCCAGCTCACCCGGGGCGGGACATCCACGATCCGGCTCGTCGTCACCAAGCCGTTCCCCGAGGGGGCGCCCGATCTCCTGCAGGCCGCGCTGGGCCACCGGCTCGAGGTGCGCACGATCAGCGACGTCAGCCTGCTGATCACCGGCCCCGCCGACAGCACCACGCTGGCCACCGTCTCGGCGTGGTGCGAGCAGCACGGCGTGCTGCCCGAGTCGCTGCAGCTCGGCCAGCGCAACCTCGAGGACGTCTTCCTCGAGCTGACCGGGCGCGAGCTGGTCACATGAGGGAGGTCACGTGAGCACGGGACTGTTCACCCCACGCCCGGGGGCCGCTCCGCTCTGGCGGCAGGTGTGTGCCCAGGCATCGATGGAGTCGCGGCTGATGCTGCGCAACGGCGAGCAGCTGCTGTTGGCCGTGGTGATCCCCGTGATGGTGCTTATCGGCGGGGTGGAGGGCGCCGCGCACCTCGACCTGTCGCTCTCGCACCGCCCGATCGACGAGTTCGCCCCCGGGGTGCTGGCGCTCGCGGTCATGTCGACGGCGTTCACGTCCCTGGCGATCGCGACCGGCTTCGAGCGCCGCTACGGGGTGATCAAGCGGCTCGGCTCCTCCCCGCTCCCCCGCTCGGGCCTGCTCCTGGGCAAGGTCGGCGCGCTGCTGCTGGTGGAGCTCCTGCAGATCCTGGTGATCTCCGTCGTCGCCCTGGTCATGGGCTGGGAGCCGCACCCCTCGCTGCTGGCGGCGCTGGTCGTGATCGTCGCCGGGACCGCGGCCTTCGCCTCCCTCGGGCTCTTCGTGGCGGGTGTCCTCCGGGCGGAGGCCACGCTGGCCGCGGCGAACCTCGTCTACCTGCTGCTGATGGCGGGCGGGGCCGTCGTGCTCCCCTCGTCGGCGTACGGCGCCTTCGGGGGCGTCACCCGCTTCCTGCCCTCGGGCGCCCTGGGTGACGGCCTGCGGCGCGCGTTCTGGTCCGGCGAGGTCCCGTGGAGCTCGCTGCTGGTGCTCGTCGTGTGGGCCGGTGCCGGCGCAGCGCTGACGGCGAGGACGTTCAAGTGGGAATGATGTCAGCGGTCATGGACCGGACCACGGGGATCGGTGCACGCACGTGGGTCCGCCGCTTCGCCTGGGCGACCCTGGTGGCCAACATCGGCATCGTGGTCACCGGCGGGGCCGTCCGGCTGAGTGGCTCGGGGCTGGGCTGCCCGACCTGGCCGCGGTGCCACGACGGTTCGTTCACGCCCCACGGCGAGCTCAATCTGCACTCCGCGATCGAGTTCGGCAACCGCACGCTGACCTTCGTGCTGACCGCCATCGCCATCGCCACGTTCGTCAGTGCCCTCGGCACGGGGCGTCGCGACCTGCGCCGGCTGGCGCTGCTGCTGGCCCTGAGCGTCCCGGCCCAGGCGGTCCTCGGCGGGATCACGGTGCTGACCGACCTGAACCCGTGGGTGGTCGCCTTCCACCTGCTCTTCTCGATGGGCATCATCAGCCTGGCGGTGCTCTACGTGCACCGGACCGAGCATCCGGCGTCCGCGGGCGAGGCCACCCGCCGGCACACGGTGGTGGCCTGGTCGACGTACGCCGCGGCCTGGGTGGTCCTCGCCCTGGGCACGGTCGTGACCGGCTCCGGACCACACGCCGGGGACGTCAACGCGCCGCGCAACGGCCTCGACCCGCTCCAGCTGTCCCAGTTGCACGCTGATTTCGTGTTTCTGCTGGTCGGCCTCACCGTGGCGCTGGTGATCGTGCACCCGTCGCGGACGACGTGGACGCTGCTCGGGGTCGAGCTGGCCCAGGGACTGATCGGCTTCGTGCAGTACTTCACCGACCTGCCGGCCGTCCTCGTCGGCTTCCACCTGCTCGGTGCCTCGCTGGTGGCCGCAGCCGCGACCTGGGTGCTGATCGAGGTCCGCGAGGGGTCAGCCCCGCGAGCGGTCAGCGACGCTCGAGCATGACGACCGGGATCACCCGGGTCGTCTTCTCCTCGTAGTCGGCGAACCCCGGGTAGCGCGACTTCTGCAGCTCCCAGATCGGCGCCCGCTCCTCGTCGTCGAGAACCCGGGCCGTGACCTGCACGGTCTCCGTGCCGACCTCGACGCTGGCTTCGGGATGGGCCTTCACGTTGTGGAACCAGTCGGGGTTGGTGTCCGCCCCGGCCTTGGAGGCGAAGACGGCGAACCCGTCGCCGACCGCCTGGTACATCATCGGGTTGACCCGCTCCTGGCCACTCTTGGCGCCGGTGCTGTGCAGCAGCAGCAACGGAGCACCCTCGAAGCTGCCCCCGACCTTCCCGCCGCTGGCGCGGAACTCCTCGATGATCTTGGCGTTGTAGTCCGTCATGTGGCCAACGTACCGGCCGTCGAGCGGCTCACGCAGCAGCCGGGACGCGGGGACCCTGTGGATAGGGTCTGGTGGTGGTGGAGAGCGTGCTGGATGCGATCAGATCGGTTCCGCCCGCCCTCGCCTACGCCATCATCGCGCTGCTGACCTTCGGCGAGGCGGCCTTCTTCGCCGGGTTCGTGCTTCCCGGGGAGACGGCCGTGCTCCTCGGGGGGTTCCTGGCCAGCGAGGGCCACCTCCAGATCGCCGCCCTGATCGTGCTGGTGGTGATCAGCGCGGTGCTCGGCGACACGGTCGGCTACGAGGTCGGCAAGCACCTCGGGCCGCGCGTGCTGCGGCTCCGTGTCTTCCAGAGGCACCAGGGCCGACTCGACCAGGCGCAGGACGTGCTGCGACGCCGCGGCGGCCCCGCGATCTTCCTCGCCCGGTGGACCGCGTTCTTCCGCGCCGTGATGCCGGGCATCGCCGGCCTCAGCCACATGCGCTACCGGGTGTTCCTCGTGTGGAACGCCCTGGGTGCACTGGCCTGGGGCACGACCTTCTGCCTGGTGGGCTACTTCGCCGGCGCGTCGTACAAGAAGGTCGCCTCCACGATCGGGGAGGGCGCAGCCGTCGTGCTGGCCGTCCTGGTGATCACCGGCCTGCTCGTCTGGCGCGTCCGGCACAAGCGCCGCGAGCGTGACGAGCTGTCAGCGGCGGCGTAGCGCCGGGTCCACCAGCGTCGATCGCGTCGAGCACATCCTGCCGGTCACCGGACTGCGTCTCCCTCGGCGCACCGCAACACTCCCCCGTTCGCCTCCTGCGGCCTCTCGCCTGTGGTGGAATGTGGGCCGATGAGGCAGCCACCACCGTAGGGAGACTCGATGCCGGCACTACGGCGTTCCGCGCAGCTGGGAACCCTGCTGGCCGTGCTCCTCCTGGCTGCCGGTTGCGGCACCACCGAGCCGGCGCCGCTCAAGGCCACCAAGCCCGAGGTGCCGGCCGACCTGTGTGCGACGGTCCCGGAGGCGGCTCGCACGGGCCTGCTCGCCAACGCGAACACCGACACCACGGGCAACCCGACCGCGGCGTGCTCGCTGCGTTCCGCCGACGGGGCGAAGACCAAGGTCCAGGCCGTCGTCACCTGGTTGCAGGCCAACGACGACACCGACGGGGAAGCCGTCTGGGACAGCCAGTGCCAGGCGATCGACCTGCGGGAGTTCCGCGCCCAGAGTGGCTTCCAGGCCAAGGGCGCCGACAAGTCGTGCGCAGCGACCAGCCGGACCGCGGGAGCCGACGGGGCCACGCTGGCGGCCGTCGCGGGGCGCGAGATCGTCACCGTCCGGCTGACCACGTCGCCGGCCGGCACCCCCACCTCGATCAGTCGCGGACAGCAGATGCTCGAGGGCGTCCTCGCCTCCCTGGCCGGCGACTCCTGACCGACCGATGACCGGCGAGGTGGCGGTCCCCTGGCACCGGCCGATGTCGGGGCGCGGACCCCGACGAGGCCCACCGTGCCTCGACCCCGCTCGAGCTGTTCGTCGACCTCTGCTTCGTCGTCGCCGTGGCGGCCGCGGCCAGCACGCTGCACCACGACCTCACCGAAGGGCACGTCGCCGGCCTGGCCGGCTACGCGATGGTGTTCTTCGCGATCTGGTGGGCCTGGGTGAACTACTCGTGGTTCGCCAGCGCCTACGACACCGGCGACGTCAGCTTCCGGCTGCTCACCTTCGTGGTGATGACGGGCGTCCTCGTCCTCGCGGCCGGCGCGCCAGGGGCGGCCGGGACGCAGCACGACTTCGGGCTGATCGTGGCCGGCTACCTGATCATGCGGGTCGCGATGATCCCGCTCTGGCTCCGCGTGGCCCGCGAGCATCCCGGGGCCCGGGGCACCGCCCTGCGCTACGTCGCGGCGGTCGTGGTGATCCAGGCCCTCTGGGTCCTGCGCCTGGTCCTCTTCGCCCACGGCACCATGAGCTGGGTCAGCTTCATCGCGTTGGCCGTCCTCGAGATGCTGGCACCGTTCTGGGCCGAGCACCGCTGGTCCACCCCCTGGCACCGGCACCACATGGCCGAGCGCTACGAGCTGTTCACCATCATCGTCCTGGGCGAGGTCATCCTGGCGACGACGCAGGCCATCTCCAGCTCCATCGCCGGGCACGGGCCCGAGGTGCAGCTGGTGCTCCTGATCGTCGGCGCCCTGCTCCTGGTGTTCTCCATGTGGTGGATCTACTTCAAGCGCCCGATGGTCGACTCCCTGCGTCGCGACACCTCGTTCGTGTTCGGCTACGTCCACGGCTTCGCCTTCGTCTCGGCGGCGGCCGTCGGCGCCTGCCTGGCGGTGCTGGTCGACGTCGTCGAGCACCACGCCCACATCGAGAGCCGCAGCGCCGTGCTGCTGCTCGTGACCGCCGTGTCGGTCTACCTGCTGGTGATCGCCGGGATCCACAGCCTGGGCGACCGGTCCTGGCGACGGCCGTGCCGGCCCTGCTGGTGGTGGCGGTCATCTGGGTCGTCGCCCTGGTCGGCCTCGCACCCGGCACCAGCGTGCTGCTGGTCGGGCTGGCCGTCGCGGGGAGCCTGGCCGACCACGTCCGGCGTACGAACCGGGTCGCGGCCGCCGGGGTCAGCGCCTGATCAGCGGGTCGAGCGCGACGGCGACGAACAGCAGCGAGAGATACATGTTGGACCAGTGGAAGAGCCGCATCGGGCGCACGTCCACGAGGTCGTTGCTCAGCTTGGCACGCTGCCACATCAGGTGGGCCTCCACCAGGAAGCCGGCCCCGAGCAGCGTCGCCACGACGGGGTAGAGGACGTGCGTCCCGGCCACCGGCCAGAGCAGCAGCGAGGTCGCGACCATCACCCACGAGTAGGCCACGATCCGCTTCGCCACCCCCTCCGCGTCCTTCACGACCGGGAGCATCGGCACGTCGACCCGCGCGTAGTCCTCGCGGTAGCGCATCGCCAGGGCCCACGTGTGCGGCGGCGTCCAGAAGAAGACCACGAGGAACAGCACGACGGGCGCCCAGGCCAGGTCGTTGGTGACCGCGGTCCACCCGATCAGCGTGGGGAAGCAGCCGGCGAGGCCGCCCCAGACGATGTTCTGCGTCGTACGCCGCTTGAGCACCATCGTGTAGCCGAAGAGGTAGAACGCGCTGGCCGCCAGGGCCAGCCCGGAGGAGAGCCAGTTGACGAAGAAGCCGAGGACCAGCGTCGAGACCACCATCAGGGTGAGCCCGAAGACGAACGCCGAGCGCGGCGTGACGATGTGGCGCGGGAGCGCCCGGCGCCGGGTACGGCGCATCTGCTGGTCGATGTCGCGGTCGTAGACACAGTTCAGGGCGTTGGCGCTGCCCGCGGACAGGGTGCCGCCGACGACCGTGGCCACCACCAGCCACAGCGGCGGGACCCCACGCTGGGCGAAGAACATCACCGGCACGGTGGTGAGGAGGAGCAGCTCGATCACGCGGGGCTTGGTCAGCCCCACGTAGGCCCCGACCACGTCGCGCAGGGTCGCCGGCTCCGAGGATCGCCCGGCCAGGGAGACGTCGGACTCGAGCGCGGTCAACGAAGCCTCGCAATCAGGGAGCGGAAACGGGGTACTGCCTCGGGGAGTCTAACTCCGGGGGTGGTCGCCCCACGAACCGACCGGCGTGACCTGGACCCCGTCAGCGGACTAGGCTCGAAGACGACGCATGAGGCTCTAGAGAGGACCCCAAGGACGTGCCCACAGCAGCCCGACTCGACTGGACCGAACTCGACGATCGTGCGGTCGACACCGTGCGAGCGCTCGCCATGGACTCCGTGCAGAAAGTGGGCAACGGCCACCCCGGAACCGCCATGAGCCTGGCGCCCGTGGCGTACCTCTTGTTCCAGAAGGTGATGCGGCACAACCCCGCCGACCCGCACTGGCCCGCCCGCGACCGGTTCGTGCTCTCCGCGGGGCACAGCTCCATCACCCTCTACATCCAGCTGTTCCTCGGTGGCTGGGGCCTGGAGATGGAGGACCTGCAGGCCCTGCGCACGTGGGGCAGCAAGACTCCCGGCCACCCCGAGTACGGCCACACCGCCGGCGTCGAGACGACCACCGGTCCGCTGGGCCAAGGCGTCGCCAACGCGGTCGGGATGGCGATGGCCGCGCGGCGCGAGCGGGGTCTGCTGGACCCCCGCGCCGGGGACGGCGCGTCCCTGTTCGACCACCACGTCTACGCCATCTGCAGCGACGGTGACCTCGAGGAGGGCATCAGCGCCGAGGCCTCGTCGTTGGCCGGCACCCAGGAGCTGGGCAACCTCACCCTGATCTACGACGCCAACCGGATCTCCATCGAGGGGGACACGGACGTGGCCTTCACCGAGGACGTCGGCAAGCGCTACGAGGCCTACGGCTGGCACGTCCAGACCGTCGACTGGACCAACGACGGCAAGGAGTACGTCGAGGACGTCCCCGAGCTCCACGCCGCGATCGAGAAGGCCCGCCAGGTCACCGACCGGCCCAGCTTCATCGTGCTCCGCACCCTGATCGCCTGGCCTGCCCCTCACGCCCAGGGCACCGGCAAGGCCCACGGCTCCGCGCTGGGGGAGGATGAGGTCGCCGCCACCAAGGAGATCATGGGCTTCGACCCCGTCGAGAAGTTCGTGGTCGGCACCGAGGTGCTGACCCAGACCCGCGCACTGGTCGAACGCGGCAAGGCCGACCAGGCCGCCTGGGAGCAGGATCTCGAGAAGTGGAAGAGCCGCAAGGGCACCGACCTGGCCCTGTGGGAGCGGCTGCAGACCCGCGCCCTTCCCGACGAGCTCGACGATGCCCTGCCCACGTTCCCCGCCGACTCCAAGGGGATGGCCACGCGCAAGGCCTCCGGAGCGGTGATCAACGCCATCGCCGCCGTGATGCCCGAGCTCTGGGGCGGCTCCGCCGACCTGGCGGAGTCCAACAACACCACCATCGAGGACGCGCCGTCCTTCATCCCGGCCGACCGCTCCACCGACCAGTGGTCCGGCGACCCCTACCAGGGACGGGTGCTGCACTTCGGCATCCGTGAGCACGGCATGGGCGGCATCCTCAACGGCATCACGCTGCACGGCGGCACCCGGGTGTTCGGCGGGACCTTCCTGCAGTTCTCCGACTACATGCGCGGGTCGGTGCGCCTGGCCGCGCTGATGGGCCTGCCCGTCACCTACGTCTGGACGCACGACTCGATCGGCCTCGGCGAGGACGGACCGACCCACCAGCCGATCGAGCACCTCGCCGCGCTGCGCGCCATCCCCGGCCTCGACGTCGTCCGTCCTGGGGACGCCAACGAGACGGCGGCCTGCTGGAAGACGATCCTGGAGCACACCGACCGCCCGGCCGGACTCGCCCTGACCCGCCAGAACATCCCGGTGTTCCCCCGGGGCGAGGAGGGCTTCGCCGACACCTCCGAGGTGCACCGCGGCGGCTACGTCCTGCTGGACACCGACGGCGGCCTGCCCGACGTCGTCCTGATCGGCACCGGCTCCGAGCTCCAGGTCGCGGTCGCCGCGCGCGAGCTCCTCGCCGAACGCGGCGTCCGCGCCCGGGTCGTGTCGATGCCCTGTCGAGAGTGGTTCGACGAGCAGGACTCCGAGTACCGCGAGTCCGTCATCCCGCCGATCGTCAAGGCACGCGTCTCGGTCGAGGCCGGCGTACCCATGGGCTGGCGCGAGCTGGTGGGCGACCACGGCCGGATCGTGGGCATCGACAGGTACGGCGCGTCCGCCAACTTCGAGCGCATCTACCAGGAGTACGGCATCACCGCCGAGGCCGTCGCCGACGCCGCGGAGGACAGCATCCGGGTGGCTCACGTCTGATCGCCGCCCGGCCCCAAACGTCAACGAAGGAGCAGCACATGTCTGACAACCTCAAAGACCTCTCCGAGGCCGGAGTCTCCATCTGGCTCGACGACCTCTCCCGCGAGCGCCTCGACTCGGGCAATCTCGCCGAGCTCGTCAAGAACGACCACGTCGTCGGGGTGACCACGAACCCCTCGATCTTCGCCTCCGCGCTGGGCGAGGGCGAGCGCTACGACGACCAGGTCAAGGAGCTCGCCCAGCAGGGAGCCGACGTCGACCAGACGGTCTTCGCGCTCACCACGACCGACGTACGCAACGCCTGCGACGTCTTGAAGCCCGTCTTCGACGCCACCGGCGGGGAGGACGGCCGCGTCTCGATCGAGGTCGCCCCCGACCTCGCCCACGACGCCGACGAGACGCTGGCCTCGGCTAAGGAGCTGTGGGCCGAGGTGGACCGGGAGAACCTGTTCATCAAGATCCCCGCGACCACCGAGGGCGCCCTCGCCATCTCCGACACCCTGGGCGAGGGGATCAGCGTCAACGTGACGCTGATCTTCGGCCTGGACCGCTACCAGGGCGTGATGGACGCCTACCTCGAGGGCCTGGAGAAGGCCAAGGAGCACGGCCACGACCTCTCCAAGATCTACTCGGTGGCCTCGTTCTTCGTCAGCCGTGTGGACAGCGAGATCGACAGCAGGCTCGACGACATCGGTGGCCACGACGACCTCAAGGGCAAGGCCGGGGTGGCCAACGCCCGGCTCGCCTACGCGGCCTACGAGAAGTTCTTCGCCGGCGAGCGCTGGGAGGCCCTCGCCGCGGCCGGGGCCAACAAGCAGCGGCCGCTGTGGGCCTCAACCGGGGTGAAGAACCCCGGCTACGACGACACGATGTACGTCGTCGACCTCGCCGTGGAGAACACCGTCAACACCATGCCCGAGAAGACCATGCAGGCCGTCAAGGACCACGGTGTGGTCAAGGGCGACCAGGTCCGGCCCCACTACGAGGACGCACGCAAGGTGATGGCGGATCTCAAGGAGGCCGGCATCGACTACGACGACGTGATCGCCACCCTTGAGCAGGAGGGTGTCGAGAAGTTCGTGAAGTCGTGGAACGAGTTGCTCGAGACCGTGAGGAAGAACCTCGAGGCCGCGAACTCGTGAGCACGGCTCCCCGTGACCCGGTGACCACCGAGGCCTGGGCGCGACTGCAGGAGCTGGCCGACGGACTGGAGCCCGACCTGCGCGGGTGGTTCGCCGCGGACCCCGACCGGGTGGCCCGGCTCACGCACGACGCGGGCGACCTGCACGTCGACCTGTCCAAGTCGCTGGTCCACGGGGACGTCCTGGACGCGCTCCTGGACCTGGCCGGAGAGGTCGGGCTCACCGAGCGACGCGACGCGATGTTCGCCGGGGAGCACATCAACTCCTCGGAGGACCGCGCCGTGCTGCACACGGCGCTGCGCCTCCCGGCGCGAGCCCACCTCGAGGTCGACGACCACGACGTGGTGCCCGACGTGCACGAGGTGCTCGGCCGGGTCTACGCGTTCGCCGAGAAGGTCCGTGACGGCAGCTGGACCGGTGTCACCGGCGAGCGCATCAAGACGGTCGTCAACATCGGCATCGGCGGGTCCGACCTCGGTCCCGTGATGGCCTACGAGGCGCTCGCGGCCTACCGCCAGGACGGGCTCGAGTGCCGCTTCATCAGCAACATCGACCCGGCCGACGCGGCCACCACCCTGGCCGGGCTCGACCCGGCGAGCACCCTTTTCATCGTCTCCAGCAAGACCTTCGGCACCTTGGAGACGCTCACCAACGCCCGGCTGTGCAAGGCGTGGCTGCTCGACGGCCTCGCCGACGCCGACCCGAAGGACGCGGTCGCCAAGCACTTCGTCGCGGTCTCGACGGCGCTGGACAAGGTCGCCGACTTCGGCATCGATCCCGACAACGCGTTCGGGTTCTGGGACTGGGTCGGCGGCCGCTACTCCGTCGACTCCGCCATCGGCACCTCGCTCGTCGTGGCGATCGGCCCGGACCGGTTCGCGGAGTTCCTGCGCGGGTTCCACACGATGGACGAGCACTTCCGCACCACCGCGCTCCACCAGAACGTCCCGGTGCTGATGGGCCTGCTCAACGTCTGGTACACCAACTTCCTCGACGCGCAGACCCACGCGGTGCTGCCCTACTCGCAGCTGCTGCATCGTTTCCCGGCGTACCTCCAGCAGCTGACGATGGAGTCCAACGGCAAGGGCGTCCGCTGGGACGGCTCCCCCGTCACCACCGACACCGGTGAGGTGTTCTGGGGCGAGCCCGGCACCAACGGCCAGCACGCTTTCTACCAGCTGATCCACCAGGGCACCCGGCTGATCCCCGCCGACTTCATCGCCTTCGCCAACCCCGCCTACCCGCTCGAGGACGGCCAGACGGACGTGCACGAGCTCTTCCTGGCCAACTTCCTGGCGCAGACCCGGGCGCTGGCGTTCGGCAAGACCGCTGACGAGGTGCGCGCGGAGGGCACGGCCGAGGAGATCGTCCCGGCGCGGGTGTTCACCGGCAACCGGCCGACGACCTCGATCATGGCGCCCGAGCTCAGCCCCTCGGTGCTGGGCCAGCTGGTCGCGCTCTACGAGCACATCACCTTCACCCAGGGCGCGGTGTGGGGCGTCGACAGCTTCGACCAGTGGGGCGTCGAGCTCGGCAAGCAGCTGGCGCAGCAGGTGGGACCGGCCATCGCCGGCGACGCGGACGCGCTGGCCGAGCAGGACCCGTCCACGCAGGCCTTGATCGGCTACTACCGGGAGCACCGTCGGTGACCACCGAGTGGGTCAACCCGCTGCGCGATCCCGAGGACCGGCGGATGCCGCGCATCGCGGGTCCCAGCGGCATGGTGCTGTTCGGCGTCACCGGCGACCTGGCCCGCAAGAAGGTGATGCCGGCGATCTACGACCTGGCCAACCGCGGCCTGCTCCCGCCGGGCTTCAGCCTCGTCGGCTACGCCCGCCGTGACTGGGCCGACCAGGACTTCGCCCAGATCGTGCACGACTCGGTCCGGGCCCACGCCCGCACCGAGTTCCGCGAGGAGGTCTGGCGCCAGCTCTCGGAGGGCCTGCGCTTCGTCCAGGGCGACTTCTCCGACGACGCGGCGTTCGACAAGCTGCGGCGGACCATCGAGGAGCTCGACGAGGCCCGCGGCACCGGGGGCAACCACGCCTTCTACCTCTCCATCCCCCCGAAGTTCTTCGGCGACGTCATCGGCCAGCTGAAGGAGCACGGACTGGCCGATCCCGCCGCCGGTTCCTGGCGCCGGGTGGTGGTGGAGAAGCCGTTCGGCCACGACCTGGCCTCGGCCCGTGAGCTGAACGCCGTCATCGACAACGTCTTCCCTCCCGAGTCGGTCTTCCGGATCGACCACTACCTGGGCAAGGAGACGGTGCAGAACATCTTGGCGATGCGCTTCGCCAACAACCTGTTCGAGCCGATCTGGAACGCCAACTACGTCGATCACGTGCAGATCACCATGGCCGAGGACATCGGCATCGGCGGCCGCGCTGGCTACTACGACGGCATCGGTGCCGCCCGTGACGTGATCCAGAACCACCTGATCCAGCTGATGGCCCTGGTGGCGATGGAGGAGCCGGTCTCGTTCGACGCCGAGAGCCTGCGGATCGAGAAGCAGAAGATCCTCTCGTCCGTCGTACTCCCCCGGCGGCTGGACCTGAACACCGCGCGCGGACAGTACGCCGCAGGCTGGGCCGGCGGCGAGAAGGTCGACGGCTACCTCGACGAGGAGGACATCTCCAACACCTCCACGACGGAGACGTTCGCGGCCATCCGGATCGACGTCGAGACCCGCCGCTGGGCCGGGGTGCCGTTCTACCTGCGCACCGGCAAGCGTCTCGGCCGCCGCGTCACCGAGGTGGCGGTCGTGTTCAAGCGCGCCCCGCACCTGCCGTTCACCGAGACCTCGACCGAGGACCTCAGCAACAACGTCGTCGTGTTCCGGATCCAGCCCGACGAGGGCATCACGATGCGGTTCGGCTCCAAGGTGCCCGGCACCGCGATGGAGATCCGCGACGTCAACATGGACTTCGCCTACGGCGGCTCGTTCACCGAGGCGAGCCCGGAGGCCTACGAGCGGCTCATCTTGGACGTGCTCCTCGGGGACCCGCCGTTGTTCCCGCAGCAGAAGGAGGTCGAGCTGTCCTGGAAGATCCTGGACCCGATCCTCGAGCACTGGGCCAAGCAGGACGCCTCCGGGAAGTCCGGGGTCGAGCAGTACGAGTCCGGTCAGTGGGGCCCCGAGTCCGCCCACGCCATGCTCGCCCGCGACGGCCGCGTCTGGAGACGACCATGATCTCACCGCACGAAATCGCTCCGCTGGCGCTCCACGATTCCGCAGGGACCCCGAGATGATCGAGTTGACTGCCACGAACTCCGCCGGGATCGCCGCCGAGCTGGTCCGGGCCCGCAAGAAGGCCGGTTCGCCGGCCATGGGCATGGTGATGACCCTGGTCATCGTGGTGGACGAGGACCAGGCGCACGACGCGATGGAGTCGGCCCGCGAGGCCTCGCAGGAGCACCCGGCCCGCGTGCTGGGCGTGATCCTCGGCGATGCCCGGGGCCACAGCGTCGTGAACGCCCAGGTCGGCACCGGTGCCGGCTGGAGTGGGGAGACGGCGCTGATCCGGCTCAAGGGCGAGGTGGTCCGGCACTGCGACTCCGTCGTGCTCCCGCTGCTGCTGCCCGACTCCCCCGTCGCCGTGTGGTGGCCCACCGACGCGCCCCAGGACCCCGCTGCGGACCCGCTCGGCTCCCTGGCACAGCGCCGCATCACCGACGCCGCGGCCGCGACCAGGGCGAAGACTAAGGCGATCCACCACCAGTGCGCGACCTACGCCAAGGGCAACACCGACCTGGCCTGGACCCGGATCACTCCGTGGCGGGCGCTGCTCGCCGCGGCGCTCGACCAGTACCCCGAGAAGGTTCTGCGGGCCTCGGTCACCGCGGAGCGGATCAGCCCCAGCGCGGAGCTGCTCGTCGCCTGGCTCAACGACCGGCTCAAGGTGCAGGTCGTGCGGAAGAACTCCGACGGGCCCGGCATCACCGAGGTCGTGCTCACCACCAGGTCCGGTGACATCAGCATCGACCGCCCGGACGGCAAGCTGGCGGCCTTCATCTCCCCCGGGCAGCCCGACCGCCCGGTGGCACTCAAGCGGCGGACCGTGCCCGAGCTGCTCGCCGAGGAGCTGCGCCGCCTCGACGAGGACGACGTCTACGCCGCCACCGCCCGACGCCTCGTGAAGCTGGAGACCAAGAAGTGACCGAGCTCAAGGTCCTGCCCACCGCCGCCGCCGTCACCCGCGCCGTGGCCGAGCAGCTGGTCGCGCGCATCGCTGGCGCCCAGGCCCAGGGACGCATCCCCTCGATCGTGCTCACCGGCGGCACCATCGCCAACGAGATCTACCGGGCCGTGGCGGCGCTGCCGTCCGGCGACGTCGACTGGACCCAGGTCGACTTCTGGTGGGGCGACGAGCGCTACGTGCCGGCCGACTCGACCGATCGCAACGACCGGGCGGCCGAGCTCGACCTCCTGGACGTGGTCGGTGTCGATCCGGCCCGGGTGCACGCGATGCCGGCGGCCGACGAGGCGCACCCGGACCTCGACGACGCGGCTGCGGCGTACGGCCGGGAGCTGCGGGAGCACGGCGGCGGGCAGTTCGACCTGGTCCTGCTCGGCCTCGGCCCCGACGGGCACGTCGCCTCGCTGTTCCCGGGCTTCAAGCAGCTGGAGAGCGACGATGTCGCCGTCGCGGTCCGCGATTCGCCGAAGCCCCCACCGGACCGCATCTCCCTCACCTTCGGTGCCCTCAACCGCACCCACGAGGTCTGGTTCCTGGTCAGCGGCGACGGCAAGGCCGACGCCGTCGCCCGCGCCCTGGCCCCCGACGGGACCGTCCACTCCACACCCGCCCGCGGCATCACGGTGGAGAACAGCACCTGGTGGCTCGACGAGGACGCCGCCAGCGCGCTCTGAATCCGCCGAGCGGGCAGTTTCGTCACTTTGTAGTCCGCCCATCGGGCAGTTTCGTCACGCGGCTCGGCGTCGACCGGGCAGTTTCAGCCCGTACGCCGATGAGGCGTCCACAGCTTCCGGTGCCGACGGGCCTCGGCGTACCCGGCCTGCAGCTGCGGAACGGGAGTCAGGTCGCGGCCGTAGACCTCGCGCTTGGTGAACGGATCGATCGTCCAGTCGCGCTCGCGGCCGAGCCATCCGGCGCGGGCCTCGTCGTACTCCCTGTCCTCGTCCTCGGTGTGGAACTCCTCGCCGTTGTACTCCGCCGCGTAGAGCGCGTCGGGTTCGGCGAGGTCCAGACGGTAGATGGGCACGCCGTCGTCGGAGTAGATCCAGTACTGCGGCTCCGGCTCGGGCAGACCGGCGTCGTGCCAGTGCAGGCGCAGGGCGCTCTCGCCGACGGACTCCGACCGCGGGTCCCCGAGGGGTGCGAGCCGTCGCAGCTGGATCACCCCGCGATAGCCCCGGAAGCGGCCGATCTCGGCGACCAGGATGTCGTGCGGTACGCCGATCCGGAGGAAACCGTCGATCGCGGCCAGAGCGTCGTATCGCCAGAGCAGCCGGCCGAGGTCGAGCGCCGTGCGGCAGGCAGTCGTTGCCCGGACCCCGTGGATCACGGTGATGTCGCTCGGGATGAGGCCACGACGTCGGCCGTCGACCTCGGGTCGGCGTACGCGCGTGTCGTCGACGTGCACGATGTCGATCGGGGGCGCCTGGGTCAGCGCCGTTCGCGGCAGGATGTCGACACCGTGCAACCAGGCGGCCGTGCGGTCGGTGACGACGGCCGTCGGGGGTACGACGAGGGCAAGGGACGACGCTCGCACGAGCGTGTCGTCGGGGGCTTGCGAGGCGGCATACACCCCGTGGATGACGCGTCTGATCAGGCCGGCCTGCTTCATGTGCTGCAGCGCGCGCCGGGAGACGCCGAGGGTGTAGGCCTGCGCGGGAGTGAACGGCGCGTCCAGCGGCAGGGGGCAGCGCGGGCACAGGAAGGCTCCGCGGTCATCGAGCCAGGTGGGATCCATGCCGGGAAGGATGAGCGAAGATCCGCGATCCCGCTTTCGTCATCCACAGGGTCGATCCAGAGCTGCCCGCCCCACGTCGTACGACGTGACAGAAGTGCCCGCTCGCCAAGCCACGGCGTGACGAAGGCACCCGGTCGGCGGGCTAGAAGATGATGTCTCCGCTTTTGCGTCGCGCTCGCAGGGTGGCGACGGCCTCGTTGAGGATCTCCTTGGCCTCGGACTCGGAGCGGCGCTCCTTCACGTAGGCCAGGTGGGTCTTGTAGGGCTCGATCTTCGGGGGCGGGGGCGGGTTGTCGCTGTCCAGGCTGGCCGGGAGCCCGCAGCGCGGGCAGTCCCAGGTGACCGGGACGGTCGCCTCGACCGCGAACGCGATCAGGGTGCGGTGCTCGTGGGAGCAGAAATAGGTGACGTTCTGACGGGGTGCCGACTCGCCGCGCTCCGCCTCGCCCATGGGTCCAGCTCCGACACGGCTGCCCCGGATGGCGCTTCCTCCGCCTGCCACGCTGTGTCTCCTTCGAGATCGTTGAGGATCAGTTGCTGGTCTTGAGCAGGAGCCCGAGCCCGACGACACACGCGAACCACACGGCGGCCGTGCCGACCGTGATGCGGTCCAGGTTGCGCTCGGCCACGGACGATCCGCCGAGACCACTCGAGACGCCACCACCGAACATGTCGGACAGCCCGCCGCCGCGCCCCTTGTGGAGGAGCACCAACAGGATCAGGAGCAAGCTCGAGATGACGAGCAAGACCTCGAAGACGATAACCACGGGGTGAACCCTAACTGATGAGGCGCGCTGATCAGAGGACGGGCATGTCGTAGAAACGACAGATGCCACCGAACTCGTCCGGTTGCAGGCTCGCGCCGCCGACGAGACACCCGTCGACATCGGCCTGCTGCATGATCCCCCCGACGTTGTTGGCCTTCACCGACCCGCCGTAGAGGATCCGGAGGCCGGCGGCGGCCTCCTCGCCGGCCGTCTCGGCGATGCGCGCGCGGATGGCCGAGCACACTTCCTGCGCGTCCTCGGGCGTGGCGACCTCGCCGGTGCCGATGGCCCACACCGGCTCGTAGGCCACCACCAGCCCGGCCAGCTGCTCGGGCGTGAAGCCCGCCAGCGAACCGTCGACCTGGCCCAGGCAGTGGGCCACCTGGCCGCCCTCCTGGCGTACGTCGAGCCCCTCACCCACGCACACGATCGGCGTCACCCCGGCGTCCAGCGCCTTGTGCGCCTTGGTGTTGACCAGCGCGTCGTCCTCACCGTGGTGCTCGCGGCGCTCGGAGTGACCGACGCAGACGTAGGAGCAGCCGAGCTTGGCGAGCATGGCCGCCGAGATCTCACCGGTGTAGGCGCCGCCGTCGTGCTCGGAGACGTCCTGGGCGCCGTACCTCAGCTGGAGCCGGTCGCCGTCCACCATGGTCTGCACACCCCGGATGTCGGTGTACGGCGGAAGCACCACCACCTCCACCTTGGAGTAGTCGTGCTTCTTGTCCGACAACGTCCAGGTGAGCTTCTGCACCAGGACGACTGCCTCCTGGTGGTTGAGGTTCATCTTCCAGTTGCCGGCCATCAAGGGCGTGCGCGTGTGCTTGGGCATGTTCCTGCTTCGCTAGTCGAGTACGTCGATGCCGGGGAGGTTCTTGCCCTCGAGGTACTCGAGGCTCGCTCCCCCGCCGGTGGAGATGTGGCCGAAGGCGTCGTCGGCGAAGCCGAGCTGGCGTACGGCCGCCGCCGAGTCGCCGCCGCCTACGACCGAGAGGCCGTCGACCTCGGTCAGGGCCTGCGCGACCGCCCGTGTCCCGGACGAGAAAGCGTCGAACTCGAAGACGCCCATCGGCCCGTTCCAGAAGACGGTGTGCGCCTGCTTGATCGCCGCGGCGAACGCCTGCGCGGACTCCGGCCCGATGTCGAGGCCGATCTGGTCGGCCGGCATCGCGTCGGCCGGGACCGTGCTGGCCGGCGCATCCGCCTTGAACTCGGGTGCCACCAGGATGTCGGTCGGCAGCAGGATCTCGACCCCGCGCTCCTTCGCGCTGGCCAGGTAGCCCCGGCAGGCCTCGACCTGGTCCTCCTCGAGCAGGCTCTGGCCGACCTCGTGGCCCCCGGCCTTGAGGAAGGTGAACACCATCCCGCCGCCGATGAGCAGCTGGTCGGCCTTGCCGAGCAGGTTGTCGATCACGGCCAGCTTGTCGCTCACCTTGGAGCCACCGAGCACCACCACGTAGGGGCGCTGCGGGTCCTCGGTCAGCGAGCGCAGCACATCGATCTCGGTGCGGACCAGCTCGCCCATGGCGTGCGGCAGCCGCTGCGCCACGTCGTACACGCTGGCCTGCTTGCGGTGCACGACCCCGAAGCCGTCGCTGACGAACACGTCGCCGAGAGCTGCCAGCTGGTCGGCGAACGCGCCGCGCTCGTCGTCGTCCTGGCTGGTCTCGCCCGCGTTGAAGCGCACGTTCTCCAGCAGCGCGACCTCGCCCTCCTCGAGGGCGTCGACGACGGACCTGGCCGACTCCCCCACCGTGTCGGTGGCGAAGAAGACCGGGGTCCCGAGCAGCTCGCCGAGACGGGTGGCGACCGGCCGCAGCGAGTACTGCGGGTCGGGCTCGCCCTTGGGCCGGCCGAGGTGCGCCATCACCACGACCCGGGCTCCGGCCTCGGACAGCGCCTTGATGGTGGGCACGCTCGCCCGGATCCGGCCGTCGTCGCCGATGCCGAGGTTCGGCGGAGTGCCGACCAGAGGCACGTTCAGGTCCGAGCGGACCAGCACGCGCTTCCCGGCGACGTCCCCGAGGGCGTCCGTGAGTGCGCTCATCTGGAGCGGCCCGTCAGAGCGTGGCGCCGATGTGGACGATCAGGTCCGACAGTCGGCAGGAGTAGCCCCACTCGTTGTCGTACCAGCCGACGACCTTGACCTGGTTCCCGAGCACCTTGGTCAGGCCGGAGTCGAAGATGCACGAGCTCGGGTCGGTGACGATGTCGGAGGAGACGATCGGGTCGGCGGTGTACTTCAGGTAACCCTTGAGCGGGCCCTCCTCGGACGCCTTCTTCACGGCCGCGTTGACCTCCTCGGCGGTGGTCTCGCGACCGACCTCGATGGTCAGGTCGGTGGCCGAGCCAGTCGGCACCGGGACGCGGATGGCGTAGCCGTCGAGCTTGCCCTTGAGCTCGGGCAGGACCAGGGAGATGGCCTTGGCGGCACCGGTCGAGGTCGGCACCAGGTTGATCGCCGCGGCGCGCGCCCGGCGCAGGTCCTTGTGCGGCCCGTCCTGCAGGTTCTGGTCGCCGGTGTAGGCGTGGATGGTCGTCATCAGGCCCTTGACGATGCCGAACTCGTCGTTGATGGCCTTGGCCATCGGGGCCAGGCAGTTGGTCGTGCACGACGCGTTCGAGATGACGGTGTGCTTCGAGGAGTCGTAGTCCTCGTGGTTCACGCCCATCACGATGGTGATGTCCTCGTTGGAGGCGGGCGCGGAGATGACGACCTTCTTGGCGCCGCCGTCGATGTGCGCCTTGGCCTTGCTGGCGTCGGTGAAGAAGCCGGTGGACTCGACGACCACGTCGACGCCCAGCTCGCCCCAGGGCAGGTCCGCCGGGTCGCGCTCGGCCAGGATCTTCAGGGTCTTGTCGCCGACCTGGATGCCACCGTCGACGACGGAGACGTCCTCGGGGAAGCGGCCGAGGATCGAGTCGTACTTGAGAAGGTGGGCCATCGTCTTGAGGTCGCCGAGGTCGTTGGCGGCCACGATCTCGATGTCGGCGCCGAGGGCGTGCACGGCGCGGAAGAAGTTGCGGCCGATGCGGCCGAAGCCGTTGATACCTACGCGGACAGTCACAGTGGGAACTCCTGGTCAGCGGAAAAGAATCTGAACGGCGACCCTATCGCGACCGGGTGGGGCCCAGAAAAACCGAGTCAGGCTTCCTCGACGAGCATGTCGGGGGTGAGCGACGACTCGGTGTCCGGTATGCCGAGCTCCTCCGCGCGCTTGTCGGCCATCGCGAGCAGGCGGCGGATGCGACCGGCGATGGCGTCCTTGGTCAGCACCGGCTCGCTGAGCTGCCCGAGCTCCTCGAGCGAGGCCTGCTTGTGCTCGAGCCGCAGGCGGCCCGCCTGGCGCAGGTGGTCGGGGATCTCCTCGCCGAGGATCTCCAGCGCCCGGTCGACGCGGGCCCCGGCCGCCACGGCGGCTCGGGCGGAGCGGCGCAGGTTGGCGTCGTCGAAGTTGGCCAGGCGGTTCGCGGTGGCCCGGACCTCGCGGCGCATCCGGCGCTCCTCCCAGGCCAGCAGGGACTCGTGGGCCCCGAGGCGGGTGAGCAGCTGGCCGATCGCGTCACCGTCGCGGATGACGACCCGGTCGACGCCGCGGACCTCGCGGGCCTTGGCCGAGATCCCGAGGCGACGTGCCGATCCGACCAGGGCGAGGGCCGCCTCCGGACCGGGGCAGGTGACCTCGAGGGAGCTCGAGCGCCCGGGCTCGGTCAGGGAGCCGTGGGCGAGGAAAGCACCGCGCCAGGCCGCGACCGCGTCGCAGCCGGAGCCGTTGACCACGACGGGCGGCAGGCCGCGCACGGGCCGGTTGCGCTGGTCGATCAGGCCGGTCTGCCGGGCGAGGGACTCGCCCTCGCGGGTCACCCGCACGATGTAGCGGGTGCCCCGGCGGATGCCGCTGCCCTTGAGCAGCACGACCTCGGGCTGGTGGCCGAAGACCTCGGCGATGTCCTTGCGCATGCGCCGGGCGGCGGCGCCGGTGTCCAGCTCGGCCTCGACGACGATGCCGCCGTTGACCAGGTGGAGGGCGTCGGCGAAGCGCAGCATCGCCGAAACTTCCGCCTTTCGACAACAGGTCTTGGTCACCGTCGTGCTGGCCAGTTCTGCCTTCACCTGTGCCGTCATCGCCATGCGGTTACCTTAGTTGGCTGTCAACAAACGTGCATAAGCGGAGGCGAGTTTTTGCGGATCGTGGACACCCGGAAAGCTCGACGCCAGGTCGGTGAGCTCCAGGTGGGCGCCGGCCGCCGCGACCCTGTCCCGGAGCCGGTCGCCGTCGCGTACGGCGGTGGAGTCGACGAGGACCGTGTCGATGCGCAGGTCAGGCGCGTGCGCGAGCAGCACGTCGAGGTGGTCGGCGACGTCGTAGCCCCGGGTCTCGTCGGCGTGCGGCTCGAGGTTCATCGAGACCGCGACCCGGCCCGAGGTGGAGCACAACGCGTCTCGGAGGTCGGGCACGAGCAGGTGCGGGATGACGCTGGAGTACCACGACCCCGGCCCGATGACGACCCAGTCGGCCTCCGCGATGGCCTCCAGCGCCTCGGGACAGGCGCCGGCGTCAGCCGGCACCAGGCTGACCGAGAGCACCTCGCCGGGCGTGGTCGCGACCTCCACCTGCCCACGCACCGTGGAGACCTCGTCGGGGTCGGTACCGGCGCCGCGCACCTCGGCGGTGATGTCCAGGGGGGTGAGCGCCATCGGCAGCACGCGCCCCCGCGCACCGAGCAGTCCGGCCACCCAGTCGAGCCCGTCGACGTGGTCGTCGAGCAGCTCCCAGAGCGTGACGATCAGCAGGTTGCCCAGCGAGTGGCCGTCCATCTCGCCCGCGGAGGCGAACCGGTGCTGGAGCACGCGCGCCCAGGTCTGGCCCCACCGGTCGTCGCCGCACAGCGCGGCCAGGGCCATCCGCAGGTCCCCCGGAGGCAGTACGCCGAACTCGTCGCGCAGCCGACCGGAGGAGCCGCCGTTGTCCGCGACCGTGACGACGGCGGTCAGGTCCGTGGTCACGCCACGGAGCGCCGTCAACGAGGCGGCCAGGCCGTGCCCGCCACCGAGGGCGACCACGGAGGGCTCGGTGGACCAGCGCATCCGGCCTACTCCCGCCCCATGTCGCGGTGGGTGGCCTGCGCGTCCATGCCGAGCGCGCGCAGGCGCCGGACGATCTCCTCCGTCATCGCGACGCTGCGGTGCTTGCCGCCGGTGCAGCCGATGGCCACCGTCATGAACCGCTTGCCCTCGCGCAGGTAGCCGTCGCCCACGGTCTCGATGACGGGCACGTAGCGCTCGAGGAACTGCTGGGCGTCGGGCCGGTCGCGCACGTAGGCCGCCACCTCGGCGTCCAGGCCGGTGCGGGGGCGCAGCTCGGGGATCCAGTGGGGGTTCGGCAGGAACCGCATGTCGGCGAGCAGGTCGGCGTCCACCGGAACGCCGTACTTGAACCCGAAGCTGACCACGGTGATCCGCAGCCGGACGGCCTCCGGGGTCCCGAAGGCGCGGGCGACCGTTCCCTTGAGCTGGTTGACGTTGAGCGACGTCGTGTCGATGACCAGGTCCGCATCCCCACGCAGGTCGGCCATCACCTTGCGCTCACGGTCGATGCCGAGCAGCAGCCGTCCCGACCCCTGCAGCGGGTGCGGGCGCCGGGCGGCCTCCTGGCGGCGGACGAGGATGTCGTCGCTCGCCTCGAGGTAGAGCAGCGTGGTCCGGCGGGTGGGGAACTCGGCGGCCAGCTGCTCGCGCAGCGAGTCGAAGAAGACCCCCGCCCGGACGTCGACCACGGCCGCGACCGGCTGGTCGATCCCTTGCTTGCTGTCGATCAGGCGGACGACGTCGGCCACCAGCTCCGGCGGCAGGTTGTCCACCACGAAGTAGCCGAGGTCCTCGAGCTCCTTGGCCGCGGTGCTCCGGCCCGCCCCAGTCATCCCGGTCACGATCACGAGCTCGCCCAGGTCGCCCGGACCCTCGCTCGGTGGGATCTCCATCAGTGCTCCTCGATCTCGCCGGTCGCCGTGTTCACCGAGGCCCCTCGAGGTGATGCCGCGACGGCCTCCGCGATCGCCGTCGCGGTCCGCGTGCCGATGCCCGGGACCTCGGCGATCTGCTCGATGGTCGCAGCCCGGAGCTTGCGGAGTGAGCCGAAGTGCTTGATCAGGGTCTTGCGACGGACCTCGCCGAGGCCCGGGACGTCGTCGAGCATGCTCTCGACCATGGTCTTGGAGCGTCGTGACCGGTGGTGCGTGATCGCGAACCGGTGGGCCTCGTCGCGGATGCGCTGCAGCAGGTAGAGCCCCTCGCTGGAGCGCGGCAGGATGACCGGGTCCTGCTCGCTGGGCACCCAGACCTCCTCGAGCCGCTTGGCCAGCCCGCACAGCGGGATGTCGTCGATGCCGAGCTCGTCGAGCGCCCGCTGGGCCGCGGCCACCTGGGGCGGTCCCCCGTCGACGACCACCAGGCCGGGCACGTAGGCGAACTTCTTGGGCCGGCCGGTGTCGGGGTCGATCAGCATCGGCCCCGACTCGGTGTCCGGCCCCACCTCCCCACCCGGCAGCTCCGGGGTGTCGATCCGCTCGTCGAGCAGCCGGCGGAAGCGCCGGGCGATCACCTCGTGCATCGAGGCCACGTCGTTCTGGCCGTTGACGCCCCGGATCACGAACCGCCGGTATTCGCTCTTGCGCGGCAGGCCGTCCTCGAAGACCACCATCGAGGCGACGACCTCCGTCCCCTGCAGGTTGGAGATGTCGTAGCACTCGATGCGCAGCGGCGCCGACGGCAGCTCGAGCGCCTCCTGGATCTCCTCGAGCGCCTGGTTGCGGACGGTCAGGTCGCTGGCCCGCCTGGTCTTGTGCAGCGCGAGGGACTGCGCGGCGTTCTTGGCCACCGTCTCCTGCAGCGCCCGCTTGTCGCCGCGCTGCGGCACCCGGATGGCGACCTTGCTCCCCCGGGTCTCGCCCAGCAGCTGCTCGAAGGTCTCCGCGTCCTCCGGCATCGCCGGGACGAGGATCTCGCGCGGGATCGAGTCACCCTCCTCGCCGGCGTAGAGCTGCAGCAGGAACTCCCCCACCAGCCCGGCCGTGTCGATGTCCTCGACCCGGTCGGCCACCCAGCCGCGCTGGCCCCGGATGCGGCCGTGGCGGACGTGGAAGATCTGCACCGCGACCTCGAGCGGGTCCTCGGCGAGGGCGATCACGTCGGCGTCGGTGCCGTCCCCGAAGACGACCGCCTGCTTCTGCAGCGCCTTGTTCAGCGCCCCCAGGTCGTCGCGGAGCCGCGCCGCCCGCTCGTAGTCCTGGGCCTCCGAGGCGGCGTACATCTCCCGCTCGACGCGCTTGAGGAACGCATCGGTGCGACCGCCCATGAACTCCGCGAAGTCCTCGGCGATGACGCGGTGCTCAGCCTCGTCCACCCGGCCCACGCACGGCGCCGAGCACTTCTCGATGTAGCCGAGTAGGCAGGGCCGTCCGATCTGGGCCGAGCGCTTGAACACTCCGTTGCTGCACGAGCGCATCGGGAACACGCGCAGCAGCAGGTCGACGGTCTCGCGGATGGCCCAGGCGTGCCCGTAGGGGCCGTAGTACTTCACGCCCTTGCGCTTCGCGCCGCGACCGACCATCACCCGCGGGAACTCCTCGTTCATGGTGATCGCGAGCCAGGGGTAGGACTTGTCGTCGCGGTACTTCACGTTGAAGCGCGGGTCGAACTCCTTGATCCAGGAGTACTCCAGCTGGAGGGCCTCGACCTCGGTCCCGACGACCGTCCACTCCACCGAGGCCGCGGTGGTCACCATCGTGGCCGTGCGCGGGTGCAGGTTCGCGAGGTCCTGGAAGTACGACGACAACCGGGGCCGCAGGCTCTTCGCCTTGCCGACGTAGACGACCCGGCCGTCCTTGTCCCGGAAGCGGTAGACGCCGGGCTGGGTAGGGATCGACCCGGGCTTCGGACGGTACGTCGAAGGGTCGGCCACACCCCAACCCTACGAGCGCCCGGTGACAGCCGCCGCCCGACCCGGATGTACGCCGGGGGGTTGCGGTGCCGGACCCGAGGGGACTAGACCTGATCTGAGCATTCCGGGAGGGCAACGATGACAAGTGGCCGGGCGATCAGGTCGCGGAGGGCACCTCGCGTGGCCGGCCTCGGGGTTCTGCTCTGCCTTGTCGCCCTCCTGTCCAGCTGCGGGGGCAACGGCGACAAGACAGGTGTGTCGCTGATCATCAAGACGCAGACCAACCCCTACTTCGTGTCCATGAAGCAGGCCGCCCAGGCGGAGGCCAAGAAGACGGGGGCACACCTGTCCGTGGCCGCGGGGCAGGCCGACGGTGACACGCAGTCGCAGATCAACGCCATCGACACGGCGATCGCCCGGGGCGACAAGGGCATCCTGATCACGTCCAACGGGCCGGCCGTCAACGCGGCGCTCCGCCAGGCGAAGGACTTCGGGCTGTTCGTGATCGCGCTGGACACCCCGCTGGACCCGGTGAAGACCGCCGACGTCACCTACGCGACCAACAACTTCGAGGCGGGGAAGCTGATCGGCACCTACGCCGCCAAGCGCCTCGCCGGCAAGCCCGCCGTCATCGCCATGCTGGACCTCTACGACGACCAGGTCGTCTCGGTCGACATCGACCGGGACCACGGCTTCCTCACCGGGATGGGCATCGACCCCGGCAGCAAGACGCTCAACGCCAAGGAGGCCAAGAAGGGCAAGTACACCGGGGACAAGGGCGGCAGCTACACGATCGCCTGCCACCAGGCCACCCAGGGCGCCGTCGATGGCGGCCGCAAGGCGATGGAGCAGTGCCTCTCCCGCAACCCCGACATCAACGTCGTCTACACGATCAACGAGCCGGCCGGTGAAGGTGCGTACGCCGCCCTGACGGCCGACAACCACCAGGACAAGACGTTCATCGTCTCCATCGACGGCAGCTGCCAGGGCATGGTCGACGTCGAGAAGGGGATCTTCGCGGCCGACGCGACCCAGTACCCGGGCAAGATGGCCCAGCTCGGCGTGTCCGCCGTCTCCAAGATCGGCCAGGGTGGCACGGCCCCCTCGCTCCCCGCCGGTGAGGACTACCTCGACACCGGCACCAAGCTGGTCACCGCCAAGCCGCTGGCCGGGATCAAGAGCCAGACACCCGCTGAGGGCAGGAAGTCCTGCTGGGGCACCGCAGGCGGCTGAGCACGGCATCCAGGGCAGCAGCAGACGTAGAGGAGAGCAGCGTGAGCGACAACGAACCGCAGACGGCGGAGGCACCGGCCTCCGCCGAGGACCTGCTGTCCACCCGACACACCCCGGCGCAGCGCATCCAGCACATCCTGCACGGCAACCCGGCCCTGAGCCCCCTGATCGTCCTGGTCGTGGCCGTCATCGTCTTCGGGATCTTCGCCGACAACTTCCTGCGGCCCCAAGCGCTCTCGCTGCTCGTGCAGCAGGTCGCGGTGGTCGGTGCGCTCGCAGTGGGACAGACGGTGATCATCCTGACGGCCGGCATCGACCTGTCCATCGGGATGGCGATGGTGCTCTCGTCCCTGGTGATGGTGAAGCTGAACAGCGACCACGGCGTCCCCGGCCTGATCGCGCTGCTGATCGGTGTGGTGGTCGGACTGCTCACGGGCCTCCTCAACGGCGCCCTGGTGACCCGGCTCAACCTGCCGCCGTTCATCGTCACCCTCGGCACGTTCTCGATCTTCACGGCCGTCTCGCTGCTCTACGCGAACGGCCAGACGATCGCTCTGGACCCCGACGCGCTCCTCGTCTGGACCGGCAAGACGATCAGCATCGGCAGCGTGAGCATCACCTGGGGAGTGATCCTGATGCTGCTGCTCTACCTCGTCGTCGGGTTCGCGCTTCGCAACACCGCGTGGGGCCGACATCTCTACGCCACCGGTGACGACCGGGAGGCCTCGCAGCTCGCCGGCATCAGCACCGACCGCGTCCTGCTCAGCGCCTACGTCGTCGCGGGCGCTGCTGTCGGCGTCGCGGCGTGGATCGTGTGCGGCAGGGTCGGCGGGGCCGACCCGAACGCCGGCCTCAACTACAACCTGCAGAGCATCACGGCCGTCGTGATCGGCGGCACCAGTCTGTTCGGTGGGCGTGGCCTGGTGATCGGCAGCCTGATCGGGGCGCTGATCGTGCAGGTGTTCAACAGCGGCCTGGCCCTGGCCGGCGTCGATCCGAACTACCAGGTGCTCGCCACCGGGATCCTGGTGATCCTTGCGGTGTCCGTCGACCAGTGGATCAGGAGGGTCAAGGCATGACCGAGACCGCGACCAGCGAACGCACGGGTCCCGACTACGAGCAGCAACCCATCCTCGAGGCCGAGGGGATGGTCAAGCTGTTCGGCCGCGTCGTCGGCCTGCGAGGCGTCGACCTCCGCCTGTTCCCGGGTGAGGTCCTGGCCGTCATCGGCGACAACGGCGCCGGCAAGTCGACGCTGATCAAGTGCCTGTCCGGGGCGATGATCCCCGACCGCGGGACCCTGAAGGTGGCCGGCCAGCAGGTCGCGTTCAAGTCGACCGCGGAGGCCCGCGTGGCGGGGATCGAGACGGTCTACCAGACGCTCGCGGTCGCACCCGCCCTCGACATCGCGAGCAACCTCTACCTGGCCCGCGAGATCCGGCGGCCGGGCTTCGCCGGGTCGGTGCTGCGCATGCTCGACACCAAGGCGATGCGCGACCACGCCTCCGAGCACATCAAGAGCCTCGGCATCTCGACGCTGCAGAACATCAACCAGTCGGTCGAGACCCTGTCAGGCGGACAGCGCCAGATCGTGGCGGTGGCCCGCACCGGGGCGTTCGGGAGCAAGGTCGCCATCCTCGACGAGCCGACCGCGGCGCTCGGCGTGCGCGAGACGGCGCAGGTGCTCCGGCTCGTGCGCGACCTGCGTGAGCAGGGGCTCGGCGTGATCCTGATCAGCCACAACATGCCCAACGTCTTCGAGACCGCCGACCGGATCCACGTGCAACGCCTCGGCGGGCGTGCGGCCGTGATCTCGCCGCAGTCCCACTCGATGCAGGACGCGGTTGCGATCATGACCGGCGCGATGACCGTGCCGGAGAACGAGCAGAGCCTGCGATGAGCAGCGAGATCGGCACCATCGTGGTGGGTTATCTCCCTACGCCGGAAGGCGCTGCGGCGTTCGACCACGCGAAGCGGCTGGCCGGTGCCACGGGTGCCAGGCTGGTCGTGGTCAACACCGGGCGCAACGGCGACTACTCGCACCCGAGCTTCGCGAGCGCGCAGGACGTGGACGCGGTCGACGCCGAGCTCACCGCTGCTGACATCGAGCACGAGGTGCTGCAGCCGACGGACGGGAAGCCCGCCGCGGAGGCGATCCTGGGCGCTGCCCTGAGCAGCTCCGCCGACCTGGTCGTGATCGGCCTGCGCCGACGCTCTCCGGTCGGCAAGCTGATCACCGGCAGCACCGCTCAGCACATCCTCCTGGACGCGCCGTGCCCGGTCCTGACCGTCAAGGCCGAGCACTGAGGAGCCTGCGCCGACGGCTCAGGTCACGGTGATCTCGCCGCCGGCGACGCTGACCTTCAGGGCCTCGAGGCCCCTGGTCGCCGGCCCGTGGACGACCGAGCCGTCCTTGATGGAGAACTTGCTGCCGTGGCAGGTGCAGTCGATGTCCTCACCGCTGATCTTGCTGACCGGGCAGCCCTGGTGGGTGCAGATCGCACTGAACGCCTTGAAGTCGCCCTCGGTCGGCTGGGTCACCACGACCTTCTCGGACGTGAAGATCTTGCCGCCACCGACCGGCACCTCGGAGGACTTGCCGATCGCACCCGAGCCCGTCGTGCCGCCGCTGCCGCCGCTGCTCGCCTCGGAGCCCGAGCCGCAGGCCGCGACGAGCGGCACCCCGACCCCGAGGCCCACGAAGCCACCGATCACGGCCCGACGCGAGGCCAGGTTCTGGTTCGTCGTCTCGTTCTCACTCATGGAGCCTCCGCTGGATCTGGTGGTTGTCGCTTCAACCTACGTGCGTGCGGCTGACCGGCGCGCCTGTCCATTGGTCGTACGACCCCGCTGGGCCGGCTGTGCGGTGCGTCCGGTGCCGTCGAGCAGCGGTCGCAGGAACTCACCGGTGAAGCTGTCCGGGTGCGCTGCGACCTCCTCGGGAGTGCCGGTCGCGACCACGGTGCCGCCCTTGTTGCCGCCCGCCGGGCCCATGTCGATGACCCAGTCGGAGGTCTTGATCACGTCGAGGTTGTGCTCGATGACCAGGACGGTGTTGCCCTTGTCGACCAGGCTGGAGAGGACTCCGAGCAGCTTGCGGATGTCCTCGAAGTGCAGGCCCGTGGTGGGCTCGTCGAGCACGTAGACGGTGCTGCCGGTGTTGCGCTTCTGCAGCTCGCTGGCGAGCTTGACCCGCTGGGCCTCGCCGCCGGACAGCGTCGTGGCGGGCTGCCCGAGCCGGACGTAGCCGAGCCCGACCTCGACCAGCGTGGTCAGGTGGCGGGAGATCGCCGGGATCGCCGCGAAGAAGTCGACGGCCTCCTCGATCGGCATGTTCAGCACGTCGGCGATCGTCTTGCCCTTGTAGTGCACCTCGAGCGTCTCGCGGTTGTAGCGGGCGCCGTGGCAGACCTCGCAGGGGACGTAGACGTCCGGCAGGAAGTTCATCTCGATCTTGATCGTGCCGTCGCCCGAGCAGGCCTCGCAGCGCCCGCCCTTGACGTTGAACGAGAACCGACCCTGGAGGTAGCCGCGCATCTTCGCCTCGGGCGTGGAGGCGAACAGCTTGCGGACGTGGTCGAAGACCCCGGTGTAGGTGGCCGGGTTGGACCTCGGCGTACGCCCGATCGGCGACTGGTCGACGTGGATCACCTTGTCGACGTGCTCGACGCCGCTGATCTTGCGGTGCCGGCCCGGCACGGTGCGGGCGTTGTAGATCTGCTTGGCCAGCGAGGTGTAGAGGATGTCGTTGACCAGCGTCGACTTGCCCGAGCCGGACACACCGGTCACCGCGACGAAGCACCCGAGCGGGAACGTGACGTCGACGTTCTTCAGGTTGTTCTCGTGGGCGCCGTGCACGGTCAGCGCGCGGCCCGGCGTCGGCGGACGGCGTACGGCGGGGACGGGGATCGACTTGCGGCCGGAGAGGTACATCCCGGTCTCGGAGTCACGGTGCTTGAGCAGCTGCTTGACCGTGCCGGAGTGGACCACCTGGCCACCGTGCTCACCGGCGCCCGGGCCGATGTCGACGACCCAGTCGGCCGTCATGATGGTGTCCTCGTCGTGCTCGACCACGATCAGGGTGTTGCCGAGGTCCTTGAGCCGCACCAGCGTCTCGATCAGCCGCTTGTTGTCACGTTGGTGCAGGCCGATGCTCGGCTCGTCGAGGACGTAGAGCACGCCCACCAGCCCCGCCCCGATCTGGGTCGCCAGCCGGATGCGCTGGGCCTCGCCGCCGGAGAGTGTCGCCGACGGCCGGTCGAGGGAGAGGTAGTCGAGCCCCACGTCGAGCAGGAACCGCAGCCGCTCCTGGATCTCCTTGAGCACCCGCTCGGCGATCTGGCGCTCGCGGTGCGACAGCTCGACGTCGTTGAGGAAGGCGGCCGCCTCGTCGATCGGCAGGTGGCAGACCTCGGCGATGTTGAGCCCGCCCTCGTCCTTGTCGCCCAGGGTGACGGCCATCGACACCGGCTTGAGGCGGGTGCCCTGGCAGACCGGGCACGGCACCTCGCGCATGAAGCCCTCGAACCGGTCACGGCTGGTGTCGGTCTCGGCCTCGCGGTGGCGCCGCTCGATGTAGGGACGGACGCCCTCGAAGTTGGTGTAGTAGGACCGCTCGCGGCCGTAGCGGTTGGTGTGCCGCACGTGGACCTTCGTCGAGTGGCCCTCGAGGATCGCCTTGCGGCCCTTGGCCGGCAGGTCCTCCCACGGGGTGTTCAGGTCGAAGCCCAGCTCGTCACCCAGGGCGGCCAGCAGCCGGGTGAAGTAGTCGGCGACGTGCGCCCCCGACCACGGGCCGATGACGCCCTCGCCGAGCGTGGCACCCGGGTCGGCGATCACGAGCTCGGGGTCGACCTCCATCCGGGTGCCCAGGCCGTGGCACGTGGGGCAGGCGCCGAACGGGGAGTTGAACGAGAAGGACCGCGGCTCGAGCTCGTCGGTGTCGATGTCGTGCTCGTTGGGGCACGCCATCCGCTCGGAGAAGCGCAGCTCCTTGTTGGGGTCCTTGGCGTCCAGATCGACCAGGTCGAGGAGCACCAGCCCGGAGGCCAGGTTGAGCGCGGTCTCGATGGAGTCGGTGAGCCGGCGCTTGGCGGTCGGCTTCACGGCCAGCCGGTCGACCACGACCTCGATCGTGTGCTTCTTCTGCTTGTCGAGCTTGGGCGGCTCCGCGAGCTGGATCGTGTCGCCGTTGACCCGGGCGCGACTGAAGCCCTGCGACTGCAGGCTGCGGAACAGCTCGATGTATTCGCCCTTGCGGCCGCGGATGACCGGCGCGAGCACCTGGAAGCGGGTGCCCTCCTCCAGCTGGAGGATGCGATCCACGATCTGCTGCGGGGTCTGCCGCTCGATCGGTGAGCCGCACACGGGGCAGTGCGGACGGCCGGCCCGGGCGTAGAGCAGCCGGAGGTAGTCGTAGACCTCGGTGATGGTGCCGACCGTCGAGCGCGGGTTCTTCGAGGTGGACTTCTGGTCGATCGACACCGCCGGGCTGAGGCCCTCGTTGAAGTCGACGTCGGGCTTGTCCATGTGGCCCAGGAACTGGCGCGCGTAGGCCGAGAGCGACTCGACGTAGCGACGCTGCCCCTCCGCGAAGATCGTGTCGAACGCCAGGCTGGACTTGCCTGAGCCCGAGAGCCCGGTGAAGACGATCAGCGAGTCGCGAGGAAGGTCGAGCGAGACGTCCTTCAGGTTGTGCTCGCGCGCGCCCCGGATGACCAGTTGATCAGCCACTAAAGAGACCCCTGCGGTGGATGTGAATGGTTCGAACAAGTGTTCGCCATCTTACTGGATGCGACAAGCCGCCACGCGGGCGGTCTGAGCACCGGACGTACCCAAGGCCTACTGTTTCCATCCGTGCCCTCCTACTCCCGAGCCATCGACCCGGCCGCAGCGCCCGCCATCGCCGTGGGCGCCGTGCCCGCGCTCGTCGCTGCCCTGACGGGGCGCCGACGGACCGCGGCGGCGCTGTCCGCGCTGCCCCTCGGCATCGCCGCCTTCTTCCGCGACCCCGACCGTACGCCGGACCACCGACAGCCCGGTCCCGACGTGGTGGTGGCCCCGGCCGACGGCAAGGTGATGTACGTCGGCCCCGGTCAGGTGGGCGTGGCCCCGGCCGGCCACTGGCAGCAGGTGAGCATCTTCTTGTCGCTGTTCGACGTGCACATCAACCGCACGCCCTACAGCGGGCGGGTGGAGGCGGTCACCTACCGGCCGGGGAAGTGGCACGCGGCCTACCGGTTCGAAAGTGCCACCGAGAACGAGCGCAGCGAGATCACGCTCACCGACACGGTCGACGGCGAGGTCCGCCGGGTGGTCTTCCGCCAGATCGTCGGACTGGTCGCGCGCCGGGTCGTCACCCGGGTCCGGGTCGGTGACGAGCTGCGGACCGGCCAGCGCATCGGCCTGATGAAGTTCGGCTCCCGCATGGACGTCTTCCTCCCGCCGGGCGTCGAGCTGCTCGCCGCCGCCGGTGACCGCACCACCGCCGGTGAGACCGTCATCGCCCGCTGGCCCGCCCCGGGGAGCGCACCCTGACGCCCGCCGCCGAGAAGGCCAACCGACGGCTGCTCGACCGGTGGCGGCTCAAGTCCCCGTCCGGCGCCGCGGTCGTCTCGCTGCGCCAGCTCAACCCGAAGGAGCGGCTCCGGGTCACCTCGCCGAGCATGTTCACCACGGGCAACATGGCCTGCGGCTTCTCGGCGATCCTGCTCGCGTTCGACGACCACTTCCACTGGGCCGCGATCATGCTGGCCGGCTCGATCGTCCTCGACATCGCCGACGGGGCGGTCGCCCGCCTGGTGGGGGCGACCTCGCCGTTCGGCGTGCAGCTGGACTCGCTGGCCGACCTGGTGTCCTTCGGCCTGGCCCCGGCCGTGCTGGTGCACACCTGGGCCCTTCCGGAGAACCCGGTCCTGGCCTGGCTGTCGGCGTTCTTCTGGCTGGCCTGCGCCGCCTTCCGGCTGGCCCGGTTCAACGTCACGGTGGACCCGCTGGCCGACAAGAAGTACTTCGTGGGCCTGCCCAGCCCCGGCGCGACGCTGGTGGTGATCGCGACGATCCTGGCCCTGCAGACCTCCGAGCACGGTCCCTGGATACTGGTCCCGGTGGGCGTGAGCGTCGTGCCCGCGCTGCTGATGATCACCACGGTGCGCTTCCGGTCCTTCCGCGGCCTGCTGTCACCGCGGACCCGGCAGGCACGGACCGTGACGACCGTCCTGGCCGTGGCCCTGGTCGTCGGCCTCGTGCTCGACGCCTCGACGACGGGACTGGTCGTCGCCTGCTCCTACCTGCTCACGGCACCCCTCGGGGTGCTGACGGCCTCGACGAGGGCCCGCGTCTTCGGCCCGCAGTCCGTGGCACCCCCGCGGCGCCGGATGCAGTCGGTGTTCCTGCCGATCGCGGACGACGAGTGCTGATCCCTCAGGCCATCGTGTGGAAGGTGACCACGCCGACCAGCGCGCCCGCCGCTCCGACCAACGGGTAGGCCAGCGCCCAGGTCAGCACCGGCGACCTCGCGCCGTCCGCCGTGCGCAGGCACGCCCGGAGCCCGATGCCGATGACGACGAGCGCCGGCAGGGCCATCAGCTCGAAGACGACACCGCACACGACGAAGCCCGCGTTGCCCGGCTCGCCGAGGCCGTACTTTAGGAAGTTCCAGCCCAGCGACCCGAACAGCACCAGCCACATCGGGATCAGCAGGTTGGGCGCGGACAGCCGGGCCGCGGCGAACGAGCCCAGGAACGCGGAGAGCAGCATCACCGGGATGGCCAGCCCGATCACCCAGCTGCCGTCGGGGCACGGCTGGGCGCTGACGTAGGGGCCGCCGTCGGCGCACGCCCCGCCGACGTCCATCACGGTGCGCATGCTCAGGAAGGTCCAGCCCAGCGTCAGGCCCAGCACGAACACCGAGCCCAGCAGCGCGGCGGTAGGGACGACGACGCCCGCTCCGGGACGAGTGGCTGCGCTGAGGCTCACGGGCCTGACCCTAGCCTTGTCGGATGGATTCCCGACCGGACCTGGCCGCCGCACTGGACCTGTCACCCCACCCGGAGGGCGGCTGGTTCCGCCAGACCTGGGCCTCGCCGGAGAGCGTGGAGCTCCCCGACGGCCGGCGGCGCGCCACCGCGACGCTGATCCACTTCCTGCTGCCGGCGGGCGAGAGCTCGGCCTGGCACCGGGTGCGGTCGGACGAGGTGTGGCTGGCGCACCTGGGCAGCGTGACGCTCGAGCTCGGCGGGACGGACCCTACGCCGGTCCTCGCCTCCTCGACGGTCGTGGGCGCCGGCTCCGACCAGGTCACGCAGGCGGTGGTGCCTGCGGGCGTCTGGCAGCGGACCGTGCCCGGCCCGGCGGACGCGTTGGTCAGCTGCCTGGTCTCCCCCGGCTTCGACTTCGCCGACTTCGAGCTGGCCTGACCGGCGTTGCCACGACGGGTCCGCAGGTGTTTGGTGGAGCCATGCACCCCGGTGACCTGTCCGGCCTGGACCGTTCCTCGCAGGCCTACACGCGCACGGTGGACGCGCTGGCCGCGGACGACCTGGCGGCACCGTCGTTGCTGCCGGGCTGGACACGCGGCCACGTCGTGGCCCACGTCGCCCTGAACGCCACCGTGCTGGCGGCGGCGATCGACGGGCTGGTGCATGACGATCCGGTCCCGATGTACGAGTCCGACGAGCAGCGCGACGGCGACATCGAGGAGCTGTCCCGGGAGGAGCCGAGCAACCTGCGCGAGCGGCACCTCGCGTCCACCACCGACTTCGGGGACGCGGTGGGCCGGATGGGCGAGACGCACTGGGCCGGCCACATCGACCGGCTGCCCGGCGGTCCCGCCTGGGCGATGCGGACCGTCGTACCGACGCGGCGGCGGGAGGTCGAGATCCACCACGTCGACCTCGGGACGTCGTACACGCGCCACGACTGGCCCGAGGACTTCGTCGTGGAGCTGCTCGACGCCGTCAGCCCGGACCACGCCGCGGCGGGACCGTTCCGGCTGCGTGCCACCGACCTCGGCCGGGAATGGCAGGTGGGCGGGCCCGGTGGTGTGACCGTCACCGGCACCGGTGCCGACCTCGGCTGGTGGCTCACCGGGCGTGGTGCGGGCGAGGGGCTCTCCTGCGACGCGCTTCCACCTCTTGGTCCCTGGGTGCGGGCCACCCGCACCTGAGACTCACCAGCCCATCGTGCCGGGCTCGCCCTTGAAGGGGCCGACGACGCGGCTGGTGATCCAGCCGCCGTAGAACCGTCCCGGCTGCGGCTGCACCACCTCGTCGTCGACCAGGATCCGGTCGACCATGGCCGGCATCACCGCGATCGTGTCTGCGATGGCCAGGAATCCCCGCGTCGGGGCGCGGTAGGTCCAGGCCGCCGCGGGCGAGACCACGTCGCCGGCGACGAGGTCGAAGTACGACGCCTGTCCCTTCCACTCGCACCAACTGGCCCCCTCGGCCGGGCGCAGCGCGCCGTCGACGAAGGCGGCCGCCGGGAGGTAGTACGTCGGCGGGTGGCTGGTCTCGAGGACCCGCCAGCTGCGCGTCGTACGCGCGATGACGCGGCCACCGAGCTCGACGACGATCGAGTCCTGGCTCTCCTCGAGGCGTGGCGGGCGTGGGTAGCCCCAGACGGACTCCTGTCCGGGGCCGGGCTTGTCAGGTTTCGGGTGGTGCATGCCTCGACCCTAGGCTGGGCCCCATGGCAGCGAGCATCGGCAACACCGGCCCCTACTCCGGCGAGGTCTCCCCCGGCGGTCCTCCTGACACCCGAGAGCTGGCGGGCCTGATCGTCACGAAGCTCGCCGTGGACCCGGACATGTCGAACAACTGCTACCTGCTGCGCTGCCGGGCGACCGACGAGCAGGTGCTCATCGACGCGGCCGCCGAGCCCGAGAAGCTCCGGGAGCTGATCGGCGCCTCGGGCATCACCAAGGTGATCACCACCCACCGGCACTGGGACCACCACCGCGCCCTGGCCGACGTCGTGGCCGCCACCGGTGCCGTCGTGGTGGCCGGCGCCGACGACGCGGCCGCGATCACCGAGCAGACCGAAGTGCCCGTCGACGATGCGGTCCAGCACGGTGACACCGTCGAGTTCGGTGAGTGCCGGCTCGAGGTCATCCACCTCGTCGGCCACACGCCGGGCTCCATCGCGCTGTTGTACGACGACCCCGACGGCACCCCCCACCTCTGGACCGGCGACAGCCTCTTCCCCGGCGGCGTCGGCAACACCTTCGGCGACGCGGAGGCCTTCCAGACCCTCGTCGAGGAGGTCAGCGCCAAGGTCTTCGACCGGCTCCCCGACGAGACCTGGTTCTACCCCGGCCACGGCAACGACTCCGTCCTCGGCAACGAGCGTCCCCACCTCGATGAGTGGCGCGAGCGGGGCTGGTGACGCGCACAGGACGTGGGAGCGGCTCAGCCGTCCAGAGGGAACGAGTGGTGCTCGTGGGCCACGACCCAGTCGCCGTTCTCGCGGCGCAGCCCGAGGGTCAGGCGCAGGCGGCGGTCGGGGTTGGTCGTCAGGCCCTCGGGGGTGTCGCAAGGCAGCAGCGCGTGGGCGAAGGCGACGCCCTCGCCGGCTGTGACGTGGAGCGACTCGATGTCGAAGACGGCACCCCGCTGCCACTCGAAGAAGCCGGGCCAGGTCGCGCGGTAGGCGTCGATCCCGCGGACACCCTGGTCCGGCGGGGGTACGTCGAACATCACGATGTCGTCGGTGTGCTGGGCCAGCACCGCGTCGATGTCCCCGTCGTGGACGGCGACGGCCCAGCTCCGGATCAGCTGCTCGATCCGCTGCTCCTCGTCGGACATGTGGCCCTCCTCAGGTCAGTTGCTGAGCGCATCAGCCGTTGTAGCTGATCCGGAGCTTCTCGCTGGCGGGGAGGGACTGGCAGACGAGGCGGATGCCGTCGGCGAGGTCGTCGGCGTCGAGGACCTCGTTGTTCTTCATCGTGACCTCGCCCTCGAGGACGACGCAGGCGCAGGCGCTGCAGTTGCCCTCGCGGCAGGAGAACGGCGCGTCGAGGCCCTTCTCCTCGAGGAACTCGAGCAGCGGCTTGTCGCCCTGCCAGTCGTCGAAGGAGTAGTCCTGCCCGTCGAGATCGACCTCGACGGTGACGGGCCCGGTGACGGCCCGGGCGTCGTCGTCCTCGTGGTCGTCGGCCTCGGCGAGGGTCTTGGCGGCGGCCTGCATCTCCTCGACGTCGCCGAACGGGTTGCCGCCGAGCGAGACGAACTTCTCCTGGTGGCGGCGGTCGCGCGGGAAGCCGAGCTCCTTGAGCGACTCGACGACGGCCTTCATGAACGGGGCCGGCCCGCAGACGAACGCCGTGTAGGCGGAGAAGTGGGTCGCGAACGCCTTCAGCTGCTCCTGGGTGGGCAGGCCCTGCACGGACTCCAGCCAGTGCACGACGACGAGGCGGTCGGCGTACTCCGCGGACAGCTGGGCGAGCTCCCGGGCGAAGATCACCGACGTCTCGTCGCGGTTGGCGTAGAACAGCACGACCTTGCCGTGCCCCTTCTCCAGCGCCGTGCGGGTGATCGACATGACCGGTGTGACGCCCGAGCCACCGGCGAACAGCAGCAGGTCGGACTCGAGGTCGCGCGGGGTGAAGATGCCGCTGGGCGGCAGCACGCGCAGGGTGTCGCCCTCACGCAGGTTGTCGCAGAGCCAGTTGGACGCGTAGCCGTCGACGGTGCGCTTCACGGTGATCTGGTGCCGGCCGGTGTGCGGCGCCGACGAGAGCGAGTAGCAGCGCGCGGCGAGGCCGGTCTGGTCACTGGGTACGGCGACGGTGAGGAACTGCCCGGGCGTGTAGGAGAACCGCTCCGCGAGGTCGTCCGGCACCTCGAACACGATCGAGTGCGCGTCAGCGGTCTCCTCGACGACCTCGAGCACCTTCAGGACGAAGGACTCAGTAGCCATCCAGGGCCCCGATCTCGAGCTCACCCTCGGCCACGGCGCGATCGATGGAGGAGCTCAGCCGCGGGCAGGACGCGTAGACGTGGCGGCCCCCGGGCTCGCCCTCCATCTTGCGGAACTCAGCGCACTGCGCAAGCGAGTCGGCGTGCCACTGGATGGAGGTGTGGTGCTCGCTGTTCTTCTTCACCCCGACCTTGGCGAGGCAGTCGAGGCAGGCGACCTCGGTGAGGCGGGCCTGGGTGTAGAGGCGCTGGTCCTCCAGCGTCTCGTCGCTGGTCGGTGCGAAGGAGACCATCACACCCCGCCGGCCGCCGTGGGCACCGAGGCCTCGGCCGACGACTCCTCAGCCGCCCGCTTCGCGAGGTTCTCGGAGACCTCCGTGCGCCAGTACTCGTTGGCCTTGGTGGTGTCCACCTCGAACTCGAAGCGCTCGGTCATCTCCGGGGCGACGTCGGCCTGGTCCACGTAGAACTGCTCGTACCAGCGGCGCAGCTGGTAGACCGGCCCGTCCTCCTCGCACAGCAGCGGGTTCTGCACGGGGGCCTTGTTGAGCCAGATGTGCACGTCCTGCAGGAACCCCTCGCCGAACATCTCGGTGTACTTCTCGCTGATGTAGTCGGTGGTCTTCTCGTCCACGCCCTGGGGCTTGAGCACCTTCAGGCCGTACTGAAGGACGAAGGAGTTGTCGCTCGTCGGGATGTGGCAGTTGACCAGCACGACGTCGGTGACGAAGCCCTTGTAGTCGTTCTTGAGCCAGTTGATCATGAACGACGGGCCGAAGTAGGTGGCCTCGGACTTGAGCACCAGGTCCTCGTCGCCGTAGCCCTTGCCCATCATGTCGGGCCGTCCGGTCGACTCCATGAACTGCGTGGCCATGTGCCCCTCGAAGACGTTGCGGAAGCTAGTCGGGAAGGCGAAGTGGATGTAGAAGAAGTGCGCCATGTCCACCACGTTGTCGACGATCTCGCGGCAGTGCGCGGTGGGGACGTCGAGGACGCTCCAGCTCCAGTCGGAGTAGACGTCGGAGTTCATGATGTCGTCGAGCTCCGGTGGCAGCAGGCTCTCGTCGGCGGCGGTGCCCTCGACGTCGTGCCAGATCATCAGCAGGCCGTTGCGCTCGGCGGTCTCGTACTTCTGGGTCCGCGCCCGCAGCGGGATGCGCCGGGCGTAGGGGATCGCCTTGCACTTGCCGTCGCCGCCCCACCGCCAGTCGTGGAAGGGGCAGGCGATCTCGTTGCCCTTGACCGTTCCCTGGGTCAGGTCGCCGCCCATGTGTCGGCAGTAGCCGTCCAGCACGTTCAGGGTGCCGTCCTGGGCGGCCCACACCACCAGCTTGCCGCCGAACGCTGTCACCGCGTGCGGCTCGCCGTCACGGAACGTGTCGACGGGGCCCAAGCAGTGCCAGCCGCGGGCGAACCGCTCGGGCGGCTTGCCCTGGTCGAGGTAGCGGGTGTCGCTCATCGCGGGTGCCTCTCAATCCGGTGCGGTCGAGGAACGGGTGCAAAACAAGAACAGGTTACAGTTTTGAGCGCAACCAGGCCAGTCTCCACTGGGCCACGAAGCGTAGCGACATCCGCTCGCTGGGCGTGCGCCCCATGCCCGACCCGGCACCCGTCACGATGCGGCGGCACGGTGGACCAGAACAAGAACAGGTTATAGTTTTGTGGGTGGCCGCCATCCGGCCGAGTCGTGCCCCGAACCTGGTCAGGAGCCCCATGCACATCGCGCTGACAGCCGAGCAGGAGGCGTTGCGCGCCGAGCTGCGCGAGTACTTCGCCGCCCTGGTCACCCCCGAGCGGCGCGCCGGCCTGTCCGCCGCGACGAACGACTTCGAGCCCGGGGCGGGCGAGGGAGGCGAGTTCGGGGCCACCGACGTCTACCGCGACGTCATCCGCGAGATCGGCCACGACGGCTGGCTGGGCATCGGCTGGCCCGAGGAGTGGGGCGGCCAGAACCGCTCGATGATGGATCAGCTGATCTTCACCGACGAGGCCGCCATCGCCGGGGTGCCGATCCCCTACCTGACCCTGAACACCGTCGGGCCGACGATCATGCGGTTCGGCACCGACGCGCAGAAGCACGAGATGCTGCCCAAGATCCTCAAGGGCGAGATGCACTTCTCGATCGGCTACTCCGAGCCCGACTCAGGCACCGACTTGGCCAGCCTCAAGACCCGCGCCCGGCTGGAGGCCACCTCGAATGGGCAGAGTGAGTGGGTGATCAACGGTCAGAAGATGTGGACCTCGCTGATCCAGTACGCCGACTACATCTGGCTGGCCTGCCGCACCGATCCGGACCTGCCCCGCCACAAGGGCCTCTCGATGATCCTGGTGCCCGCCGACAGCCCCGGCTTCACCTTCACACCGGTGCACACCATCGCCGGCGTGGGCACCAGCGCCACCTACTACGAGGACGTCCGGGTGCCGCGCGACAACCTCGTCGGGGAGCTCAACGGCGGCTGGGCCCTGATGACCAACCAGCTCAACCACGAGCGGGTCGCCCTCACCTCGGCGGCGCCGGTCACCCACTCGATCGAGCTGGTCACCGAGTGGGCGCAGCAGACCCGCAACCCGGACGGGCACCGGGTGATCGACTCCGAGTGGGTGCAGGTGCTGCTGGGGCGCGCGCAGGCCCGCGCCGACATGCTCAAGCTGCTCAACTGGCAGCTCGCCTCGGCGGTGAAGGACCTCTCCCCCGCCGACGCCTCGGCCACCAAGGTCTACGGGTCCGAGATGGCGACCGAGGTCTACCGCTCGCTGATGGAGGTCGTCGGTCCCAAGTCGCTGGTGGCGGCCAGCTCGCCGGGGGCGGTGCTCCGCGGACGGCTCGAGCGGTTCTACCGCTCCTCGCTGGTGATGACCTTCGGCGGCGGGACCAACGAGATCCAGCGCGACATCATCGGGTACGTCGGCCTCGGCCTCCCAGCCGCGAAGCGATAGGACAGCCATGGACTTCGAACCCACCGCAGAGGCGACCGAGGCGGCCGACCTGGCCGCCACCATCCTCGCCGACCACACCACCCCCGAGCGGCTCCGTGCCGTGGACGCCGAGGGCGAGCGCTTCGACCGCGCCCTGTGGACCGCGCTCAGCGAGGCCGGCCTCGTCGCGCTCACCGTCCCGGAGGACCACGACGGCAGCGGGCTCGGCCTCGTCGAGCTGTGCCGGGTGCTGGTCGAGGTCGGGCGCACCGTGGCACCGGTGCCGCTCGGCACCCACGCGGTGACCGCGCTGGCGATCAGCCAGTTCGGCAGCCGGGCCCAGCAGGCCCGGTGGCTGCCGGAGGCCGCGTCGGGCGGCTCGGTGCTGACCACCGCCCTGTCGGAGGACCGCGCGTTCGCCCCGGCAGAACCGGTCACCCGGGCCGAGAACGACGGCTCCTCCTGGCTGCTGACCGGGGCCAAGGTCGTGGTGCCGGCGGGGACGCTGGCCGGGCTGTTCGTCGTGCCCGCCTCCACGGCCGAGGGCGTCACCGTCTTCCTGGTGCACGCCGACGACCCGGGCGTGGTCGTCACGCCGCAGCGGGTGAGCGACGGTGACGTCGTCGGCCGTCTCGAGCTCGACCGCACCGCGGTGCCGATGGATCGGGTGCTCGGTGGCATCGGTGGTGGCGCCGAGGTCATCGAGTGGCTGACGCAGCGCCTGACGGTCGCCGTGTGCGCCCAGCAGCTGGGCACGCTCGAGGGCGCGATGACGCTGACCTCGTCGTACGCCAAGACGCGGGAGCAGTTCGGCCGGCCGATCGGCACCTTCCAGGCCGTCTCGCAGCGCCTGGCCGACGGCTACATCGACGTGCTCGGCGCGCGGCTGACCATGTGGCAGGCCGCCTGGAAGCTCAGCGAAGGGTTGCCGGCGGACGCCGACGTGGCGATCGCCAAGCTGTGGGCCGCCGACGCGGGTCACCAGGTGGCGCACACGACCGTGCACGTGCACGGGGGCGTCGGCATCGACCTCGACGGCGAGGCGCACCGCTACTTCACCGCCGCCAAGCGCCACGAGTTCACCCTGGGCGGGACGACCGACCAGGCCCGCGCGCTGGGCGCCCTGTTGGCGCACGAGCCCGCCTGACCGTGTCGACGATCCGTGACGCGCTGCTGGCGCGGGCCGGCGACGACCACCCGGCGCTGTTGTCCGGTGACGAGCGCTGGTCGTGGCAGCAGTACGTCGAGCAGTCGGCCCGGCGGGCGCACGCACTTGCCGGCCTGCTCGACCCCGGCCGGCCGGCCCACGTCGGCCTGCTGATGGACAACACCCCCGAGATGGTCTTCCAGCTCGGGGCCGCGGGGCTCGGGGCCCACGTCGCCATCGGGCTGAACACCACACGTCGCGGGGCGGCGCTGGCCGCCGACATCGTCCGGGCCGACTGCCAGGTCGTGCTCGTGGACGCCCGCCTCGAGCCGCTGCTCGACGGGGTCGACCTCGGCGAGGTGCGCGTCGTACGCAGTGACGACCCGGCGTGGACGGCCCGGGTGCAGGATGCGCCCACCACCCCGCCCGTGGCGTCTCCGGTGCCCGGGTCGCTGTTCATGCTGATCTTCACCTCCGGCACCAGCGGCGAGCCGAAGGCCGTCCGGATCACGCACGAGAAGATCACCTACCCGGGTGCCTACCTGACCGATCGCCTCGGGCTGGGTCGCAACGACGTGTTCTACGTGTCGATGCCGCTGTTCCACTCCAACTCGGTGATGGCGGGCTGGGGGCCGGCCCTGACCTGCGGGGCCACCGTCGCCCTGGCCGAGACGTTCTCGGCGAGCCGGCTGCTGGCGGACGTCCGGCACTACGGTGCCACCTACCTCAACTACGTCGGCAAGCCGCTGACCTACGTGCTCGCCACCCCTGAGCTGCCCGACGACGCCGACAACCCCCTGCGGCTGGCCTTCGGCAACGAGGCTGGTGACCGCGACATCAAGGCGTTCGCGGAACGGTTCGGCTGCGTCGTGGTCGACGGCTTCGGGTCCACCGAGAACGCCGTGGTGATCTCCCGGATCCCGGGGACCCCGCCCGGCTCGCTCGGCGTGCCGCTCGAGGGCATCGCCGTGCTCGACCCCGGGACGCTCCAGGAGTGTCCGCGCGCGGTCCTCGACGACACCGGCCGGGTGACCAACCTCGACGAGGCCACGGGCGAGCTGGTGAACACCACCGGGAGCGGGCAGTTCGCGGGCTACTACAACGACGAGGCCGCCACCGCCGAGCGGATGCGCGGTGGCATGTACTGGAGCGGCGACCTCGCCTACCGCGACCAGGAGGGCTTCGTCTACTACGCCGGACGCACCGCCGACTGGCTCCGGGTCGACGGTGAGAACCTCGCTGCCGCCCCGATCGAGCGGATCCTCGTCCGGCACCCGGCCATCGCCCAGGCCGCGGCGTACGCCGTCCCCGACCCCGCGTCCGGTGACCAGCTGGTCACCGCCCTCGTGCTGGTCGGGGAGCTCACCCCGTCCGGCTTCGAGCGGTTCCTCGACGAGCAGCCCGACCTGGGCACCAAGTCGCGCCCCCGCTACGTGCGGATCATGGACGACCTCCCTAGGACGGCCACGAACAAGGTGCTCAAGCGCGCCCTCAAGCTCCAGGGACTCCGCGGCGGCGGGACCGTCTGGGTCCGCGAGGAACGCGGGACGGCGTACTCCTAGGGTTCTTCCCATGCCCGACACCGCCACGCCGGCGCGGCGCCGTACGGCCATGGCGCTGGTCAGCGTGGCCTTCGTGGTCGCGATGCTCGGCACCACGCTGCCCACCCCGCTCTACCCGTTTCTCGAGGCCCGGCTCGGCTTCGGCGAGCTCACCACCACGCTCGTGTTCGCGGCCTACCCCGTCGGCGTGATCGCCGCGCTGCTGCTGTCGGGCCACTGGTCCGACCAGGTGGGCCGCAAGCCGATGCTGTTCGCCGGCCTGGTGTGCTCGGCGCTCACGGCCGCGGTGTTCCTGCTCCCCTCCGCCCTGCCCTGGCTGTATGTCGCGCGGGTGGTCTCCGGTCTCTCCGCCGGCATCTTCACCGGTACGGCGACCGCCGCGATCGTCGACCTCGCCTCCGCCGAGCACAAGGCCCGCGCTGGCCTGGTCGCAGCGGCCACCAACACGGCCGGGCTCGGGCTGGGCCCACTCGTGGCCGGTGCCCTCGCGCAGTGGGCGCCGCACCCGCTGACGCTGCCGTTCCTGGTCGACCTCGCCCTGATCGCCGTGGCGGCGGGGTGCCTGCTGCTCGCGCCCGAGACCGTACGCCGCGTCGACTCCCCCCACCTGCGACCGCAGCGGGTGCACGTGCCGGGCGAGGTCCGCCCCGTCTTCGTCGGGGCGTCCATCGCCGGATTCGCGGGCTTCGCCGTCCTCGGCCTGTTCACCGCGGTGTCGCCGGCCTTCCTCGGCACGGTGCTGCACCACTCCAGTCCCCTGCTGGTCGGTGCCGTCGTCCTGCTCGTCTTCGCGGCGTCGGTCGCGGGCCAGGCGTTCTCGCTCCGGCTGAGCACCGCCGCCGGGCTGAGCGTCGGATGTGCGGCGCTGATCGCCGGCATGGCCGTGCTCTCGATCAGCCTGCTGCTGGAGTCGATGCTGTTCCTGGTCGCCGGCGGCCTGGTGGCCGGGTTCGGCCAGGGGCTGACCTTCCGGGCCGGGCTCGGCTCGGTCGGCGAGGTCAGCCCCGCGGACCAGCGAGGAGCGATCTCGTCGGCGTTCTTCGTGGTGCTCTACATCGGGATCTCGCTCCCGGTGGTCGGCGTCGGGCTCGCGGCCACCGCGTTCGGGCTGGTGCCCGCCGGGGTGATCTTCGCGGTGCTGGTCGGCGTGCTGGCGGCGGTCTCGCTCGTCCTGCTGGTGCGTCGCGGCTGAGTCAGCCCCGGATCTTCTCCAGCCGGGCGACGGCCTCCTCGTAGCCCTGCACGAGCTCGGCCATCACGTCGGCCACCGACCTGACCTCGTTCATCCGGCCGACGATCTGGCCCACGGGCATCGAGACGACGTCGGGGTCACCGTGCAGGTTCATCCGGTTGTGGGCGTCGGAGACCAGCAGGTTCTGCAGCGGCATCGGCAAAGGGGTCGGTGCGTCGTCGGCGTCCCAGGCCTCGGTCCACCTGGTCTTGAGCAGCCGGGCCGGCTTGCCGGTGTAGACGCGGGTGCGCACCGTGTCCGAGCTGGTGGCCCGCAGGAACGCCTCGGTCATGCCCTTGTTGGTGTTCAGGTTGGAGTACTCCTCGGTGGTCAGCCACATGGAGCCGGTCCACACCCCCTGCGCCCCGAGCGCGAGCGAGGCCGCGACCTGCCGACCCGAGCCGATGCCACCGGCTCCCAGGACGGGTACGTCGGGGCCGACTGCGTCCACGATGTCGGGGGTCAGCACCATGCTGGCGATCTCGCCGGTGTGGCCGCCGGCCTCGTAGCCTTGGGCCACGATGATGTCGACGCCGTTCTTCAGGTGCGACAGCGCGTGCTTGGCGGCACCGGCCAGCGCCGCGACGGCGACCCCGGCCGCATGCGCCTGCTCGATGACGTCGACGGGCGGTGAGCCGAGGGCGTTGGCGATCAGCACCGGCCGGTGCTTGAGCGCGACGTCGACGTGCGAGCGGGCCATCGAGTGCAGCCAGCCGAGCACGCCCTCACGTCCCTCGCCCTCCGGCAGCGGGGGTACGCCGAGCTGCTGCAGCGTGCGCTCGACGAAGCTGACGTGCTCCTCGGGGATCATCGCCTTGAGGTCGACCGACTTGCCCTCGGTGGGGATCTTCATCGGCATCACGACGTCGACGCCGTACGGCTTGCCGTCGGTGTTCTCGTCGAGCCAGGTCAGGGTCTCGTCGAGCTCGGCGGAGTCGTTGAACCGGACCGCCCCGAGCACGCCGAGGCCACCGGCCCGCGACACCGCCGCGGCGACGTGCTCGGAGGGGGTGAAGGCGAAGATCGGGAACTCGATCCCGAACCGGTCACAGAGATCGGTGTGCATGGGGGTCAGGCTCCTGTCGGTGAGGTGGCGACCTTGGCGGCGAACGAGGCCAGGGCCAGCTCCTTGGCGCGGGGGTACTGCGCCTTCCCGGTGGCGTTGCGCGGGATCTCGTCCACGATGGTGATGGCGCGGGGAAGCTTGTAGCCGGACAGAGAGGACCGCAGGAAGTCACGGAGCTCGCCGAGCTCGAGGCCGGCGTCGTCGCGCGGCTGGATCACGGCGGTGACCGACTGGCCGTACTTCTCGTCGGGCACGCCGACGACGAGCACGTCGTAGACGTCGGGGTGGGCCTTCAGCGCCATCTCGACCTCCTCGGGGTAGACCTTCTCCCCGCCGGTGTTGATGCAGTTCGAGCCGCGGCCGAGCAGCGTGACCTTGTGGCCCTCCTCGATCCGGGCGAAGTCGCCGGGCACCGAGTAGCGCTCGCCGTCGATCTCCAGGAAGGTCTTGGCGGACTTCTCCGGGTCCTTGAAGTAGCCCAGCGGCACCGAGCCGCCGCGACCGAGCCGGCCGACGGCGCCGATGTTGGTGGCCAGGTCCAGCACGTGGTTGTCGTCGTCGATGACCACGCTGTTGGGGCCGAGCCCCACCACGGGACCGTCGGTGCTGATGTGGTCCTTGTCCTGCAGGCCCATCCCCTGGAAGCCGGTCTCGGAGGCGCCCACGGAGTCGGTGAACACGGTGTTCGGGAAGGCGGCCATCCAGCGCTCCTTGACCGAGGCGCTGAACACGGCGGCACTGCTGGAGACGGCGAACAGGCTGGACCCGTCGTACGGCGTGCCGGTGGCCGCCTTGCGCTCGTACTCCTCGATGAGGGGCCGGGCCATCGCGTCACCGGTCATGAAGATCAGCTGGACGCCCTCGCGCTCGATGATCTCCCAGGTGCGCTGGGCGTCGAACTTCGCCTCGACGATCGTCAGGTGGCCGGCGAAGAGGTGCATCAGCAGGCCGGCCTGCGCACCACCGTGCATCAGCGGGCTCAGCGGGAAGGTCACCATCCGCGGGTCGGTGGCCTGCTTGGACTGGTCGTACTCCTCCAGCGGGGTGCCGGTGTAGAAGTCGATGCCGCCGCCGAGCACGCGCCAGAAGTCCTCGTGGCGCCACATCACGCCCTTGGGGAAGCCGGTGGTGCCGCCGGTGTAGATGATGTGCAGGTCGTCGGCACTCCGCTCCCCGAAGTCGCGCTCGGCGCTCTGCCCCTCGAGGGCGTCCGCGAGCAGGACGCCGCCGTAGGAGGAGACGTCGTTGTCGTTGTCCGGGTCCGTGACGTCGGGGATGGCGACGAACGTCTTCAGCCTGGCGTGCTTCGGGGCGCAGGCGGCCACGAGGGGCGCGTAGGTCCGCTCGTGGACCAGGGCCACCACCTCGGCGTTGTCGAACAGGTAGTTCAGCTCGTTCTCGACGTAGCGGTAGTTGACGTTGATGTTGACCGCGCGGATCTTCACGATCGCCAGCACGGCGACGACGTGCTCGATGCTGTTCTTGGCGTAGATGCCGACGTGGTCACCCTCGCCGACGCCCTGCGAGGCCAGGTAGTGGGCGAGCTGGTTCGACTCCGACTCGAGCTCCGCGTAGGTCACGACGCGGTCGCCGATCTTGACCGCGGGGTTGTCCGGGGCCGCGTCGACGGCATGCTCGAAGAGGTCAGCGATGTTCAGGGCCATGGGCGCCAGACTAGAACACGTTCTTGTTTCTGACTAGCATGCCCCTCATGACCGAAACGCCTTCCCAGACCACTGCCCAGACGTCGAGCGAGACCGACGAGCCGCACGCGCTCGTGGAGCTCCAAGGGCACACGCTGGTGGTGACGATGAACCGCCCGAAGGCCCGGAACGCGCTCTCCGTCGAGATGCTCGCGATCATGGAACAGGCCTGGGAGCGGGCCAACGAGGACCCCGAGGTGCGGGTGGTCATCCTCACCGGCGCGGGTGGTTACTTCTGCGCCGGGGCCGATCTCAAGGCCATGTCGTCGAGCTCCCCCTCGGACCGCTTCGAGTCCGGCGAGTTCGACCCGTCGGTGATCCGGTCGCTGCTCAAGGGCTACCGCGTGGACAAGCCGCTGATCGCCGCGGTCGAGGGTCCGGCGATCGCCGGCGGCACCGAGATCCTCCAGGCGACCGACATCCGGATCGCCGGTGAGTCGGCCCGCTTCGGGGTGTCCGAGCCCAGGTGGGGGCTCTACCCGCTGGGCGGCTCGGCCGTGCGGCTGGTGCGCCAGCTCCCCTACACGGTGGCGGCCGAGCTGCTGCTGACCGGTCGGCACATCAAGGCTCCGGAGGCGAAGGAGATCGGGCTGATCGGCCACGTCGTACCCGACGGGGAGGCGCTGGCCAAGGCCCACGAGATCGCCGACCTGATCTCGGCCAACGGCCCGCTCGCAGTCCAAGCCGTGCTCAAGACCATCCGGAGCTCCGAGGGCAAGCACGAGGACGAGTGCTGGCAGGACGACGCCAGGATCGGGGCGGCCGTGTTCGCGTCCAACGACGCCAAGGAAGGTCCTCGCGCCTTCGCCGAGAAGCGCGCGCCGGAGTTCACCGGGACCTGATCGTGCTCTAGCGTCGCGGCGTGAGCAGCCTCCACCTCGTCCCGCTGACCCACGAGCACGTCCCGGCGCTGCTGGAGACGATGGCCGATCCCGAGGTGCTGCGGTTCACGCGCACGCCCGACCCGATGCCCGACGGCTGGGTCGAGCAGTGGCTGGCCCGCTTCGACGGGCACGCCCGGGTGGCGTGGGCGATCGTGGACGCCGGCGACCGGTTCCTGGGGTACGCCGTCAGCGGTCCTGTCGACCGCGCCGAGCGGGAGGTCGAGCTCGGCTACGCCGTCGCTCCCGAGGCCCGGGGTCGCGGAGTCGCCACCGAGACCCTGCGCCTGCTCACGGACTGGGCCTTCGCCGAGGGGCTCCACCGGGTCACCGCGCTGATCTCGGTCGACAACCCCGCCTCCTCCCGGGTCGCGGAGAAGGTCGGCTACACCCTCGAGGGCGTGCTCCGCGGCAAGCACCACGTCAACGGGCGGCACGTCGACCTGCAGAGCTGGTCGATCCTCCCGGGTGAGCTGGAGACGAAGCAGCGAAAGGACTCCCCCGGCGACGGTGAGGTTAACCAGCCGTGAACTCCTGCCCCAGACGCCGTCGCCACGCGAGATGGCAGTGACTCACCAGTAACTTCGTCGTTGGATGAGGCATGCCCAACGCCTACTTCGCCCACGGGGTCGCCTCCGGGGACCCGCGCCCGACCTCAGTGGTCCTCTGGACGCGCGTCACCCCGACCGCGGCCAGCAAGCCCGGCTCCGGCCAGGGCCCGAACGTCTCGGTCACCTGGCAGGTCTCCACGACCAGCGCGTTCACCACGATCGCGGCCACCGGGAAGGTCACCACCGGGCCGGCCCGCGACCACACCGTGAAGGTGGACGTGACCGGGCTGAAGCCGGCGGCGCCCTACTACTACCGGTTCGTCTACGCCGCGACGCACAGCGCCGTCGGTCGCACCCGGACCGCGCCGGCCGCGACGACCTCGCCTGCGAACCTCCGGTTCGGCGTGGTCTCCTGCGCCAACCTGCAGGCCGGTTGGTTCAGCTCCTACCGGCACCTGGCCAAGCGCAACGACCTGCACGCGGTGCTGCACCTCGGTGACTACATCTACGAGTACGGCCCGGGCGAGTACGGCTACGGCAACGCCGACGTGGACATCCGCAAGCACGAGCCGGCCCACGAGATCCTGAAGCTCGCCGACTACCGGCAGCGGCACGCGCAGTACAAGCGCGACGTCGACCTCCAGGCCCTGCACGCGAAGTACGCCTTCATCCACACCTGGGACGACCACGAGGTCGCCGACGACGCCTGGAAGGGCGGCGCCGTGAACCACACCGAGGGCGTCGAGGGCAGCTTCACGGCGCGGCGGGCCGCGGCCCACCAGGCCTTCGACGAGTGGATGCCGGTCCGGATGAGTGGCTCGGCGGCCCCCGGCGACGGCGACCAGATCTACCGCCGGCTGCAGTTCGGCGACCTGGCCGAGATCACCATGCTCGACCTGCGGACCTACCGCGACAAGCAGCTCGCGGCCCAGGTCGACCCGGCCGAGGCCGACCCGGACCGCACCATCACCGGCCGCGCGCAGATGGACTTCCTCAAGGACTCGCTCACCCGGCGGGTCGCGCAGTGGAAGCTGGTCGGCAACCCGGTGATGATCGCGCCGTTCACCTTCGCGGGGCTGCCGCAGAACCTGGTGGACCCCGTCAACGACACCGCGGGACTGCTCCCCCGGGACGGGGTGCCCTACAACGTCGACCAGTGGGACGGCTACACCGACGACCGGCGTGAGGTCTTCGAGACGCTGCGCGACAACGGCGTCACCGACTCGCTCTTCATCACCGGCGACATCCACTCGGGCTGGGCGTGCGACCTCCCGGCCGACAAGGCGACCTACCTCGCCTCCCGCAACTCCGTGGGGGTCGAGTTCGTCGCCACCTCGGTGACCTCGAACAACCTGAAGGACATCACCGGCACTCCACGGCGTACGACGAGCGTCGCGGTCGAGGAGACCCTGAAGGCCAACAACCCCCACATCAAGTACCTCAACTTCGACGACCACGGCTACTCGGTCCTCGACATCACCGCGAAGCGAGCCCAGATGGACTGGTACATCCTCGGCGACCGAGCCGACAAGAACACGTCGTCCACGTGGACCACGTCGTGGGCCACCACCGCCGGCAGCCAGACGGTCCGCCAGGTCGACGCGCCGGTGGGTGCGTGATGAGCGGGGTGCAGGCCAGTCGCCGGACCGTGCTCAAGGTCGCCGGCGCCTCAGGGGCGGCGTACGCGTTCTCGACCGCGGCCGGGATCAGCCCGGCCGGCGCGGCGACCAAGAAGCGCGCCTACGTGCTGGTGATCGACGGATGCCGGCCGGGTGAGGTCGACGCGATGCCCAACGTGGCGGCCCTGCGCGACGCCGGGACCTGGTACCCCGCCGCGCGCTCCCTGCCGGTGATGGAGACCATCCCGAACCACGTGATGATGATGACCGGCTGCCGGCCCGCCCGGAACGGCGTGCCCGCCAACCAGATCTACGACCGCACCGAGGCGGTGCTGCGCAACTCCGACCGACCGACGGACATCAAGGTGGCGACGATCATCGAGCAGCTCAACGCCTCGGGGCGTACGACGGGCACGGTGCTGTCGAAGGAGTACCTCTACACGGTCTTCGGCGAACGAGCCACGCACCGCTGGGAGCCGTTCCCGCTCCTGCCGGTCACCGAGCACTCCCCCGACGTCGCGACCACCAGCGCGGCAATCGCCATGGTGGAGCAGTTCGACCCGGACCTGGTGTTCATCAACCTGGGTGACGTGGACCGGGTCGGCCACTCCGACCTCACCGGCACGACCCTCAAGGCGGCCCGGCAGGCGGCCCTGGCCTCGACCAACATCCAGGTGGGTCGCATGGTCGACAAGCTCAAGTCGTCGGGGAAGTGGGCGTCGTCCATGGTGATCGTCCTGGCGGACCACTCGATGGACTGGTCCGTCCCGGAGAACACGATCAGCCTGACCTCGGCCTTCAACCAGGACCCCACCCTCACCGGCAAGTTCCAGATCGCGCAGAACGGCGGCGCGGACCTCGTCTACTGGACCGGCTCCAGCAGCGCCCGCAGTGCTGCCGTCGCGAGGATGCGGACGCTGGCCCTCGCAACCACCGGGGTCTTCCAGGCCCACGTGATCAGCGAGACCCCCAGCCTGCGCCTGGGCGCCAACGCCGGCGACCTTCTCGTCTACTGCAAGGCCGGCTGGCGGTTCAGCGACCCGGGTCCGCAGAGCAACCCGATCCCCGGCAACCACGGGCACCCCGCCACGGAGCCGATCCCGTTCTTCGTCAGCGGCGGTTCGCCCGCCGTGAAGAAGGGCGTCGCCCGGTCCGCGACCGCCCACACCATGGACGTCACACCGACGCTCGGCGCCTACTTCGGCGTGAAGGCGCCCAGCAGCGGATGGGAGGGCACCTCGCGCCTCTAGACAGGCAGGGCCGAACCATGGCGCGGCCCTCGTCGCGGGTCTAGCGTGCCGGGTGGAGGTGCGAAGCATGGACGTTCGAGAGCTCGTCCGCGGCCACTACGGCCACGGGAACCTGGGCGACGCGATCCTGTCGGTGCTCGCGGAGGCCGGCACCGACCTCGATGCCCTCGGTCCGGCCGACCTGGTGGCGGTGGACCAGCTCCACGCCGGCGGTGCGGCGGCGACCAAGCACGTGCTCGAGCGGCTGGAGCTCGAGCCCGGCCAGCGGCTGCTCGACGTCGGTTGCGGGATCGGCGGCACGTCCCGGATGGCCGCGATGGCCGGTGCCGACGTGACCGGGATCGACCTCACCCCGGAGTTCGTGGAGGCCGCCACCCAGCTCACCGCGCGGGTCGGTCTCGGCGACCGGGCCCGGTTCGTGACCACGCCCGGTGAGTCGTTGCCGTTCGACGACGGCTCCTATGACGTGGCGGTGATGGTCCACGTCGGGATGAACATCCCTGACAAGGCCGCGGTCTTCGCCGAGGTTCATCGAGTGCTGGCGCCGGCGGGAACGTTCGCGATCTACGAGCAGATGCGCACCGGCCCGGGCGACCTTCCCTACCCGCTGCCCTGGGCCGAGGACGAGCGGTCGTCGTTCGTCGAGTCGGCGCAGGACTACATCGCACAGCTCGAGGGGGCCGGCTTCACGGTCGAGGTCGTCGACGACTACACCGCGGCGACCCTCGGGCCGCCTCCCGCGGGACCGTTGTCCCCCGTGGCCGTGTTCGGTCCCGTCTTCGCGCAGCGGGTCGGCAACAACGTGGCGGCCACGCGGGCCGGTCTGCTGGGGGCCATCGTCCTGGTCGCCCGCGCCTGACGGATCAGCCGACGCTGCGCTGCTCGCCGCTCCAGTACTGCGCCCGCAGGGCCTTCTTGTCGGGCTTGCCGAGGCCGGTGAGCGGCAGGGCGTCGGTCGCGATCACCTGCTTGGGCGACTGCACGCCGCCCTTGCGCTGCTTGACCGCGTCCTTGATCTCCTGGACGACCTCATCGGTGAGCTCGGCTCCCTCACGGAGCACGACGATCGCGGTGACCGCCTCGCCCCAGCGCTCGTCGGGTACGCCGATCACACCGACCTGGGCCACCACCGGGTGCTCGGCCACGACGTCCTCGACCTCTCGCGGGAAGACGTTGAAGCCGCCGGTGACGATCATGTCCTTGGTGCGGTCGACGATGAACCAGAAACCGTCCTCGTCCTCGCGCGCCACGTCGCCGGTGTGCATCCAGCCGTCCCGGAAGGTCTCGGCGGTCTCGTCCGGCAGCTTCCAGTAGCCGCCGGCCAGCAACGGGCCCGCCACGCAGATCTCGCCGGGCTCGCCCACCGGCACCGGCTTGCCGTCCTCGTCGAGCAGGGCCGTGCGCAGCAGGGCGGACGGCCGACCGCAGGAGGACAGCCGGGCCTTGTCGTGGTCGCCCTTGGCGAGATAGCTGATCGCCATCGGCGCCTCGGACTGCCCGTAGTACTGCGCGAAGATCGGGCCGAACCGCTCGATCGCCTCGGCCAACCGCACGGGGTTGATCGCGGACGCGCCGTAGTAGACGGTCTCCAGCGACGACAGGTCCCGCGTCTTCGAGTCCGGGTGGTCCATCAGCGCGTAGAGCATCGACGGCACCAGCATGGTCGCGGTGATCCTCTGCTCCTCGATCGTGCGCAGCACCTCGGCCGGGTCGAAGCGCGGCAGCACAATCAGGCAGCCACCCTTGATCACGGTGGGCACGAAGAACGCCGCACCGGCGTGCGAGAGCGGCGTACACATCAAGAAGCGCGGGGACTCCGGCCACTCCCACTCGGCGAGCTGGACCTGGGTCATGGTCGCCATCGCCTGGCTGGTGCCGATCACACCCTTGGGCTTGCCGGTGGTGCCGCCGGTGTAGGTGATCGAGACGATGTGGTCCGGCGGCAGCAGGACGGCCTCGAGGGCCTCGGGCGCGAACGTCTCGGCGGCGGCCGCGAGGTCCTTGCCGACGTGGGCGAGCTCCTCGGGCACCGGGCCGATGGTGAGCACCTGGGTCAGGTTCGGCACCTTCTCGAGCAGACCGAGGGCGCGCTCGACGAACATCGGCACCGGGTCGATGACCAGCGTCGTGACCTCGGCGTCGTTGAGCACGTAGGCGTGGTCGTCGAGCGAGCCGAGCGGGTGCAGCGACGTACGCCGGTAGCCCTGCGTCTGACCGGCACCGATGATGTAGAGCACCTCAGGACGGTTCAGGGCCAGCAGGGCGGCCGGCGTCCCCTGGCCCGCGCCGAGCGCCTCGAAGGCCTGGACGTACTGGCTGATCCTCATCGCGACCTCGCCCCCGGTCAGCGTGGTGTCACCGAGGAACATCACCGGCTTGTCCCGGTGCCGCTTCAGGGCCGCCACCATCAGATGGCCGTTGTGGGTGCCGGTGCGCAGGGGATCGGGATCCGTCATGCCGCGAGACTAGAACGTGTTTCAGAAATGATCAATCAGCCAGGCGGTTCCGCAGGCGCCGGCGTGCGGTCATGTCCTCCGCCAGCGGCACCAGCTCGGTGGCCTTCCCCAGCCCGAATGGCGGCATGTTGCCGTAGATCGCCTCGTACTCCCCCGCCCGCACCAGGAACGTCTCGTGCCAGACGCCGGTGCGCCCCGTCGTGCCGACGCGCTTCCAGTACTTCCGCCACGGGCCGAGGTGCGGATCATCCGGGTCCTTCGCGAACCGCTCCAGGTCCTCGAAGGAGCGCCAGTACTGGATGATCGTCAACCCGGACGTCCGGTAGCCCAGCAACCCCTTCTCCGGGTGCTCGACCAGGTACTTCAGCATGTGCTGCATCCCGAGTCGGCCGCCGAGGTCCCGGAAGCTCCGCAACGGGTGCCTGAGCTCGACCCGCGGCCCGATCAGGAAGACCACGAAGTCCCTGTCGATCCGTGCCGTCCAGCGGCCCTGCCTGATCTCTGCCATGGGGTCATCTTCGTCTCGAAGTAGCAGGTGTGGAACAGGCGGTCCGATATCCGCCAGAAAGGACTCAAAGGACTCGGGTGACCCGATGACTCTCGCCCAACAGCTTGACCAGTGGGCGGGGAGGCTGCTGGCTGAACTTGGTGCGCCGCTCGAGAGTTCAGCGACTCCTCGCCGCGCTGGAAAGCGCTGAAGAGCGGAGTCGCCGCCGCGCAGGTGCGGGTGACGGCCACGCTCGCGGCGTCAAGCACCAGGAACGAGGCGACCAGGGGCCGGATCGCCGTTGCAACAGCTTCGGCAGCTCATCGGCGCCTGATGCTTCAGCTGGTGGCGCCGAGCGATTCCCAGTACTCGTTGAGGGCGTTGTTGGTTTTCACGAACCACACGATCAGGCCGATGAAGAAGAACCAGCCGAGCAGGATGGCCCACAGCCCGGTGATGGCGCTGACCGGGCGCGCCTGGCCGCGGCGCTCGTAGAGGTCGCCGACCTCGTTCGAGGTCAGGAACGGCATCACGAAACCGAGGAAGATCGCCAGGATCAGGGCCACGGCGCCGCCGACGCCGTTGCCGCTGTGCTGCTTCATCTCGTCGTGGGTCTTGTAGTACCAGTACCAGGTGTAGAAGCCGAGCGTCACGATCGTGAGCAGGATGCAGGTGCCGGTGCCACGCACCTGCCCGACCGGCCCCGTCATCGGCAGGGCCGCGCTGGGTGCGGGAAGCTGGGTGTCGGACATGATTCCTCCTCAGTGGCCGGCCGAAAGGACCGGTCCGCAAGGCGAAGCGTAGGGGTATCGGGCGCCCGCCATGGGGAGTCGCGGTACTTTCCAGTGCCACCCACCCGAGAGGAACCCATGCCCACCATCGAGGTCAACGGGACCCAGCTGTACGTCGAGGACACCGGAGCGCCGACCGGGCACCCCGACGCACCGGCGATCGTGTTCGGCCACGGGCTGCTGTTCAGCGGGCGGATGTTCGCCGCACAGGTGGAGCGACTGCGCGACCGCTACCGGTGCGTGACCATCGACTGGCGTGGGCAGGGCAAGTCGGCCGCCGCCACCGACGGCTACGACATGGACACGCTCAGCGAGGACGCGGTCGCGGTCATCGAGCAGCTGGGGCTGGGCGCCGTGCACTACGTGGGCCTGTCGATGGGCGGCTTCGTCGGCATGCGGATCGCCGCGCGGCGACCGGAGCTGGTCCGCTCCCTGGTCCTGCTGGACACCAGCGCCGGTCCCGAGGACCCGGACAAGGTGAGTCGCTACCGGCTGCTCGCCAAGGTCTACGGGGTACTGGGCATCGGCCCGGTGCGCTTCCGGGTCGAGCCGATCATGTTCGGCCCCACCTTCCTGGCCGATCCCGCGGGACGACAGCACAAGGACGCCTGGATGACGGAGCTCCGTGCGGTGAGGCGGTCGGGGATGAAGCAGGCGATCTACGGGGTCACCGACCGGAAGCCGGTCCTCGACGAGCTCGGCCGGATCTCCGCGCCGACGCTGGTGGTGGTGGGCGCCGACGACGTCGCGACGCCCGTCGCCAAGGCGGAGACGATCACCGCAGGCATCACGGGCGCCCGGCTCGAGATCGTCCCCGACGCCGGTCACTCCAGCACCATCGAGCAGCCGAAAGCCTTGAGCGACCTGATCGAGGAGTTCGTCGACCAGCACTGAAACTCAGTCGACGACCTCGGCCACCTGCCGGACCTCCTCGGCCGAGCGCAGGCTGAGCAGCAGCGTGGTCACGCCGGTCTCCTCCCACGCGGCCACGCGTTCCTTGACGTAGCCCGCGTCGCCGACGATGTGCATGTCCTCGACGAGGTCGTCGGGGATGAGCGCCGTGGCCTGCTCGCGCTTGCCGGCGAGGAACAGGTCCTGGACCTCGTCGGTGATCGCGGCGTACCCCATCCGCTCGAAGACGTTCTTGTGGAAGTTCTGCTCCTTGGCACCCATGCCGCCCATGTAGAGCGCGATCGTGGGCTTGAGCGCGTCGATCACGCCCTGCCGCTCCTCCTCGCTCGAGGTGATCTGCAGGTGGGCGGTGGCGGCGATCTCGAAGTCCTCGCGCGTACGACGGGCACCCTCGCGGGCGAACCCCTCGTCCAGCCACGGCTGGTACATCCCCGCGGTCTTCGGCGTGTAGAAGATCGGGATCCAGCCGTCGGCGATCTCGGCGGTCTGGGCCACGTTCTTGGGCCCCTCCGCACCCAGCCAGATGGGGATGTCCGCGCGCAGCGGGTGCACGATCGGCTTCAGCGGCTTGCCGAGGCCGACCGACCCGGGACCGGCGTACGGCAGCGGGTAGTGCGGGCCGTCGTTGGTGACCGGCGCCTCGCGGGCCAGCACCTGGCGGACGATGTCCACGACCTCACGGGTGCGGGCGAGCGGCTTGCTGAACGGCTGGCCGTACCAGCCCTCCACGACCTGCGGGCCGCTGACGCCCATGCCCAGCACCACCCGGCCACCGGTCAGGTGGTCGAGGGTGAGCGCGTGCATGGCGATCGAGGCGGGCGAGCGACCGGACATCTGCACGATCGAGGTGCCGAGCCGCACCCGGCTGGTGTCGCGCCCCCACCAGGCCAGCGGGGTGAACGCGTCGGACCCCCACGCCTCGGCCGTGAAGACCGCGTCGAAGCCTGCGTCCTCCGCGGCGGCGACCAGCTCACCGACACCCTCCGGCGGCTGTGCGCCCCAGTAGCCGAGCTGCAGTCCGAGCTTCATATGTCTCCATTCGCGGCGGTTCTTGCCCGCCAGACTAGAACGTGTTTCACTTTCGAGCCATGACCAGTGTCCAGGAATCGCGCACCCTGCACGCCCCGATGAAGGTCGAGTTCGACTACACCAGATCGCTCGGGCCGGTGCTCTCCCAGTTCATGACCGGCCTGCGCCGACGTCAGGTCACCGGAGGCGTCCTGTCCGACGGCACGGTCGTCGTACCTCCTCCGGAGTATGACCCCACCACCCACCGCGCCATCAGCGAGATCGTGGCCGTCGGCGACGAGGGCGTCGTCCGCACGTGGTCGTGGGTGGCCGAGCCGGTGATGGACCAGCCCCTCGACAAGCCCTTCGCGTTCGCGCTGATCCAGCTCGACGGGGCCGACGCGCCGCTGCTGCACGCGGTCGACGTCGACTCTCCCGCCGACATGGAGACCGGCATGCGGGTGAGGGTGCGCTGGGCCGAGGAGACGGTCGGGGCGATCACCGACATCGCGTGCTTCGAGCCGCTCCCCAGCTCCACAGATGCTGGATCGGAGCTTCCGAACGAGCCCGGGAGCGACGCCGAGGCCGTCACCGGCATCGTCAGTCCCGTCCGGCTCGCCTACGACTACGCCGCGTCCCCCGAGGAGTCGAAGTTCTTCCGGGGTCTCGCCGAGGGACGCATCCTGGGCCAGCGCTGCCCGAGCTGCCACAAGGTCTACGTCCCGCCGCGCGGCGCCTGTCCCGTCGACGGCGTCCCGACCACCGACGAGGTGGAGCTGCCCGACAAGGGCACGGTGACGACGTACTGCATCGTCAACGTGCCGTTCCTGGGGCAGAAGATCACCCCGCCGTACGTGTCGGCGTACGTGCTGCTCGACGGCGCCGACATCGCCTTCCTGCACCTGATCCTGGACACCGAGGCCGACGAGGTGCGGATGGGCATGCGGGTCGAGGCCGTGTGGAAGCCGCGCGACGAGTGGGGCACGACGATCGAGAACATCAGCCACTTCCGTCCGACCGGCGAGCCGGACGCGGACTACGAGACCTACAAGCAACACCTCTGAGAGAGAGGCTGCCAGAAATGAGGCATGGCTGTGCGTGACGTTGCGGTCGTTGGCTTTGCCCAGCGACAGATGAAGGAGATGGACGGATCCCCCACGTGCGTGGAGATCCTCGTCCCCATCTTCGCCGAGCTGTTCGAGCAGACCGGCTGGACCAAGTCCGACATCGACTTCTGGTGCTCGGGCTCGAGCGACTACCTGGCGGGGCGGTCGTTCTCGTTCGTGTCGGCCGTCGACGCGATCGGCGCGCTGCCGCCGGTCAACGAGTCGCACGTCGAGATGGACGCCGCCTGGGCGCTCTACGAGGCCTGGGTGAAGATCCAGATCGGCGAGATCGACACCGCGCTGGTCTACGGATTCGGCAAGTCCTCGGCCGGCGTGCTGCGTCGTACGCTCGCGATGCAGCTCGACCCCTACACGATGACCCCGTTGTGGCCCGACACCGTCTCGATCGCCGGCCTGCAGGCGCGGCAGGGCCTGGAGCAGGGCCTGTGGGACGAGCGCGCGCTCGCCGAGGTCTCCTCGCGGTCGCGTACGTCGGCCAGCGACAACGAGTACGCCATCCGCAAGGGCGCGACCACCGTCGAGGACGTCCTCGCCGAGGAGGTGTACGCCGACCCGCTGCGCCGCTCCGACTGCGCGCCGGTCTCCGACGGAGCGGCCGCCATCGTGCTGTCGACCGCCGAGGCGCCCGGTTTCGACAAGCTCAGCGGACGGGCGGCGTGGATCACCGGGTTCGAGCACCGCACCGACTCGATCACCCTGGGCACGCGAGACCTGACCCGCTCGCCCAGCGCCGCCCTGGCCGGCTCCGCCGCGGGCTCGCAGGACGTCGACACCGCCGAGCTGCACGCGCCCTTCTCCCACCAGGAGCTCATCTTGCGACGCGAGCTCGGACTGGGCGACGACGTGACGGTGAACCCCTCGGGCGGAGCCCTGAGCGGCAACCCGATGTTCGCCTCCGGGCTGATCCGCATCGGCGAGGCCGCTCGGCGGATCTGGTCCGGGGAGAGCAGCCGGGCCCTCGGGCACGCGACCTCCGGGCCGGCGCTGCAGCAGAACCTCGTGTGCGTGATGGAAGGACGTTCCTGATGCCGAAGACGCTTGCCGCCGTCATGGGCGTCGGCCAGACCCACCACCGGGCCAAGCGGGAGGACGTGAGCATCGCCGGCCTGATGCGCGAGGCCATCGACCGTGCCCTCGAGGACGCGCAGCTCACCTTCGACGACATCGACGCCGTCGTGGTCGGCAAGGCGCCCGACCTCTTCGAGGGCGTGATGATGCCGGAGCTCTACCTGGCTGAGTCCCTCGGTGCGGTCGGCAAGCCGCTGCTGCGCGTGCACACGGCCGGCTCGGTCGGCGGCTCCACCGCGATCGTCGCGGCCTCCCTGGTCGAGGCCGGGCTGCACGAGCGCGTGCTCACGGTGGCCTTCGAGAAGCAGTCGGAGTCCAACGCGATGTGGGCGCTGTCGATCCCGGTGCCGTTCATCATGCCCGTGCACGCCGGGGCCGGTGGCTACTTCGCCCCGCACGTGCGCTCCTACATCCGCCGCTCCGGCGCGCCGACCCACATCGGCGCGATGGTCGCCGCGAAGGACCGGCAGAACGCACTGAAGAACCCCTACGCCCACCTGCGCAACGACAAGACGACGGTCGACACGGTGCTGGCCTCGCAGATGCTGTGGGATCCGATCCGCTTCGATGAGACCTGCCCGTCCTCCGACGGCGCCTGCGCCCTGGTGATCGGCTCCGAGGCCGCCGTCGAGGCCTCGGCGATCACCAACCCCGCTTGGATCCACGGCACCGTGATGCGCTCGGAGCCGACCACGGCGGCCGAGCGCGACCAGGTGAACCCGCAGGCCGGTCGCGAGGCGGCCGCCAAGCTGTGGAAGCAGACCGGCATCACCAACCCCTACGACGAGATCGACTGTGCGGAGATCTACGTGCCGTTCTCCTGGTTCGAGCCGATGTGGCTGGAGAACCTGGGCTTCGTGCCGGAGGGCGAGGGCTGGCAGGCGACCGAGCGTGGCGCCACGGCACTGGACGGGGACCTGCCGGTCAACATGAGCGGCGGTGTCCTCTCGTCCAACCCGATCGGCGCGAGTGGCATGCTGCGCTTCGCCGAGGCGGCCCTCCAGGTGATGGGCGAGGCCGGCGAGCACCAGGTCGCGGGCGCGAAGAAGGCCCTCGGGCACGCCTACGGAGGCGGCAGCCAGTTCTTCTCGATGTGGGTCGTGGGCTCCGAGAAGCCCTCGTGACCCTCAGACGAGCAGGTCGTAGGTCAGCCAGTCGGTCCGGTCCGCCACGTCGTCGTACAACCGCTGGGCGACGGTGTTGTCCGGGGCGGTGACCCACCGCACCTTGGCCGCCCCCGCCTCCCGGGCGAGCTCGGCCAACCGCGCGATCAGGGCACGGCCGACGCCCTGGCCGCGCAGCGACGGCAGGGTGAACAGGTCGTCGAGGAACAGCCCGGTCTCCCCCTCCGAGGGGCGCGCGTAGAGCCGGTGGTGCGCGAAGCCGACGACCTCGTTGTCGACCACCGCCACCAGCGCGTGGGTCTCGTGGACCGGGTCCTGGGTCCAGCCCCAGACCCGCTCGACCACCGCCGGGCTCTCCTCGAGCTCGTAGAACTCGCGGTAGGCGGCGAACAGCGAGGTCCAGGCCGCGTGGTCGGCAGGCTCGATGGGTCGTACGCCGACGTCAGGCATGCCGCTCATGATGTCTGTCCGTCCACCGCGAACGCCACCCCACGAACAGCGACCCGCGCCTAGTCTCGGTCCATGGGAGAACTCATCGGCTTTCCGCAGCGCGACCGCCACCCGGAGCCCGAGCCGTTGTGGCGCGAGGCCGTCGGCCGCGAGCTGCGCACCGAGCGCACCCGCCAGGAGCGCACGCTCGCCGACGTCGCCGAGCACGCCGGCGTCTCCACGCAGTACCTCTCCGAGGTCGAGCGCGGGCTCAAGGAGCCGAGCTCGGAGATCCTGGGTGCGGTCTCCGGTGCGCTCGGGCTGCGGCTCGTCGACCTCACCGCGCGGCTGACCCGCTCGCTCACCAGCCGGCCGACCGGTCCGCTCGCGCTCGCTGCCTGAACGTCAGTAGCCGGGAAACACTCAGTAACCGGGAAAGACACGGCGCAGGTCGTCGAGGGTGACGTTCCCGGTGACCTCGACGCCGGCCGGGGTGTACTCCGGCTTGAGCCGGCCCGACAGCAGCCGGATCGCCGACTCGAGCGGACCGGAGAAGGTCGCGGTCTCACCCTCGGCCTGGCCGGGAACGACCCGGACCGACTCGTCGATCGCCAGCTCGTAGCCGTCCAGGGCGACGACGGCCTGCTGCGAGAGCTGGTCAGGCTTGGTGGAGAAACCCAGCAGGAACGCGAGCCCGCCGGCGAAGTGCTCGGCCAGCAGCTCGGCCGACCCGGCGCGCAGCGCCGCCGACGGGTCGAGACCCACCCGCACGTCCCAGGCGTGGGCGGCGACCTCGTTGAGCCGCATCCCCAGCGCGACGTCCAGCGAGACGGGCTCCGGCAGGAAGCCCATGTCGATCCCCGCCGACTCACGCTGCTCCGCCGAGATCCCCTCGGTGAACGCGACCAGCCGTGCGTCGTGCTCGAGGAACCAGGACGCCTGCTCCTCGGGCGAGGCCGCGTTCCAGCGGTCCCAGATGCTCTGGTTGTCGGGCTTCTCGGCGTCACCGTCCGAGAGCGAGGCGGACAGGGTGGCCAGCGTGATCTCGGCGCCGCTGCCCAGGTGGGAGAGGGTGTCCGCGATGGTCCACTCCGAGGCACCGCTCGGACCGGTGAGCTGGTCCGGGGTGAGCCCCGTGACCACGCCCTCGAGCTCGTCGTGGTTGGCGCGCAGCGCCGCGATGGATCGGACAGCCAGTTCAGTCATGCCGGCAACAGTAGTTTGCGGCTGTCCAGGACGCCGTCGACCAGCCCGTAGTCCATCGCCTCGCGGGCGCTGAGCACCAGGTCGCGTCCGGTGTCCTCGCGCAGCCGCTCCACGCTCTGCCGGGTGTGCCGGGACAGGATGTCCTCCATCTCCGCGCGCAGCCGGACGATCTCCTTGGCCTGCAGCGCCAGGTCGGGCAGCGCCCCCTGTCCCCCGCCCGACGGCTGGTGCAGCACCACCCGGGCGTGCGGCAGCACCATCCGGCTGCCTGCGGCGCCGGCGGCCAGCAGCACGGCCGCGCTCGAGGCGGCCTGGCCGACACACGTCGTGCCGACCGGCGAGCTGATGAACTGCATGGTGTCGTAGATCGCGAGCATCGCCGTGACCGATCCGCCGGGCGAGTTCAGGTAGAGGTTGATCGGGGACTCCGGCCGCTCCGACTCCAGGTGCAGCAGCTGCGCGATCACCACGTTGGCGACGCCGTCGTCGATCTCGGTGCCGACGTAGACGATCCGGTCGGTCAACAGCCGGCTGTAGATGTCGACGGCCCGCTCACCGTGCAGGGTCTTCTCGATCACGCTCGGGATCGTGTAGCTGCTCATCGGGAGACCCCCAGTCCCATCGGCCGAGCGAGCCGGGCCGGCGTCACCGCGGAGACGTCGGTGAGGATCTCGTCCACGAAGCCGTAGTCGCGCGCCTCCTCGGCGGTGAACCAGCGGTCGCGTACGGCGTCCCGCTCCACCTTCTCCACCGGCTGCCCGGTGTGCCCGGCGATCAGGCGCATCATCACGTTCTTGGTGTGCTCGAGGTTCTCGGCCTGGATCTCGATGTCGATCGCGCTGCCCCCGATCCCCGCCGACCCCTGGTGCATCAGCACTCGCGAGTGCGGCAGGGCGTAGCGCTTGCCCGGCGTACCGGCCGAGAGCAGGAACTGGCCCATGCTGGCCGCCAGCCCCATCGCCAGCGTGCTGACGTCGTTGGGGATCAGCCGCATGGTGTCGTAGATGGCCAGCCCCGCGGAGACCGAGGCGCCGGGTGAGTTGATGTAGAGGCTGATGTCGCTGCGGGCGTCCTCGGCCGACAGCAGCAACAGCTCGGCGCACAGCCGGTTGGCGATCGAGTCGTCGACCTCCTGGCCGAGCACGATGATGCGCTGGTGCAGCAGCCGTGCGGTGAGCTGGTCGCCCAGCGACCCTGCCTGCAGGGTCTCGGGTCTGGACATCTGGGGACTGGTCATGCGGCACCTCCGGGTCGTGGGACTCCACAGTGCTCAGCCGGCGTGGCCGGACTCCAGCGAATCCGCGCTGGGCGGTTCTGCCGTGAGCAGAACCGCCTTGCGTCACGGGCCTTGGGATTACATGATTACAGTCTTACAGAACTCGAGAGGACTCATCATGAGCAGCACCAGTACAGAGATCACCGGCTGGCTCCGCGGACGGCTCCCGGACGCCTGGTTCACCGGCCCGGCCGAGGTGAGCGTCGACCGCGAGGAGATCCAGGTCCTCGGCACCCTCGCCGCCCCCGAGGGCATCGAGGGCGAGCCCGACGGCCCCGAGATCACCGAGGCCGCGCACGGGCGGATCTCCCGCTTCCGCGAGGACACCCGTGACGAGCGGATCGCCATCGCCCGCGAGGCCGAGCACCGGTTCGGCCGCAAGATCGCCTGGGGCGCCGAGTGCGGTCCGGTCCGCGGGGTGTTCACCAACCTGGCCGTCCCGGTGATGACGCGGCTGCGGCAGTCCGAGCGGATCGTGCTGGACACCCTGGTCGATGCCGGGGTGGCCCGCAGCCGCGCCGACGCGCTCGCCTGGTGCGTGCGCCTGGTCGGGGAGCACAGCGAGGACTGGCTCGGTCAGCTCCGCGAGGCGATGACCAGCGTGCAGAAGCTCCGCGACGAGGGCCCCGCCACCAGCTGATCGCTCACTCGAGGAAGTCGGCCACCAGGCGGTTGACCTCGTCGGGCCTCTCGAGGTGCAGGAAGTGGCCGCACCCACCCAGCACCTCGAGCCGACTGCCCTCCGGGAGGATCGGGGCGATCCTCCCGGTGAAGCCGACCGCCAGCGCGCCGTCCTGCTCCCCGTGGAGGTAGAGCATCGGCACCCGCGGCTTCCGGTCCCAGGTGCGGTGCCACGACCGGTAGGGCCTCGAGACCCGCAGGTGGCGGAAGGCGCGGTAGTAGCCGATCGCCGCCGACCGGTTGGCCGGGTCGGCCAGCGACCGGCGTACCTCCACGAGGTCGTGCGTCGCGTCGTACCCCGGCGACCAGGCGGCCCACAGGTGCCGGACGAGCTCGTCGAGCCGGCGCTCGGGCAGCAGTGGCACCTGGTTGAACAGGATGTACCAGCTCATCCGCAGCTGCCGCGGCGCCAGTCGCAGCCACGGCCACACCCCGGGAGCGGGCGACAGGGCCGGGATCGGCGGCACGGCCATCGACACGATCCGGCGGAAGGGCGAGTCCGGGTGGGCACTCAGGCCGTTGGCCGTGAGCGCGCCCCAGTCGTGACCGACCAGGACGGCGCGCTCGTCTCCCCCCAGCGCCTCGTGGAGCGCGACCGCGTCACTCATCAGCGCGCCCACGGAGTAGTCGCCGTCGCGGGGCACGTCAGTGGGGGCGTAGCCGCGGAGGTAGGGCGCGACGACGCGGTAGCCGCGCTCGGCGAGCTGGGGACCGAGGTGCCTCCAGGTCAGCGCGGTGTCCGGGAAGCCGTGCAGGGCGAGGACCAGCGGTCCGGTCGGCGGGCCCCAGGCCAGCGCCCGGACGGTGAGCGCGGGCAGCCGCAGCTCGAGGCTCTCGGCCCCGGCAAGGGGTCCGGCAAGTGGTCCAGTGAGCGGTCCGGTGAGGGGTCCGGTGAGGGGTGGAGTCGCCCGGTCGGTCATGGGACCAGCATGGCGCGCACCGCCAGCCGGGCGTCATCGAGGGCCTCCGGTGACCCGCCCGCGGTGAGCTGGACGATCGCCCCCTCGTGGACCAGGGCCAGCTGCCGTCCCAGGGCCTCCGGAGCGGCGAGCCCCGCCTCGGCGGCGAGACCGGCGTAGAGGCGGCGGATCCACTCCTTCTCGGCGCGTACGACGCGGGTCGCGTCCGCCGACTGGGTGGACAGCTCGGCGTAGGCGTTCACGAAGCCGCACCCGCGAGTCCCCCGGGCCAGCCACGCGTCCAGCGCGTCGACCACGACCAGGATGCGCTCGACGCCCGTGGCGGGCGAGCCCGCCAGGTGGTCCTCCACGTGCTTCTGCCACCGCTGCGCCCGGGCCTCGAGGTAGGCGACCACCAGTCCGTCCTTGGAGCCGAACCGGTCGTAGATCGTCTTCTTGGTGGTCCCGGCGTGCTCCGCGACCAGGTCCATCCCGACGCTGGTGATGCCGCGGTCGTAGTAGAGCTCGCTGGCCGCGTCCAGGATCCGGTGGGCGGCCGGCGTCATCCGGGGCGGTTCCTGGGTGATCGTCATCGCGGTCCTCCTGGGGTGCACTGCGAGTATACCGACCGTTATGGTTACCTGTCCCCATGACCACTCCTCCGTTCCTGCGCACGCACCTCGGCGCCCTGTCCGCGGTGGCCCTGGTCGTGACCTGGAGCTCCGGCTTCGTCGGGGCCGAGCTCGGCAGCCGCGCGCACGCCGCACCGCTCACCCTGCTCGGCTGGCGGTTCCTCGCGCTCGCCGTGCTGTTGGTCGCCGTGGCGGCCCTCCGGCGTACGCCGTGGCCGACGTGGCGGGCCTGGCGCCGGCAGGCCGTGCTCGGCGTGCTCTGCCAGGCGGGCTACCTGCTCCTCGTCTTCGAGGGGGTGAGCCACGGCGTCCCCGGAGGTACGGCGGCCCTGGTCGCCGCCGTGCAGCCGCTCCTGGTCGCCACGGTCGCCGGATCGCTGCTCGGCGAGCACTCCACACCCCGGATGTGGGTCGGCATGCTGATCGGGCTGGTCGGCGTGGGCGTCGTGGTCTCCGGCGACCTGGGCGTGACCGACGCGCCGCTGTGGGCCTACGCGCTCCCGGTGGCCGGGATGCTCTGCCTCGCGAGCGGCACCGTCCTCACGCGTCGGCTGCGACCGCCCGAGAGCCTGCTCGAGACCCTGATGATGCAGTCCGTGGTCACCGCGGTGCTGCTGATGGCCCTCGCACTGGTCTTCGGGCAGGGCACCCCGCCCGCGACCCTGGAGTTCTGGCGAGCGGTCGTGTGGCTGCTGGTCCTGGCCAGCCTGGGCGGCTACGTGATGTACATCCACGTCGCCCGCACCCAGGGTGCGACGGCCGTGAGCACCTGGCTGTTCCTCACCCCGCCGACCACCATGTTCTGGGTGTTCGTGATGTTCGGCGAGCGGGTGACCGTCCCCGGACTCGTCGGCCTGGTGGTCAGCGGTCTCGGGGTGTGGCTGGCACTGGCCCGGCGACGACCGGCCCCGGAACCGGAGCCCTCACCCGAGGCGGCCTTCAGGCGTACTTGACCTGCAGGTCCTTGATGCCGTTGATCCAGCCGCTGCGGAGGCGACGGGGATCGGCCAGCTTGGTGATGTCGGGGGCGTGGTCGGCCAGCGCGTTGAACATCAGGTTGACCTCCTGGCGAGCCAGGTTGGCACCGATGCAGTAGTGCGCGCCGTGACCGCCGAAGGCGACGTGCGGGTTCGGGCTGCGGGTGATGTCGAAGCGGTGCGGGTCCTCGAACACGGTCTCGTCGTAGTTGGCGCTCGCGTAGAAGAGGCCCACGCGCTGACCCTTCCTCACCGGCACTCCCCCGACCTCGACGTCGTCGAGCGCGGTGCGCTGGAAGGCGCTCACCGGGGTGGCCCAGCGGATCACCTCGTCGACCATCGTGGCGGGGCGCTCCTTCTTCCACAGCTCCCACTGGTCGGGGTGGTCGAGGAAGGCGTTCATGCCGTGGGTGATCGCGTTGCGCGTGGTCTCGTTGCCGGCCACGGTCAGGATGATCACGAAGTAGCCGAACTCGTCGTCGGTCAGGCCGCGCCCGTCCACGTCGGCGTGCACGAGCTTGGTGACCAGGTCGTCGCGCGGGTTGGCCTTGCGGTCCATCGCCATCATCATCGAGTAGCCGAGGATCTCGGCGGCCGCGGTGTCCGGGTCGACGGAGTACTCCGGGTCGTCGTAGGCGAGCATCTGGTTGGACCAGTCGAACAGCTTGCGCCGGTCCTCCTGGGGTACGCCGAGCAGGTCCGCGATCGCCTGGAGCGGCAGCTCGGAGGCGACCTCCTCGACGAAGTTTCCCTGGCCGCGCTGGACCGCCTCCTGCACGATGCTCACGGCGCGCTGCTTCATGATCTCGTCGAGCTGGGCGATCGCGCGGGGCGTGAAGCCACGGGAGATGATGCGCCGCGTCGTGGTGTGGTCCGGCGGGTCCTGGTTGATGATCATCACCCGCTGGAACTCGACCATCTCGCGGACCATGGTCTCCTGGAACCGGATGATCGCGCCGTTCTCGGCCGTGGAGAAGTCCTTGCTGTTCTTGGAGACCGCTGCGACGTCCTCGTGCTTGGTCACCGCGAACATGCCGGTGCCGCCCTCCATGCCGGCGCGTGCCTCGGGCGGCTGCTCGATCCAGAAGACCGGGGCGGTCGTCCGCATCGCGGCGAACTCCTTGTAGGGGATCCCGGCCTCGTTGAGCCCGGGGTCGGTCGGGTCGAAGCCGGGGGGCAGGAGCTCTGAGATCGACACGGTGACTACCTTTCGTGGAACGGACACGGAACGGGTCCTCGCAAATCTGAAACACGTTCTAGTCCCAGATCTTGACATACTTTCGGTTTGCCCGGAAGGGCCGGCCCGCCGGAACCGGGCGATGGGTTTGCCGCATATCAGAACGTGTTCTAGTTTTGCTCCATGGGCAACCCGGTCATCATCGACGCCGTCCGTACTCCCCTCGGCAAGCGCAACGGCGGGCTGGCCGGCGTACACCCCGGGGAGCTGCTCGGCTTCGTCCAGCGCGAGGTGCTCACCCGGGCAGGCGTCGATCCCGAGCTTGTCGAGCAGGTCGTGGGCGGAGTGGTCACCCAGGCCGGCGAGCAGTCCAACGACATGGTGCGGCGTGCCTGGCTGCACGCCGGGCTCCCCCAGCCCACTGGGGCGACCACGGTGGACGCGCAGTGCGGGTCCGGCCAGCAGGCCGCGCACCTGGTCAACGACATGATCAAGGCCGACACCATCAAGGTCGGCATCGCCTGCGGCGTGGAGTCGATGAGTCGCGTCCCGCTGGGAGCCAACGTCCCGGAGGGTGCCGGTGACCCGCGGCCGGACTCGTGGTCGATCGACATGCCCAACCAGTTCCTGGGGGCCGACCGGATCGCCGGCAACCGCGGGCTGACCCGCGCCGACCTCGAGGAGTTCGGCTGCGAGTCGCAGCGCCGGGCCCGCGTGGCCGTCGACGAGGGGCGCTTCAAGCGCGAGATCGCACCCTTCGCAGGGATGGACACGGACGAGGGCCTGCGCGACACCACCCTGGAGGGACTCGCGCGGCTGCGCAGCGTCCTGCCCGACGGGCTGCACACGGCCGGCACCTCCTCGCAGATCAGCGACGGCGCCTCCGCGGTGCTGCTGATGGACTCCGACCTCGCCGCCTCGCTCGGGCTCACCGCGCGCGCCCGGATCGTCGACCACGCGCTGGTCGGGTCCGATCCCTACTACCACCTCGACGGACCCATCGACGCGACCAGGCGGATCCTGAAGCGCACCGGCCTGACGCTCGACGACTTCGACCTGTTCGAGGTCAACGAGGCGTTCGCCGCCGTCGTGCTCTCCTGGGCACAGCAGACCGGCGCCCCCCTCGAGCGCACCAACGTCAACGGCGGCGCGATCTCGCTGGGTCACCCGGTGGGCTCGACCGGCACCCGGCTGATCACGACCGCGCTGCACGAGCTCGAGCGCCGGGACGCGACCCGGGCGTTGATCTCGATGTGCGCCGGTGGTGCGATGGCGACCGGGACGGTCATCGAGCGGATCTAGCGGCTCAGGTGCCGCAGAACGTGGTGTAGGAGCCGAAGTCCTCCGGGGCCGGCTCCGCGTAGCGCTCGAGCCCGGGTCGCTCGGTGAACGGGTCCACCACGGCCTCGAGCAGCCGACCCAGCGGGGCGGAGTCGCCCTCGGTGGCGGCGGCCAGCGCCTCCTCGACCAGGTGGTTGCGAGGGACGTAGACCGGGTTGACCTCGTCCATCGCATCCGCGTCGGGCCCGGTGGCCAGCCAGCGCTGCAGCCACTCGTCGTACGCCGGGAGGTCGAGGAAGAGGCCGCGGGTGGGCTCGAGATCGCCGCGCGAGGCCGCGCCGAGGCCGCGGAAGAACGAGGTCAGGTCGACGTGGTTGCTCCTCAGCAGCGCGAGCACCTCGTCGACCAACGGGGTGGCCAGGGCGTCCTCGAGACCCTCGGGAAGCCCGAGCTTGGCGCGCATCCCGGCCGACCAGGCGGCGCTGTAGGTCCGCGTGAACCCGGCCAGGGAGTCGACCGCAAGAGCGATCGCCCGGTCCTTGTCCTCGTGCAGCAGCGGGAGCAGCGCCTCGGCCAGCCGGGCGAGGTTCCACTCGGCGGCCACGGGCTGCATGCCGAAGGCGTAGCGGCCGCCCTGGTCGATCGAGCTGTACACGGTCTCGGGATCGAACACGTCCAGGAACGCGCACGGCCCGTAGTCGATGGTCTCGCCGGAGATCGTCATGTTGTCGGTGTTCATCACTCCGTGCACGAACCCGACCAGCATCCACTGGGCGACCAGGGACGCCTGCGCCGCGACGACCGCGTCGAACAGCGCCAGGTAGGGCTGGGGTGCGTCGGCGGCGTCGGGGTGGTGGCGGCTGATCGCGTGGTCGGCCAGTCGGCGCAGCAGGTCCAGGTCGCCGCTGGCGCGGGCGTACTGGAAGCTGCCCACCCGCAGGTGGCTGCTCGCGACCCGGGCCAGCACCGCGCCCGGGAGGACGGTCTCGCGCTGGACCTGCTGGCCGGTCGCCACGACCGCGAGCGAGCGGGTGGTGGGAATGCCGAGGGCGTGCATCGCCTCGCTGACGACGTACTCGCGCAGCATCGGTCCGACCACCGCCAGGCCGTCGCCGCCACGGGCGAACGGCGTGCGCCCGGAGCCCTTCAGGTGGAGGTCGCGGGTCCGGCCGGACCGGTCGACCAGCTCGCCGAGGAGCAGCGCCCGTCCGTCGCCGAGGCGAGGGCTGTAGCCGCCGAACTGGTGTCCCGAGTAGGCCTGCGCGACCGGCGTGGCCCCCTCGGGGACGACGTTGCCGACCAGGAGGCGCACACCCTCAGGGGTGCGCAGGACGTCGGCGTCCAGGCCCAGCTCGACGGCCAGGGGATCGTTGAGCACCAGCAGGTGGGGGTCGGGAGCCTCGGCGGCCTGCCAGGGAACGGCCAGCTCCGGCAGCTCGCGGGCGAAGCGGTTGCCGAGACCGACGGTCAGTGGGGTGGTGACACTCACGCCGTCGAGACTACGCAGGTCGCCTAGCGGTGACGTCTAGCCCGCGAGCCCGAGCACGGCGCGCACGCGGCGCAGCGCGAGGCTGGCACCGGCGCGGACGGTGGCGGGGGCGTGCAGCTCGTCGAGAATGGGGGCGCGCATCCGCGTCCAGTCCGGGTCGCTGGGCAGTGGCGCCTCGGGACTGCTGCCGACCGGTCCGACCGCGAGCCGCATGGCGGCGCGCACGCTGGTCAGCGGGCGTTCGTCGCGGGGCACCCAGGTGTGGCCCGGACGGCAGACCATGTCGTGGCGCAGGCTGGCGATCAGGGCGGTGACGGTCCAGAACGGCGCGGCCGAGAGGGCCGCCGTGCCGAGCCCGACCAGCGGAGCGGGGACGGGAACGATGGGGACGCGGACCCGGAGCAGACCGGAGGCGCGCGAGGCCTCGCCCATCAGCTGGGCGTAGGCGAGCACGTCGGGGCCGCCGATGTCGACGGCGCCGGTGAGGTGGTCGTCCTCGAAGGCCTCGACCATCGCGCGGAGCACGTCGCTGACGGCGATCGGCTGGACCTGGTGACCCAGGAAGCCGGGGATCGGCTGCACCAGCAGCAGCGTGGCCAGCGGGCGGATCACCTCGAAGGAGGTGGAGCCGGCGCCCAGGACGACGCCGGCGCGCAGCGAGCAGAGCGTGGTCGTGCTCGAGGCGGCCTGCTCGAGCACCTCCTCGACCTCGAGGCGTGAGGAGATGTGGGCGGACAGCGCACTCGGGTCGACGTCGGGGACGAGGCCGGAGAGGTAGACGATCCGGCGTACGCCGCTGCCGGCGACGGCGTCGCGCACGGTCTCGGCACCGAGCCGGTCGCGGTTCTCGAAGCCTCGCTGGTTCAGCGAGTGGACGAGGTAGCAGATGCCGTCGACGTCGGTGAGCGCACGACGTACGGCGCGGGTGTCGGTCACGTCGCACTGCACCCAGTCGGCCTGGTCCCCCCAGGCGAACCGGTGCGGCGCGGGCGGCGACGACGAGGCGGCCACGACCTGGTGCCCGGCGCCGATCAGCGCGGGCACGACCCGGGAACCGACGTAGCCGGTCGCCCCGAGGACGAGGATCTTCACTTCTCGCCGAGGTGGCGCAGCAGGTTGCTCGCGAAGCGCTTGCCCATGCCGGCCATCACGGCGCTGATGGCGCCCTCGACCGGGCGACGCATGGCCTTGGGGAACGGCAGCTCGACGCTGACGCCCAGCTCGATGGACACGCGGGTGCCGGAGCCCTCCTCCTCGAGGTGGTACTCGCCCTGGACCTCGGTCTTCTCCTCGCTGCGCTGCGGGTCGTGCTCGAAGCCGATCCGCTTCGGCTCGTCGAAGGTCATCACCTCGGTGAAGACGGAGCCGATGTTCTTGCCCAGGACCGGCACCTTGGTGACGTGCCAGGTCCAGCGGTCGCCGTCGACGTCGATCCGGTTCAGGTAGGGCGTCAGCTTCGGCAGCAGCACCGGATCCGTCAACGCGTCCCAGATGTCCTTGCGGGGGGACTTCAGGGTGGCGGCGGACTTGTTGCTCGCGGTGAAGCGGGTCATGGGGTCTCCTGTCGCCCTGGTGGGCGGCTGTCGGGGGGCCGCGCCCGGAGCGCGGCTGCTGGAGGCCATCGTGCCCACTGGGGCAAGCGGCTAACGTCACCGGCATGGCCACCTTGACCCTGCACGCTCACGGAGTGGCCGATCTCACGCTCGCCTGGGAGCGGTACGCCGACCCGGCCCTGTGGTCGACGTGGGCACCGCAGATCCAGCGCGTCGACACCACGATGGACCGGCTGGCGGCCGGCGGCGCCGGCACCGTGCGTGCCGGGCTGCTGCCGCGCCCCACGCTGGGCGTCCCGTTCGAGGTGCTTGCCGTGGACGAGATGGCGATGCAGTGGGCCTGGCGGGCCCATCTGGGACCGGTGAGCCTGCACCTGGTCCACGGGGTGACCGCCCATCCGAGCGGTTGCGCGACGTGGCTGCGGGTGACGGGTCCCCTGCCCGTCATCCTCGGGTATGCGCCGGTGGCCAGGTTCGCGATCGGCCGGCTGGTCAGGCCCTGAACGGTCGGCTCAGCTCAGCCCCACCAGCGCCGCGGACCGCTCCCACAAACCGTCGATGACCGCCGGGTCGTGGGCCTGCCTGTTCTCGCGGCCGTCGACCTTGAAGCGGCTGAAGTAGCGCCCGTTGACCTCGGGGTCGGGACCCCGCTCCGCGAGGACGATGAGCGGGGCCGCCCCGTCGGGGACGCTGATCGTCCCGAACCGCTTGAGCGGCGAGCGGTAGAGCAGGCCGACCAACCAGGAGTCGCGGCCGAACGAGCTGCCCACCGGGCCGGGGTGCACCGCGACCGAGACGACACCGTCTCCCGACCAGCGCTGGGCGATGCCGCGGGTGAAGACGATGTTCATCAGCTTGCCGGTGCCGTAGGCCGGGAACTCGATGGCCCGGCGGTGCTCGTAGTCGAGGTCCTCGAGCACGATCTTGCCCATCAGGTTGCCGATGCTGGAGGTGTTCACGACCAGCGACGAGCCGGCCTTGGCCAGCTGGGGGCGGAGCAGGTTGGTCAGCAGGAACGGGGCCAGGTGGTTGATCTGGAAGTTGGGCTCGTGGCCGTCGTGGGTCCTCTTCGTCGGCTTGAACGTGCCCCCCGCGTTGTTGAGCAGGACGTCCAGCGTCTCGACGCGCTCGCTCACCTGCTCGGCGAGACGACGGACGTCGTCCAGCTTGGCGAAGTCCGCGATGAGCGGCTCGGTGCCGACGGCCTCCGCGACGGGGCGGAGCTTCTCGGCGGAGCGGCCGGTCACGTGGACCGTCGCCCCCCTGGCCGCCAGCGTCCTCGCGGTCTCGGCCCCGATCCCGTCGCTCGCTCCGGTCACCAGGACCGTGCGGCCTGCCATCGTCTGGGTGGTCGGGCTCTGGTCGCTCATGCCGCGAGCCTAGGCCAGGGGCCTGACGGCCTCAGACCCCGTAGACCGGGTCCGGGGTCGAGGCCTGGCCGATCAGGTCGCGCACGGCGTCGCCGACCTCGGTCGCCTCCCAGCGTCGGCCGAGGTCCTTCCTGGGCCCGTGCCGCCAGCCCTCCTCGACGCAGATCTGCCCGCCCTCGATCTCCAGCACCCGACCGGTGACGTCGCAGTCCGCCGAGGCGAGCCAGGCCACGACCGGTGAGTTGTTGGCCGGGTCCATGGCGTCGAAGGCACCCGCGGTGCCATCTCCTGGCGCCATCATCTCGGGGAACGCGCCCTCGGTCATCCGGGTGCGGGCCACCGGGGCGATGGCGTTGACCCCGACGCCGTAGCGCCCGAGCTCGGCCGCCGCCACCAGGGTCATGCCGGCGATCCCGGCCTTGGCCGTCGAGTAGGTCGTCTGTCCGATGGAGCCCTGCATCCCCGCTCCGGACGAGGTGTTGATGACCCTGGCCACCGGCTGCCGGCCCGCCTTCGACTCGGTACGCCACCAGGCACCGGCGTGCCGGAGCGGCGCGAAGTGGCCCTTGAGGTGGACCCGGATCACGGCGTCCCACTCCTCCTCGGAGGTGTTCACCAGCATCCGGTCGCGGACGAACCCCGCGTTGTTGACCAGGATGTCCAGGCCGCCGAAGACGTCGATCGCCTGCTGCACCATGGCGGCCGCCTGCTCGAAGTCGGCGACGTCCGCACCGTTGGCGACGGCCTCACCGCCCAGGGCCTCGATCTCCGACACCACCTCGTGCGCCACCTCGGAGGCCGAGCCCTCCCCCGAGCCGGAGGTGCCGAGGTCGTTGACCACGACCCTCGCGCCCTGCCGGGCCAGCTCGAGCGCGTGGGCGCGGCCGATGCCGCGGCCGGCCCCGGTCACGACGGCGATGCGTCCTTCGAGGATGCGGGTCACGGGTTCTCCTTCTGGACGACGTGCAGGCTCTGTGCAATGAGGAAGGCTGGCGGCTCACCGCCGCCATGGCACTCCACGGACGCACCGGAGACGTAGGACGCGAGGTCGCAGGCCAGGAAGGCCACCACGTTGCCGACCTCCGCGGGCTCCGCCATCCGGCCCAGCGGGATGGTCGCCTCGATCGCGGCCACCGTGGCGTCACCGCCGTAGTGGTCCTCGGTCTGCTCGGTCCGGCACAGCCCGACGTCGACGGAGTTGACGCGCACCTTCGGCCCCCACTCGACCGCCAGCGACCGCGTGAGGCTGTCCACACCCGCCTTGGCCGCGCCGTACGCCGCCGTGCCGGGTGAGGGTCGCAGCGCGGAGACCGACGAGATGTTCACGATGACGCCGCCGGTCTCCTGGGCCTGCATCACCCGGTTGGCGGCCTGGGCGACCAGGAGCGGGGCGGTCAGGTTGAGGCCGAGGATCCTGTCGTGGAACCGAGCCGAGGCGCCGGCGGCCAGCGCGTAGGGAGCGCCGCCGGCGTTGTTCACCAGCACGTCGAGCCGGCCGTGCTCCGCGACGAGGGCTGACACCATCGCGGTCACGGCGTCGGGGTCGCGGACGTCGCACTGCACGTGGGTCGTGCCGGGGGCGGGCGTCTGCACGGCGGAGCGCGCACAGGTGACCACCCGGGCCCCGGCCGCGACCAGCACCTGGGCGATCCCGGCGCCGATGCCCTGGCTGCCGCCGGTGACGAGCGCGACACGGTCGGAGAGGTCCAGGGGGATCGACACTGCTGTACTGTACCAAGCAAATGCTTGGTTTGCGGTGCAGGAGGACTCGATGGGTGTGACGTCAACGCTGGACGACCGCGGGATCCGGGTGATCACCGTCGCCTACCCGCCCGTGAACGCCCTGCCGGTCCAGGCCTGGTTCGACCTCGCCGACGCCCTCGACGAGGCGAGCAGGGACCTGGCCACGCACGTCGTGGTGCTACGTGCCGAGGGCAAGGGCTTCAACGCCGGCGTGGACATCAAGGAGATGCAGCACACCGAGGGCTTCGAGGCCTTGATCGGCGCCAACCGCGGCTGCTTCGCCGCGTTCAAGGCGGTCTACGAGTGCGCGGTCCCCGTGATCGCCGCAGTGAACGGCTTCTGCGTAGGCGGCGGCGTCGGCCTGGTCGGCAACGCCGACTGCATCGTGGCCAGCGACGACGCCTTCTTCGGCATCCCCGAGGTCGACCGCGGAGCCCTGGGTGCCGCGACCCACCTGGCCCGGATGGTGCCGCCGCACCTGATGCGCACGCTCTACTTCACCGGCCGCAACATCGCCGCCGCCGATCTCGTCCAGCACGGCTCGGTGCTCGAGGTGGTCCCCCGTGACCGGCTCGACGACGCCGCGCTGGCCGTCGCCGCCGAGATCGCCCGCAAGGACACCCGGGTGATCCGGATGGCCAAGGAGGCGATCAACGGGATCGACCCGATCGACGTGAACAAGAGCTATCGCTTCGAGCAGGGCTTCACGATGGAGCTCAACCTCGCCGGGGTGGCCGACGAGCACCGCGATCTGTTCGTGAATCGGCAGAGCGCCGGCACTGACGAGCCCGGGATTTGGACGAGCTCGACCGCCGGGGGCCAGCAGTGAGCATGCCCAGCAAGGTGATGTCGGCCGAGGACGTGATCGGCCGGATCGAGGACGGGATGACCGTCGGGATCGGGGGCTGGGGCTCCCGCCGCAAACCGATGGCGCTGGTGCGGGCGATGCTGCGCAGCGACCTGAAGGACCTCACCATCGTCTCGTACGCCGGCCCCGACGTCGGCCTGCTCCTGCAGTCCGGCCAGGCGACCAAGGTGGTCTACGCCTTCGCCACGCTGGACTCGATCCCGCTGGAGCCGCTGTTCTCCCGCGCCCGTCAGGAGGCGACCGCCTCGTTCCGGGAGTGGGACGAGGGGATGTTCCAGACCGGGCTGCGCGCCGCGGCCCAACGGCTGCCGTTCCTCCCGGTGCGGGCCGGCCTCGGCTCCGCCGTGCTCGAGAACGACCCGACCATCAGAACCGTCACCAGTCCCTACGACGACCGGCAGGAGCTGGTCGCCGTACCCGCCCTCGAGCTGGACGTCGCGCTCGTGCACATGAACCGGGCCGACCAGTTCGGCAACGCGCAGTACCTCGGGCCCGACCCCTACTTCGACGACCTGTTCTGCATGGCTGCCACGGAGGCCTACGTCTCGACCGAGCAGGTCATCGACACCGCGGGGCTGACCGTCGACGCGGCGCTGCAGACGCTGCTGCTCAACCGCACGATGGTGGCCGGGGTCGTGGAGGCGCCGAACGGCGCGCACTTCACCGCCTGCACGCCGACCTACGAACGCGACGAGAAGTTCCAGAAGGCCTACGCCACCGCCGCGAAGTCGCCCGAGGACTGGGCCGCGTTCCGGGAGCGGTTCCTGTCCGGGAGCGAGCAGGACTACCAGGACGCCGTGCTGGCGTTCGGTCAGGAGACCTCGTGAGCGACACCTCACGCGCGGAGTACTGCGCGATCGCCATCGCCGACTGCTTCGCCGACGACGGCGAGATCATGGGCAGCCCGATGGGTCTGCTGCCGAGCCTCGGTGCCCGGCTCGCGAAGCTGACCTCCAACCCGCTGCTGATGATCACCGACGGCGAGGCCCGCATCCTGCAGGGCGCTCCCCCGCTCGGCGTCACCGAGGACGTGGTGGAGGGGTGGATGCCGTTCCGGCTGGTGCTCGAGTCCGTCGTCACCTACGGCAAGCGCCACGTGATGATGGGCGCCACCCAGATCGACCGCGAGGGCAACCAGAACATCTCTGCCATCGGCGACTGGGCGCAGCCCAAGCGACAGCTCCTCGGCGTGCGCGGCGCCCCCGGCAACACCGTGAACAACAAGACGTCCTACTGGGTGCCCAAGCACTCGGCACGGGTCTTCGTCGAGCACGTCGACATCGTCTCCGGCGTCGGGAAGACACGCGCGGAGGCGGCCGGACCGGCCGCTACGCGCTTCCACGACGTCCGTCGCGTCGTGAGCGACCTCGGGGTCTTCGACTTCGAGGGTCCCGGGCACACGATGCGCTTCGTCTCGGTCCACCCGGGAGTCAGTGTCGAGGACGTGCAGGCCGCGTCGTCGTTCGCGATCGCGCTCCCGGACGGCGAGGTTCCCACGACCCGCGAGCCCTCCCCCGGCGAGCTGATGCTGATCCGGGAGATGCTCGACCCCAGGTCCCTTCGTGACCGCGAGGTCCCCCCGGCGGGGGCGTCGGCGTGATCGACCAGCTGCTGCGCACACCGCTGACCGAGCTGGTCGGCGTCCGCCACCCCGTCGTGCAGACCGGGATGGGCTGGGTCGCCGGCCCCCGCCTCGTCGTCGGTACGGCGAACGCCGGCGGTCTCGGCATCCTGGCCAGCGCCACCATGACGTACGACGAGCTCGAGCACGCCATCCTCGAGGTGAAGGCCCGCACCGACCAGCCCTATGGAGTGAACCTGCGTGCCGACGCCGCGGACGCCCACGACCGGGTGGACCTGCTGATCAAGCACGGAGTCCAGGTGGCCTCGTTCGCGCTCGCGCCCAAGAAGGAGCTGATCGCGAAGCTCAAGGACCACGGGATCGCGGTGATCCCGAGCGTGGGTGCGGCCCGCCATGCGGAGAAGGTCGCGGCCTGGGGCGCGGACGCCGTGATGATCCAGGGCGGCGAGGGCGGCGGCCACACCGGCAGCGTGCCCACCACGCTGCTGCTGCCGACCGTGCTGGACGCGGTCGACATCCCGGTGATCGCGGCCGGTGGGTTCTTCGACGGCCGCGGGCTGGCGGCCGCCCTCTCCTACGGCGCCGCGGGCATCGGCATGGGCACCCGGTTCCTGCTGACCAAGGACTCGACGGTGCCGGACGCGGTCAAGCAGCGCTACCTCGACGCCAACCTCGACGGCACCGTCGTCACCAGGAAGGTCGACGGCATGCCGCACCGGATGCTGCGCACCGAGCTCGTCGAGGAGGTCGAGGAGTCCAGCGGCCTGAAACGGCTCGTCCCGACCGCCCGTCGCACCTTGGAGTTCAAGCAGCTGAGCGGGATGTCCTGGCGCCAGCTCGCCGTCGACGGCCGGGCCATGCGCAAGGAGCAGGGCCGCACGCTGGCCCAGATGACCCTGGCGGCGAACACTCCGATGATGCTCAAGGCCGGGCTCGTCGACGGCGACACGGACGCCGGCGTGCTCGCCAGTGGACAGGTGGTCGGCGTGATCGACGACCTGCCGACCTGCGAGGAGCTGATCGAGCGCGTGGTCGTGGTCGCGGCTGACTGCCTGCGGCGTACGTCCAGCCTGCTGGCCTGACCTCGCCCGTTCCCCCGCGGGGCAGGGCTCCGGACCCCTACCTTGAGCACATGAGCTCCCTCGGCCGGTTCGTGTTCCTGGTGATGATCCCCCTCAACGTGCTCCTGGTCGTCTGGGCCTGGATCGGCCGGCTGTTCCTCGGCGCCCCGGGCTGGTTCATGATCCTGATGACCGTCGTCGTCCCGTTCCTGCTGCTGGCCCTGCTGCTGACCACCGTCCTGGCCTTCCGCGGCTCCGACAAGCCGCACTCCCTCACCGGCGCCCAGACGCTCTTCCAGCTCGCGGTGTGGGCGGGCCTGCTCGGGTTCGGCTTCTTCCTGGTCGACTTCGGCGACACCGACGACAGCCAGCGCTCGGTCTTCACCAACCTGGTCGGGACCAACGACGGCAGCCTGGCCCTGAGCACCAGCCTGGCCGCGGTGAGCACGGCGGTGGCCGTCCTCGGCTGGCTGGTGCTGCTCGTGCTGCTGGTCGCCCAGCGGCGCCGGCACCGCGCCGGGGTCGCCTACGCCTGAGCTCTGATCCCAGGAACTGCGCCGCTACAACCCGGTCGTGTCCGCGAGCAGCTGCAGCTGGCGCTCGAAGAGCTGGTCGACGGCGGTGAACGTGTCCGGACCGTACTGCCCCAAGACCTCGAAGCTGACGCACCCGAACAGGGCCGCCCAGGCCAGGACGCCGCGCACGGTGAGGTCCTCCGGTGCGCTGCTCGGGAACTCGCGACGGATCCGCTTGACGTCGGCGGCCAGCTTGCGCGGCACCGGTGGCGTGTCGTCGGGAAGCCGTACGGCGCCGGCGGCGTAGGCGTCCTCCCAGACCCGAACGAGGGCTCCGATGACGCGGGTCCCGGGACCCGTCGTCCGCTCACCCGGGGCCTGGTAACCGGGCACCGGGCTCCCGAAGAGCAGGGCGTACGTCGCCGGCTCGCGCAGCGCCCAGCGTCGTACGGCGCGGCCGATCGCGACGAAGCGCCCGCGATGATCGTCGACCGCCACCTTGGCGACCGCGGCGTCGACCTCGTCGCCGAGCTCGTCGTACCCGTCGACCACGAGCAGGGTCAGCAGGTCGTCACGGCTGCGCACGTAGCGGTAGATCGCGGAGGAGACGACCCCGAGCTCACGTGCCACCGCCCGCACCGACAGTGCGGCCGCGCCCTCGGTCGCCAGGTGGCTGCGGCCGATGCGGGTGATGTCCTGGAGGGTCTGGGCCCGAGCGCGCTCACGCGGAGTAGTGGTGTCTGCCATGCCTCGATCATGCCAGAGCTGTGAGCAGAGCGCACTAAAGAGAGCAGCGCTCTTGACAGGTCTTCGAACAGAGCGCAGAGTTTCTTAAGAGAGCACCGCTCTCGTTTACACCTATCGAGAGGCAACCATGTCCACCGAACTTCACGTCGTCACCGGCGCCGGCCCCGTCGGCGCCACCATCGCCCAGCAGCTGGCAGACCAGGGCCACCCCGTGCGCCTGCTGACTCGTTCGGGCAGCGGCCCCGAGCACCCGCTCATCGACCGCCGCCGCGTCGACGCCTCCCAGCCGTCCGCGCTGGCCGAGCACCTTGCCGGCGCTGTGGCGGTCCACCACTGCATCCACGGCTCGTCGTACTCGGCGAAGTCCTGGCGCGCTGAGCTCCCCGCCGCCGAGCAGGCAGTGCTCGCCGCCGCCGGCGCCGCAGGAGCCGTGGTGGTCTTCCCGGAGAGCCTCTACGCGTACGGCGCGGTCGACGGCCCGATGACCGAGGACACCGCTCGCACCGCGACCCGCGGCAAGCTCGGCATCCGGGCGGAGCTCCTCCGCGCTCGCGCCGCCTCGTCGACCCCGAACGTCAGCGTCGCCGCCTCCGACTTCTACGGCCCGCGCGTCAAGACGGCCCACGCCGGCGAGCGGCTGGTCCCCGCCCTCCTCGCCGGGAAGCGCGTCGCGCTCGTCGGCAGCCTGAAGCAGCCGCACTCGTTCACCTACGTCCCCGACCTCGCCCGCGCGATGATCACCGCAGCGCAGACCCCCTCCCTGTGGGGCCGCGTCCTGCACGCCCCGACCGCCCCGGCGGTGACCCAGCGCGAGCTGGCCGAGGCCCTGGCAGCCGCCGCCGGAGCCCCGTCCCCCAAGCTCTCCGTGCTGCCCGCCTGGGTGCTCAAGGCGTCCGGCCTCTTCTCGGGCGACGCCCGCGAGCTCGCGGAGACGTCGTACCAGTTCGCCCGGCCGTTCGTCCTCGACTCCACGCGCAGCGAGCAGCTCCTCGGGCAGTCCCCCACTCCCCTGGGCGTCGCCGCCAAGGAGACCGTCGCCTGGTGGCAGGCTGTTACGTCCGTCGGCTGAACCTGATGTCGCCGTTGGGCATCCGGCTGGTGTCGAAGTGGTCGTCATGGACGCGATGGTGGTGCCAGGAGCAGAGCAGCACCCCGTCATCGAGGTCCGTCTTGCCGCCAGAGGCCCATGGTCTGCCCCAGTGATGCGCCTCGCACCAGGCGGCCGGGACGGTGCAGCCTCGGCGCGGCACTCGCGGTGGCCTGTGAGAGGGCGCCGTGGTTCGATCTTCTGCATCACGAGTGGTTATCGAACTTGTGTTCGGTTCTACAGCCCGATGAAATCGCTCGCAAGATGTGGGCGCAAGAAATTCCGCCACTCACGCCACGCGGTGTTCTTTACGCGCCGAGCGATGTTTGTGCGTTCTCTTGCCCAGTTCACCCCCTATGACGCACCTGCCCATGCCTTGGGGGCTCCGCGACGTCAGCCTTAGAATTCCGGGAGCAGGGACCGTCTCTGGTTCGTTAGATGCGGTGGCCAGGGCGCGGCTTTTGCTCGCGTGTCGGCGCACCACCCCAGGGTGAGGCCACAAGTCAGGGCGAGGGAAAGTAGCCCCATCTACTTGGGCGCCAGCATCGTCTTGTCTCCGAGCTCGGCGAGAAAGAACGCGAGACCGACGGCGAGGATCGCCGCGCCTTCTTCGGACACAAATCATCCAGGGTGATGGGTTCGATATGAAGGCGGCTCCAGCGTCAGCGGTCGTGCGGCAGAGTGATCGTCGCTACGAATAAGCCTCTGTTGTCGTCGGGTTTCCGGTCGTTCAAGCCCAGGAACAACTCACCGTTTCGTGTTATCGGCACCAACTTGTTCTTTCCAACATCGAAGATGGCTGAAGAAGACGCATGCTCGAGTCGGCCCACCTGGCCTGGATGTCCCACAATGCCCACCAGCGCTGCATGCTCGAACTTCTCGTTGATGCTGCTATATCCCCGGGGAGCGGATCCGAGGGGAAGTCCAGTGGGCGAAGCCCAACTGTAGCCATGGCGGGGGCTGGCACGTACCCGTCCGACCGCGGAGATGCTGACGTTCTCGCCGACAGTGACGTGAATCCCGGTGTCGGTCCACCAGGGATCTTGACTGTCGACGATCAGCCAGCGCTGGCCGTTTGCAGAGGCGGGTTTTGCTGGTGAGGATGGTGCTTGGTCGGGACGCTCGATGCTGCGGGAAGTGCCGGTGCGACTGAAGCCGCCCTCGAGTAAGGCGGCCACTGTGGCTACGACCAGCAAGAGCGCGGCCCCGATCGCCCAGGCGGCAGCACCTCCCCGGGCCACGTGTGCCCTACTGCTCGCGTGGTGCGTGCTCAACTCGTGCTGGTCGACGGCTGCTTGGCGCTGCTTCGAATCTAGGACCAGGAATGTCACTGGCAGCACGCACGGGACGAGCAAGAGCTGCAACCAGTCGTACAACGTGTTTCCGGTGAAGCCCGTCCACGTCCACTTCCATAGGTAGCCGCCGAGTGCGCATACCGCAAGAACGCTCGCTATCAGAACCGCAGCTACCCTCCACGCGCGGCGACGCCGACCCCTGGTCCGCAGCCACAGCGGGGTCAGCGCGACCGACAGTGGCAGAACAGAAACGCCGAGCCAGTCCCACAGGGTGCGCGGCTGATCCTGCAGGGGGCGCGACTCCGGAGGTTGGAGATAGCCGGTCCAAGCCCAATGCTCAAGATAGCCACCGACTAAGACGTTGAGGCTCACCACGAGGACCGCGGACACCAGAAGAACGGTCAGCAGCGCTGACGGTCCGCCGGCCTTCGCGCGGTTGGTCCGCATTCGACGTCGCACTGACGCGCTGCGCGCATCTGCGCGTTGAATCCCTCGGCGGGCTTGCCGCCGGGCAGCCATCCGGGCTGGAGCCACCCGAAGATCGGCCCTCCATCGGCTCCAGGCTGTGCGATGTCGCATCGCGGCTCCAAGACGGTGTTCGTGCGTTCACGATCACTACTGCTCACACGGGACCACCGCGCGATCGCCATTCCAATGGCAAAGAATACGAGTTCGACGCCCCATCGTCACCGTTCGCCACCACGGTCAACATCACCTGGATGGCGTTCAAGAAGCGCCGGCGATCCGGCGGTTGATCCGTCCCTCAGTGTCGAACCGTCGGTCAAACTGAGCACAGCTCATGCTTCCACCCAAACATGGGTCGCCATCAGGCAGAGTCACATCGCAGCAAGAGCGTCAAATGAGTTGGGTCGCAGTCAGCGTCCCCATGACCGACGCCAGCACGTGCACCTCCACCAGAAGTGATCCGGAAGTCGAGGGTGCCGTCGGTTGCCGGTCCGGTTGGCGACCTTGACCATGTCGACCCGCGGACCCTCGACGCCGTCGACATCGCCGCTCATCCGTATGCACGCAGTTGTTGCTTTTGCGGCTCGCTCGCTCGCGGGCCGCTGGGGACCGGTCTGAGCGAGCCCGACACTCCGGGAAGCAGCAGAGACAGTCTGGCGGTCTCGCGCGCAGAGGAGTAAGCAGGCATCAACCGGCGGTGTCGGACCGGGCACCGCCCCTTTCGAGAGGAGTGCGCCATGCACGCACGTTCCACCACATTCAACGGAAAGCCAGAGAACATCGACGCGGGCATCGCGTTCGTCAAGAACGAGGTCGGGCCGATGCTCGACAAGATCAAAGGTTGCCGGGGCCTATCGATGCTGGTCGACCGCGAGACCGGACAGTGCATCGCAACAAGTTCATGGGACAACGAGGCGACCATGCTCGCAAGCGACGAGCAGCTCCGCCCGATCCGCGATCGCGGACGAGACATTCTGGGCGCCTCCATGCAGGTGGACGCGTGGGAGATTGCCGTCATGCACCGCACCCAACACGGCGAGTGCTGCCGAGTCAGCTGGCTGCAGGGTGATCTTGACGCCATGACCGAGACGTTCCGGGGCGGGATCCTTCCCCAGCTCGAGCAGACCGCAGGGTTCTGCAGCGCCAGCCTGTTGGTAGACCGGTCTGCCGGCCTGGGTTGCGCGACCACAACCTGGGAAAGCCGCGCCGCGATGGAAGCCAGCCGCGCGGCGACCGATGACATGCGCAGCCGGACCGCGAGCGACGCGGGCGGCAAGATTGTCGACGTACACGTGTACGACCTTGCCTACGCACACCTGCACGTCCCCGAGATGGCATGACCATCGTCTCCTTGCTCGAGCCCGCCCACCGGACGGGCTCGGCCAGTGCATGCAGCCGGCGTCGATACGGGGCCACCCCTTGACTACACGCGGACTCGGGCCAGGAGCTCGGCCGTTGAGCGCGACACTCCGCCGCCAATGCGGCGGGTCGATAACGCACAGCGCCAAGACTCCGGCCTCCAGGCTGATTTCCGCGCCCGGAACGGATGGGCGCCGTCTAGTGTTCGGCGTACCGGATAATTCCTAGTCGGGGGTTACTGCAATGACAGCATTCGATAAGGCGCGCGAGATCGTCGATGCTTTCGCCGCTGCGTTGAACGCTCAGGACGCGGAAGCGCTCGGCGAACTCTTCAGCGACGACGCCGAGTTCGTCAACATCCTTGGCATGCGGATGCGTGGGCGTGAAGGCATCGTGGCCGGGCATGCCCGGGCTTTCGCTGGACCTCTGCGGGGGCGCGTCATCGACTTCGACGCCGTCGATGAGCTTCATGCCACCGACGACGTCAGCGTGATGCACGCTCACTGCCTCCGCCGGCGCCTTCCGGACTCGCCCGCCGAAGGGCTCCCGGACGGCGCCTCGGTCCTGGTCTTCGTCGCGCGTCGCGGCCCCGGAGGCTGGCAGGCAGTCGCCGCGACGAACGTCACCGAGGTTCCCCCGCCCGCCTGACATCGCTGCCAGAGGACGCACGGAATGCGGTGGCAGGGCATTGGGCAGCCACGCGCGAGCGTGCCCCCGTCCTACCGCCGCCAGTCGGCGTGCGTTGGGCAGCCGGGTGGCTCACTCGTGATCCTGAACGACGTTGAGCACGTTGCCGTCCGGAGCCCGGACGAAGAAGCGAACTACGCCCCACTCCTCGGTGGTCAGTGGATGCACGATCTCGTATCCGCGCTGTCGAGCTTGGTTGTAGGCAGCCGCGACGTCGTCCACCTTGACCGAGACCACAGGATCCTCGCGTGCGGTGGCGTCGCTGGTCATCACTTGGAGACTGACTCGGGTTTCTGGTGACGTGTAGCGAGCCACCCATCCCAAGTTGAACTCCTCCACAGCAAGCCCGAGGTAGTCGGTATAGAAGCCCTTGGCGGCCGGGAGATCGAGCACGTGAAGGTCGGCGATGATCTGCGTGACGCGCATGGGCCGCTCCTGTTTGTGAGTGAGCACTGACGGTATCCCCTGGTGCAGCAAGTCCGAGAGCAGCACTCCAAGCCTGCTTCGGCCGGCTTGCGACCCCGACGGAGTGGCAGGTTCGTGGACCCCAAAGGAGCCCGTCGCCCGGCGTCGTTGGACCTCGCTCTCGATTGGTCCATCTCTTCGCTTACTAGCCGTGACGGGACCTGCGTCACACCGCCGCAATCGGGCTACCCCGGTAGAGCAACGCGGCCCGCCTTGCGAGTGGCGAACGTGCGGCCTTTCCTCGCCACGCGTCGTCGGACGTAGGCTCCGGCGCATGACGGAGTATCAGGTGACGCTGTGGCGCGATCTTCCATCGATGGTCGCGGCCCGGTCGGGCGACGAGGTTGTGAAGGCTCAGCTCCCACCGCGGTTCCAGGAAGCGATCGATGAGGCTGCGATGCGACTCGGTGACACTGGGGCCGATGACTACCTCGCGGGGTGGGGACGGTCCCCTTGGACCGTGGCCACGGGTACGCCGGCCGAGGTGCTCGACCGAATCATCGCCGAGCTCGACGCGGAGTGGCCGGTCAGCAGGGTCGCGCGTTACCTCGATGGACTTGGCCGATAGACCGCTCGCGCCTTTGCTGGGGATAGATCGTCCGGTGCTGCTCGACGGCGGCATGGGCACGCTGCTCGAGTCCCGCGCCCCGACCCTGGTGGCAACTGAGCTCTGGAGACTCGAGAACCCGGGGCGGTCCGCCCTGCGCACGCCGAGTCGGGCGCCTGACTGCTGACAACCAGAGGTTTCGGCGGTACTCGCGCCGCGACTGGCCATGCGCGGGCGCGGTGACCACCTCGCGCAGCGAACCGGACGGCGGCGCAGATGGCGCGTTCGGTGGCAGACGAGCGCACACCTCGCGTCGCTGGCCACCTCGGTCCGACTGGGGTGGTTGCAAAGGTGTTGACTGCTGCGAAGCCGTGAGGATCCCCCGGCCGACACGTGGACAGATCGACGGCATCTGCCGATCCTAAACGGCAACTTGGCTGTCATCCCCGCTGGCGCGCCTCTCAGATTGCAGCGTCAGAACGGCGAGCCGTGCCCTCACGGTCTCAGGTGGTGGGCTCCAGAAGAGTGGGATCCCCTCGCATTGTTTCGCCTTCACTATCGAGGGCGGCATGAACGCGGGCGACCGGCACGTGCTCATGGTCGTCAGCGGCCACACATCCAGGGCCAGCTCGATTCCACCTCCGTCGAGACCACCACGGTATCCCCGACGACCCTCGCGCTCCTGGGCCTCGACCCGAACCAGCTCAGGGCAGTCCGGGTGGAGCGCACCCACGTCCTCCCTGAGGTCACCCCATCACATCGGTGACGCTTCGCGGAGACGTTCACGCGGGGCCGCCCCGAACGATCCCTTCAGCACGCCGCCGAACGCACGCGGCCACCGGTAGTGCGCGGACGTCCTGCCGCTTGAGCACGGCGTCGTAGGCTCCAGATGTGCGTGTATCCCCCACCGTCCCCCGACGAACCGCACTCCTGCTCGCGATCGGTGCAGCCGCGAGCGCATGCGGACACCAGCACAGGCCCCACACGGTCCCCATGCCGACGCCGACGCCGACGGCACCGACAACGCCACCCGCCACCGCGTCACCGTCGCCATCGCCCACACCGACGTTGCCGAGTGCAACCCGTTGGGAAGCAGGCGCGGGCGAGCTCGAACCGGCAGCAAAGAACACGGCCGTCCGCCGAATCGAGCAGCTGGGTGACGGCGCGGACCAGCGCATCCAGGTCATAGACGCCCAGTACGGCGGACTTCTCACCAGCACCGCCAGCGTGCTGGTCGTGTGCCGCAGCTTCACCCGTCGGGCTGACCGCGTCGTCGTGGCCGGAAACACCTACGACGTCCGCCTCGCTCTCCTCGGTGGCAGGTGGCGCGTCACCGCAGTCCACCCGAGCCATCCCGGTGGCCCGACACAACACCCCACGACAGCCGCGCGGCACGTGCTGACCAACTCCCGGATCACCCTGCCGCCGGCTGCCCATGCCGACATCGCCGCGGGAAGCGTCCACGACAGTGTGCTCGAGGCGATGCTCTCGGTGTCACGCCGCTGGCCGATCGGCGTGAGCGTCGTACGCACCGGTCATCCGATCTACGTGTTCGGCACCGCCCGGCCAAGCGATCATCCGCGCGGTCGCGCGTTCGACACATGGCGGATCGCCGACCAGGCTGTTGTCCGGCCGACTACACCACGCGGTCTGATCACCGCATACATGGAAGCGCTGGCCGCGGCCGGCTCCTACAACGTCGGCGGCCCGGTCTTGCTCGGAGCCGCCCCGCAGTACTTCAGCGACCGAACACACCACGACCACGTGCATGCCGGATTCGCTGCGTGAGTCCGCCGCGAGTCGCGTCCTGCCCGGCCTCATCGGAAGCGTGACCCGGACATCGAGACCACCGTTCGGTCCGGCCGCCAGTGAGACGGTCCCACCTGCCTGGTGGACGAGCTCGCGCACGCTGGCCAGGCCCGTCCGCCCCCGCCAGCGCCACGGTCACGTGCCTCGTCAAGCCGAGTGAATCGATCGAAGACCCTGACGCCGGCACTGCCTCATTGTGTCGGCGCCCTCCTGCTCACGCGACTTTCGTTGAGCGATGTCGGAGCGGCACACCGGGAATACCCTGAGGTCGTGGCCGCCTGCGATCCACGATCGATCGCTGAGCCGGGCGGCACTGAGTTGAGGTGGTTCGAAGATTACGCGCCGGCCCGCCCCCGAGCGGCTCTTCACACCCGTGTTCATCGGACTCGGGGTCGCGGACCTGTGCTACTTCACCGCGTTCGGCGTCACCATTTTCGCACTGCCCCTCTACGTCACCGGACCGGTCGGCGGCGGCGACGCCTTGGCCGGGCTGGCCTTCGGCGCGTTCGCACTGTCGGCGTTCGTGCTGCGCCCATTCGTGGGGCGACTGTCCGACATCCACGGCCGGCGGCCCTTCCTCGTCGGCGGAGCCCTCCTCGCTGCCACGAGCGTCGCAGCGCTCGGCCTCACCGAGAACATCGTCGTGATCGTCGCGTTCCGCCTCCTCGCCGGCGTAGCAGAGGCCGCGTTCTTCGTCGCCGGTTTCGCAGCCCTCGCCGACGTCGCACCCCCTGCGCGTCTGGGCGAGGCGCTGTCGTACAACTCACTGGGGCTGTACCTCGGCATCGCGCTCGGGCCGCCGCTCGGTGAGATCCTCGTGCACACGTACGGGTTCGGGCTCGCCTGGGCCGGTGCCGCCACACTGGCCGTCCTCGCGGCCGGCCTCTGCCTGATCGTCGGGGAGACCCGGGCATGGCCGCCGACCGACGGTGAGGTCCCTCACCTCATCCATCGCCCCGCCCTGCCGATCCTGGTGGGTTTCCTCGCCTCGCTCTTAGCCATGGGGGGATTCCTGGCCTTCGCCTCGCTGTACGGCGTGCACGTGGGGCTTGCCAATGCGAGTCTCTCGCTGCTCGTCTACGGAGGCGTGGTCGTCGTGTGCCGGATCGCGTTCGCGCGTGTCCCCGACCGTCTGCCTCCGCTCACCCTCGGGGCCGCAGCCCTCGGCGCGATCGCGGCCGGGCTCCTCCTCGCTGCGGCGTGGCCGTCGCCCCCCGGCCTGATCCTCGGCGCTGCCGTCGCTGCGGTCGGAGTGGCGTTCAGCACGCCGGCCTTCTTCTCCGCGATCTTCGCGACCGCCGAGCCGTCACAGCGCGGCGCCGCATCTGGAACAGCGAGCGCCGCAATCGATATCGGGCTGGGCCTCGGACCGATCGGTTTCGGCCTGGTCGCCAGCCGCTACGGCATGCCGTGGGCCATCGGTTTCGGCGCAGCCATCGCGGCGGCAGGCGCGCTGTGGACCCTCACCCTCCAGCAGCGCGCCACCTTGTCGATGCCTCGAACGCACTGACCCGTCCCGCGACGGATATCACGCGAAGCGTGCCGGTGCGGGATCGGCTTCAGGGAAGTCAGTTCGTGCTTGCTGTGCGCAAATCCGCGGGTCGTCCGACCTGCGCCATACCACCGCGTCGGCCCGCTCCAGATCAAGCGTCCGGGTCTGCCGATGTTTGATCAGCATCAAGTCGTCTCGCCTGCCCGGCGCCGCGGATCGGGCGGGACCGACTTAACTAAGAGCCCGCTCGAGCTCGGCCACCGCGCTCGCCGGATCTGCGTGGAAGCTGATCAAGTCCTGGTCGCCGTGCGCAAAGAACTCGTTGTCCAGAGCGTGGTCGAGCATCGCGCGCAACGGCGCGTAGAAGCCGTCGGTGTCAAGAATCAATGAGGGCTTGCGGTGCAGACCGAGCTTGGTCCAGGTCGCAGTCTCGAAGAACTCATCGAGTGTCCCGAGCCCGCCTGGCAGGGTGACGAACGCATCCGACAGCTCGTACATCAGCGCCTTGCGCTCGTGCATGCTCGTGACGACGTGCAGCTCAGGGAGGTCAGTGCGACCGAGCTCACGGTCCATCAGCGCTTGCGGGATGACGCCGGTGACTGCGCCGCCCGCTCGGAGGACACCGTCGGAGACAGAGCCCATCAGGCCCGCCGCGCCTCCGCCGAAGACCAGTCCGAAGCCGGCCTCAGCGAGCAGGCGGCCGAGCTCCTCGGCCGCAGCAGTAAAAGAGGAATTGGCGCCCGGAGTGGAACCGCAGAAGACACAGACGTAGCTCACGTTGAAGATGCTCCCATCCACCTGAGCCAGGCCAATGACACCGCGACCAGATTGCACCGCACTCGCAACTCGACCGAGCGCCGAGCCGATGCAGGCGCCCCCGCAGAAACGTCGATCTCAGAGTGAGCCAGCGCGGCCATGCAGACATGTGTCCTTTCGCCGCGTTCGCGACGTGACGGTCGAGCCGGCGGTTGGGGGTCACGGGGTTCGGATCGCAGTGCCGTTGGCAGCGCTCGGCCTGTTTGCGCACAGATCCTGGGGGTGTGCCTAGACGTTGGAGCCTCAGGCTTGTTTCGGTGGGGCGGCGGCGGCGATGAACGCGTCGACGAGCTCTTGCTGCTGGTCGAGGGTGGCCGCGGAGAGCTCGAGGGTCTGCCCGTTCATGGTGAGCTTGAGGGTCTGTGTCGCTCCGTTTGCGCGGTGCATCCACGAGCGCACCGCGGACACGACCTGCGTTGCGAGCTCGACCGAGTTCTTGAGCGCGACGAGGAGCGCTCCTACCGCGGCGAGGTCCAGGCCCTTGCTGCCTGACGGGGTCTGGCCGGTCGTGGGTCGGGACACCGAATCGACATCGAGCTCCAAGAGCGCTAGTCGCAGCGACTCGGTGAACCCCTCGATCTCCTGATCGTCGGCTGTGGGATCGAGGATCTCGATCTGCAGTTCGGTGCTCATGTCGACTCCTGCGGCCTGTGGTCGTCGTCAGAGGAGCGACCCGCGATCGATGAGACGAGTGTAGGCCCGAGCGAGTTGGTGCTGTCGGAACGCGGCCAGCCGCTCGGGTCGGACTCCAGCGAGGGCCGCACCGAAGTCGATGAGCCTGTCAGAGGCTGACCGGCGACTAGGATCAGCACAATCACGCCCGCTGAGAAGGGGCAACGATGACCAGATCTGCCAGCACCGGATCAGCAGCCGCGTCGTCTCTCGAGGGCGCCGCTGCTCGTCGCACGGCACTGGTGGTCGCGGTCTCGGAGTACACCGACACAACCCTGCGGCAACTGCGCTCCCCTGCAGGCGACGCGGCCGATTTCGGGCAGGTCCTCGGCAGACCCGACCTCGGCGGGTTCGAGGTCACCACCGTGCTCGACGGCCGCGCCCACGAGATCCGGCTCGCGGTGGAGGAGTTCTTGGGGGTCTGCGGCCCAGAGGACCTGGCGCTGGTGTACCTGTCGTGCCACGGCCTGGTCGATGCACGCCGCCGGCTGTACTTCGCCGCCGCCGACACCTTGAAGGACCGGCTCGCTTCGACCGGCGTGGAGGCCCGCTGGCTGCTCGACCAGCTCGAAGAGTGCCGGGCCCGCCGGCAGGTAGTGATCCTGGACTGCTGCTTCAGCGGCGCGTTCGCGACTGGCACAAAGGGCGACGACACCGTCGAGCTCGGCACCCAGCTCCTCGGACAGGGTCGGGGCCGGATCGTGCTGACCGCATCCCGGGCCACCGAGTACTCATTCGAAGGGACCCCGACCGAGGCCTCGGGGAGCCCGGGGTCGGTGTTCACCGCCGCCCTCGCGAGCGGAATCCGGACCGGCGTCGCAGACACCGACAACGACGGCTACATCTCCGTCGATGACGCCTACGCCTACGCCTTCGACGCCATGCGTTCGGCTGGCGCCCAACAGACGCCTCAGCGATGGCTGTACGGCGCCGAGGGCGACATCGTGCTCGCGAAGAACCCGACCGCGACCCACGTGGACCCCCTCCCGACCCGGCCCACCCGCCTGCATCCGACCGGCTCCGATCCGCACTCCGCCAGCACGGCGCAGCCAGCGACGGGCGCCGGCTGGGGCCCGCCGCATTGGTGGAAGGGGACTCGCCGGGCGTTCCTGATCGCATCAGGAGTCGTGACGCTCGCCGTGGCGGGAGGGGCAGCGGCAGGAGTATCCGCCTGGCTGGCCAGCAAGACTGACGGCCGGGATGGGGACACCGAGTTCTCTTTCCAAGGAAGGCACGTCGAAACCTCCGTTCCCTGGCACCTCACGATCTCGAACGGCCCCACAGCTCCGGACACGGGGTGCAGCGTCCGGGTCCGGGAGAAGGCAAGGTCCGGGACCGTCGTGGCCGCGACGCCGCACCCGTCCGCCCGGGACGACGTGATCCTCCAAGTCGAGAAGATGGGGTCGCTCTACCTCGACTATCCGCAGGGGTGTCTGGTCGACGCGGTCAAGGGTCGCGGAGACGCCGACTACCCAGTGACCATCCCCGCGGGGGTCGGCGACTCCCTCGCCTGGAACCCGAGCGGACCGATGGAGATCACCGCCGACGCCGGCAGCAACTTCCCCTGCTCCGTGAGCATGGTCAACGGCGAATCACACGGGATCGCCAAGGTGACGGTCAGCGCCAAGGGCGAGACACAGAGGTACCAGCCTCCGGCCACCTCGTCGCTGTACATGAGCGTGCAAGGCACCCACTGCGCCATGAGGGCGCAAGACGCGTCCACGACAGCTCCGTGAGCCTCAATGGCGCACGTCGCTGGCTGCATGAGCGGCCGAACTCAGCTCACGCGCAAGCCGAGGCGGATGACCTCACCTGTGGCTGGTGCCCACCCGTCGCACGCCCAGACGCTCCAGGTATCCCTCCTGGAGTGCGGCACAGACGCCGCAGACCACGGCTATGACTTCCGAGGCGGCCGCCAGCCACGCATACCAAGTCCAACCCGTGTGAATGCCGAACAAGCCCGCCGTCGCGGCGATGACGAAGGCACCGAGCGTGGTCGCTCCGAAGCCCACGATCAGGAACAGGGGGACCCAGTGTCGCCAGCGCACCAGCAGGGCCGCGATCATCACGCCGGCGAACACGTTGACGACGAACAGTGCACCCACGACCCCCTGGTCCTTGACGCCGTCGAACCACAAGTACAGATGAACGATGGCGGACACGATGGCCGCCAGTGCGCCCAGTAGTCGAAACCTCACGGGTGCCTCCGATCCGCGCTTCATGCGTAGGCCGTCACCACGGCCCATAGCTTTAACTACGGTTTCCGGCTGTGATCGGTTCGACGGGAAAGGCATGTCGTCTCCTCCCGTGGCGATGAGCATCACCGCGCTCCGGTCGATCGCCGGCGTCACCCCCGCGGTCGCACACCGATCAGCCCGCGCAGCTCCTCGGGAAGCTGAGCCGCGATGTCGTCGAGCTCCCCTGACGTGACGGCCTCGCGCAGCGTCGCAAAGACCGCTCCCACGTGCGCGAACGCCTGGTCCGAGTCCGTGTCGGCGCGCTCGGCCACGCGGCGTACGAACTCGTCCAACCCGAAGGGCTCGGCCTCCTCGCCCGGCCCCGCCAGGTACCCCTTCAGTTCCTTCGGCAGCTGCGCGGCCAGGTCCTCGGCTTCCCCGCGGCTGATCCTCTCCGCCAGCGTGCGCAGCGTCGCTGCGATGAGAGCCTCGGCCTCCTCGCGGGGCACGGCGGCCCCCTGCGCGACCATCGTGATGAACTCGTCGTACTGCACGGCAGTCTCCTTCGGTTCTCGGGCCCGGCCGTCCGGGTCCAAACGCTCCAGCGGGCCCCACGAACATGGGGTCCTGCCCTGCCTGTTCTACGCGGGTCTGGCGCAGGCCACATCCCGGCATCGGGGTACTTCGCGGGTCCATCGTGGTTCTCCCCGGCTCAGATGCCTTCGCGCTGCAGGCTGCAGCGGGTCGCACGGACGATGAACACCGAGGCCACCTTCGGTGGCGAGGAACGGGCCATCTGGCACGGAGCGTGACGCGTGCTCGCCCTGTCCAGATCCTGGGCGACATGGCGCTGCCCGGGTGGGGTACCGGCACCGCAACGGTTCCCAACAGAGGAGGCCCCAGATGGCCAGCGCAGAACAGGTGGTCGAGTACCTCAACGACGTGGACTTCCCGGCCGGCCGGGACGACCTGGTCCGGGTGGCCGAACAGGCGGGCGCGCCGGAGGACGTCATCCGGGCCTTGCGCGCGATGCCGCCGGAGGAGTACGGCAGCAAGGCCGAAGTGATGAGGTCCGCCCACACCCCGGCCGAGCCCGACCAGGACCCGAGCGTCAAGGCCGCGCAGGCCCACGACAAGAAGCACCAGCGGATCGCGGAGCCGCTCCGCGACGTCGAGCCGACGGAGGTGCACGAGTAGGGATATTTCACCGCGACCGTGGCCGGCAGCCCGATCGGCACCTTGGTTGGCTCAGCCCGGCGACCACCGAGGTTCGCTCACTCCACATTGGACAGGACGTCAGTCCAGTGCGACGGGCCCCAAGTCGGGCGCGGGGTCCATGATGGCTCTGTCCTTGGCGGTCACCTGGTCCGGGGCGGACACCTCCGGAGCGGGTTCGCGATCGGGGAGGCCGGCCCGCGGCACGGCCGGGTCGACGGCGTGGGCGGCCGCCTCGAAGTAGCGCAACAGCTCCACTGGGAACGGTAGGACCAGAGTCGAGTTCCTCTCGGCCGCCACCTCGACCATCGTCTGCATCAACCGCAACTGCAGGGCGCCCGGAGTCGCAGTCATCGCCGCCGCGGCCTGCGAGAGCTTCTTCGACGCCTGATACTCACCGTCGGCCGTGATGACCCGGGACCGGCGCTCCCGCTCAGCCTCCGCCTGGCGCGACATCGACCGCTTCATTGCCTCGGGCAGCGCAACGTCCTTGATCTCGACGCGGTCGATCTCTATCCCCCACGGGACGGCCGGGCTGTCGAGCATCACCTCGAGGCCCTGGTTGAGGCGCTCGCGGTCCGACAGCAGGTCGTCGAGCTCGCTCTTGCCGATGATGGACCGCAGCGAGGTCTGCGCCACCTGCGAGATCGCGTAGTCGAAGTCCTGGACCTCCACGACCGCCCTCGTCGGGTCGATCACGCGGTAGTAGACGACCGCATCCACGCGCACTGTCACGTTGTCGCGGGTGATGCCGTCCTGCGCGGGGACCGGCATGGTCACGACCTGCATGTTGACCCGCTTCATCCGGTCTGCGAACGGGATCAGCATGGTCGGGCCCGGCCTTCGTACCTCTCGCTGGGCGCGTCCCAGCCGGAAGACCACACCGCGCTCGATCTGCTTGACCACGCGGAAGCTGGCTGCCAGGCCCACGACGACAAGCGCGAGCAGTGCCCCAAGTGCGAAGAACAGGACGTCCATGACGACCTCCGGGATGAGTAGTGCCTCGTCCTCGAGCGTACGTCGCCCTCCTCGACCAGGATCCCGCGTCGCGGGCGGAACTGCGCCGTCGTGCGCCGCTGCCCGTGCGATGAGTAGTCGTTGAACGGAAACTACGATCATCCGATGAGCGCAACCCTCGTCACCAAGAACCTCGCCGGAGGCCACGCTCACCGCACCCTGTTCGAGTCCCTCGACCTGAACATCGCGCCCGGTGACGTGGTCGGGGTGGTCGGGGCCAACGGCGCGGGCAAGACCACCTTGTTGCGGATCCTCGCGGGGGACCTCGAGCCGCTCGAGGGCTCGGTCTCGACCGCGCCCAGCGACGCGTTCATCGGCTGGCTGCCACAGGAGCACGAGCGGGTCGTCGGCGAGACCGTCGGGCAGTACGTCGCCCGGCGTACGGGTGCCACCGACGCGACCACCGCCATGGAGCTGGCGGCCACGGCCCTGGGCGCTGACGACGCCTCTCGGGTGGTCGAGGACGACTACGCGCACGCCCTCGACCACTGGCTGGCCAGCGGGGCGCCGGACCTCGACGAGAGGCTGCCGCCCGTGATGGCCGAGCTCGGTCTCGACGTCGGGCCGGACGCGCTGATGACCTCGCTGTCCGGTGGGCAGGCAGCCCGGGGCGCCCTGGCCGCGCTGCTCCTCAGCCGCTTCGACCTCGTGCTGCTCGACGAGCCCACCAACGATCTCGACCTCGCCGGGCTGGAGCGCCTGGAGAGCTTCGTGCGCGGGCTCCGCTCCGGCGTCGTCCTCGTCTCCCACGACCGCGAGTTCCTCTCGCGCGTCGTCACTCGGATCGTCGAGCTCGACCTGGCCCAGCACCAGGTCGCGGTGTACGACGGCGGGTACGACGCGTACCTCGAGGAGCGTGCGGTCGCCCGCCGGCATGCCCGCGAGGCCTACGAGAAGTACGCCGACACCAAGGACGACCTGGTCAGCCGCGCCCGCACCCAGCGTGAGTGGAGCTCCCAGGGCGTCCGCAACGCCATCAAGAAGGCCCCGGACAACGACAAGATCCGCCGCAAGGCCAGTGTGGAGTCCTCGGAGAAGCAGGCTCAGAAGGTCCGCCAGATGGAGTCCCGGATCGCACGCCTCGTGGAGGTCGAGGAGCCCCGCAAGGAGTGGTCGCTCCGCTTCACGATCGGCAGCGCGCCGCGCTCGAGCTCCGTGGTCGCCACGCTCGACCAGGCCACCGTGAGCCTCGGTGGGTTCACGCTCGGCCCGGTCTCGCTGCAGGTCAGTGCCGGCGACCGGGTGGGCGTCACGGGTCCCAACGGCGCCGGCAAGACGACGCTGCTGCGCCTCCTGCTCGGACGGCTCGCGCCCGAGACCGGCAGAGCGGGGCTGGGCGCCTCGGTCGCGGTCGGTGAGATCGACCAGGCCCGCACCGGACTGGCCGAGGACCTGTCCCTCGGGGACGCGTTCGAGGCGGAGATGCCGCAGATGGCTCCGGCCGACGTACGCACGCTCCTGGCGAAGTTCGGTCTGGTGGCCGACCAGGTCACCAGCCAGGTCGGGCGGCTCTCACCGGGCGAGCGCACGCGGGCTGCGATGGCGCTGCTGCAGGCTCGCGGGGTGAACCTCCTCGTCCTGGACGAGCCCACGAACCACCTGGATCTCCCCGCCATCGAGCAGCTCGAGGCGGCGCTGGAGTCCTACGAGGGAGCGCTGTTGCTGGTCTCGCACGACCGCCGACTCCTGGACAACGTCCGCCTCGACCAGCGCTGGCACGTCCAGGACGGCCACGTGAGCACGGCGGTCACGGGCTGATCAACCCCCGCCGACGAGACCGAGACAATGGGCCGTCACATTCCGGCCTCTGGTTTCGTCACATCGACAACGACCAGCAAGGACCCCGACCCTCAGGAGCACTCATGTCCTACACCGTCGACTTCCAGGACGTCTCGACCACCGGCGTGGAGAGCTCCCCCGTCGCGGCCGCCCTGGCGGGGCTGCGCGCCAACGAGGCGAGGTACTTCAAGAACAAGTACTCCCACGTCTTCACCGTGGAGCCGGCTGCCGAGGCCGCCGAAGTCGTCGACTGGGTGCACGACATCCTCCAGACGGAGCGCGACCTCGTCATCGAGTCCTCACCGCTCGAGGCGACCGCCTTCGAGGTCGACGGAATCCGGATGGCGTACGTGTTCTACGAGTCCGGCCTCTCGATCAACGTGATGTACACGATCGAGGACGGCGGCAAGCGCGCGGTCGGGTTCAAGCTCTCAGACGGGATGGAGGTGCCCGAGGAGCTTGCGACGCGCTTCAAGTTCGCCCGTCAGAAGTCGAAGCTCGCGGGCACGATCCGCGGCTCCTACTTCGTGATCAAGGGGACCTACTAGCTCTCCACCCTCGTGACGGTCCATCCGCGCGAGGACCCGTCGTCCAGGCGCAGCGTGAACACGAACGGCACCGTCCGGCTCGCCCGCGGGTTGCCGGCGACGACCTCCTCGGTCCTGCGGTCCACCTCGTAGTAGATCCCGTCCGCTTCCACCGCGACCCGGAACTCGACCGGGTCCCGGGACACGAGCTCACGGACCTCGATGCTGCGGACGGTGGCAGTGCGCATGACGGTGCGGTTCGGGGTGCGGATGCCGGTGAAGTCGAGGCTCCCGTCGTTCATGGCCCACTGCTCCAGGAACGTGGTGATGGCGACCTCGAGCACGGGCTTGTCGAAGCGGGCGTCGACCAGGCTCAGGTCGCTGGCTGCGCGGTCGGCCTCCTCGGCCCAGGAGATGTTCGTCAGGGACAGCACGTCGGTCGCGCTGGGTGCCGAGGTGCGCTCGGCGACCTCGAGCGTCGCGTCGCGGGCCACGGCCCTCTGGTTCCACGCGTCGGTCTCCAGCGCGTCGGTCAGGTGGTGGATCCCGTCCTCGGCCTGCTCGATGCCCGCGACGATCCACTCCCCCGATGCGTTCTTGCGCAGCGTCCAGTACTCGATCGGTCGCGTGGATCGGTCCTTGCGCATCGCGCGTTGACCGGTACGACGGCTCACCACGTAGTCGTTCAGCGTCGCCGTGATCCGGAACGTGACCGTGTCGTCGGTCTCGCCGGGGCGGTTGGCCACGTGCACCATCTTCACGTCGGGCCCATCGACGATCTCGACGACGTTGACCTCGCCGCGAGCGACGTACGCCCGCAGCTGCTCGGTCCACTTGCCGTAGACGACCGGCGCCATGATCGTGTCGAGCGTCGCCTCGTCCCCGGCCGTCCAGGCCTGCTGCGCGGTGACGTAGAGCTGCACGGCGCGCTCCCTGAGCGCCTCCGCGTTGAACGTGGCGTCGGTGTCGCCCAGAGCCTCGACCTGGGCCTCGACCTGCGCGGCACGAGCGTGGGCCGTGCGGTCCGAGCGGTGCGCCCGGCGGTCGCTGGTGGTGTTCATCGTCCGCTTCGCCCGTCGCTGCTGGGACCAGGTCTTGAACAGGAAGTACGCCACGACCAGCACGATGATGATGAGCAGGCCACCACCGCCACCACCACTGCCGAAGAAGAAGAACCCGCCCCCGCCGCGACTGCCGAAGCTGGTGCCCCGGGAACCGCCCCCGAAGCCGCCCCCGCCGCCGAAGCCGTGCCCGCCACCACCACCGCGGGCGTAGGCGGCCGTCGGAGACAAGAGCACCGGGACGAGCATCAGCGCACCGGTCAGTGCGACGGGCGGGACCCATCGACGAGCGTGAGCGCGAGGAGCAGATGGTGAGTTTATTGCGGGGCCTTCCCGAGCTGGGTGGACGCCTGCGTCTCGTCCTGAGCCTCTATCGTCGCTCGCGGGACCAAGTTCCGCACCCCCAGGCGGGAAGATGGGTCGCATGACACACGTACGACGCTTGGACCACATCGGCATCACCGTCGCGGACCTCGACGCGGCGACCGCGTTCTTCGTGGGACTCGGCCTCGAGGTCGAGGGCACCGGGTTCGTGGAGGGCGAGTTCGTCGAGACCGTGTGCGCCATCCCGGGGGCACGCTGCCAGATCACCATGCTGCGGCCGCCCGACGGCGGGTCCCGGTTGGAGCTCTCGTCCTTCGTGACGCCTGATCACGATCCGGGATCATCCCACGCCATGGCCAACGAGGTCGGCCTGCGCAACGTGTCCTTCGAGGTCGGCGACCTCGACGCAGCCGTCGCCGCGGTGGCTGCTCACGGCTACGGGCTCGTCGGCGGCATCGGCCGCTACGAGGACAGCGTCCGGATGGCCTACGTCCGGGGGCCGGAGGGGATCATCGTGTCCCTGTTCGAGCAGGTCGGCTGACCGTGGAGCACCGCTACGCACTCATCGTCACCTGGACCGGCAACACCGGGGACGGCACCGCTGACTACCGGGGCTACGACCGGACGCACACGGTGACCGCCGAAGGGCCGCCGGAGCTGCTGGGCTCGGCGGACCGCACCTTCCACGGCGACCGCGACCGTTGGAATCCGGAGCAGCTGCTGCTGGCCTCGCTCTCGCAGTGCCACCTGCTGTCCTACCTCCACGTCTGCGTCGAGGCGGGCGTCGTGGTGACCGGCTACGTCGACCGCGCGACCGGCTCGATGAGGTCCGAGGCCGACGGGAGTGGTCGGTTCACCGAGGTGGTGCTGCACCCGGAGGTCACCGTGGCCGACGACAGCATGCTCGAGGCAGCGCTGGCGGCGCACCGCCGTGCCAACCAGCTGTGCTTCATCGCCAACAGCGTCAGCTTCCCGGTGCGGCACGAGCCGACCGTCACCAGCTGAGGAGTCAGCTCCCCTCGACCGCTGCGTCAGGCTGGCCCGCACAGGGGCGGACGACCAGGTGCGAGACCAGGTCGTTGGAGGCCCCCTGGCTCTGCGAGGGTGTCCAGACCACGGAGCCGGCCCGATGAGTTCGGCCCGCTTGAATGGTCCAAGGGATCGACGTAGGAGCTCGAGGAGGAGCAGAGTGACGCAACTGGTGAGGGTCCACAACTTCTTCCTGTCCAGCGACGGGTACGCCGCCGGGGAGGACCAGAGCCTCGAACGCCCCTTCGGCCATGCCGACCCGGCCGCCCTCGGCAGCTGGGCCTTCGGCACGGCGAGCTGGCCCAACCGGGGCGACGACGGCGGCAGCCGCGGGCTGGAGGACTACCTCGTCCGTGACTTCCACCGCAACATCGGCGCGGAGATCATGGGGCGCAACAAGTTCAGTCCCCAGCGCGGCCCGTGGAAGGACCACGAGTGGCAGGGATGGTGGGGCGACGAGCCGCCGTTCCACACCCCCGTCTTCGTGATGACGCACCACGACCGGCCCTCCTTCACGTTGTCCGACACCACGTTCCACTTCGTCAGCGGCGAGCCCGCCGCGGTGCTGGAGCGCGCCCTCGAGGCCGCCGACGGAAAGGACGTGCGACTCGGCGGTGGGGCGAACACCGTGCGCCAGTTCCTGGAGGCGGGACTGGTCGACACGCTCCACGTCGCGGTCGCTCCCCTCGAGCTCGGCGGCGGATCGCGGCTCTGGGACTCCCCCGACGACCTCGACGACCGCTACCACCACGACGTCGTACGTCGCCCGGACGGCGTGGTCCACCACCTGCTCTGGCGCAACTGAGTCGGCGCCGAGAAAGCGCCAGCGCCAGGACCAGACGAGGGCTACCGTGCACACGTGACCAGACCGTGATCGGACAGCATCGGTGACCAATCTGCGGGTCGGCACCTGGAACGTCCAGTACGCGCGCGGCGTGGAGAAGAACCGGGCTCGGTTCGATCTCCTGGCCTCGTGGCGAGCGGATGTCTGGGTGCTCACCGAGACGCACGACGACCTCGACCTGTCCGGCAGTCACACAGCCATCCACTCGGAGCACCGGTACCCGACTCCGGGAGCACGCTGGACGACCATATGGACCTCGTTGCCCGTGCTCGAGCGCCTCTCGACCGTCGATCCACGGCGCACGGTCGCCGTACGCCTGGATGCCGGCAACGCCGGAGAGTTGGTCGTCTACGGGACCGTCCTCCCGTGGAACACCGATGCTGGTCCCGACCAAGCCAACCCCGCCCGTGGCTGGGACGAGTTCCGGCGGATCGTCCCTGGCCAGGGTGGGGAGTGGGCGTCGCTGCGAGCCGACTTCCCACAGGCCACCCTGGTCGTCGCCGGTGACCTCAACCAGGACCTGGGAGGGCGGCACTACTACGGCACCAAGGACTGTCGGGCTTTGCTCAACGTCCAGCTGCGGCGTTCCGAGCTGAGGTGTCTCACTACGACGGACCGGTTCGACGAAAACGTCCTCGTGCACCCTCCTATCGACCATGTCTGCGCCGGCCCTGGAAGGAACAGGTCGTTCACGTCGACCGCCCAAGGGTGGAACAAGAGCACGGACGGGGTCACGTTGAGTGATCACGGCGGCACCCTCGTGGACCTTCGGTTCGACTGACGAGCCGAGCCCCCAACGGTCCCGTTCAGCCCCGAGAAGCGCTGGCCGCCCGGAGCTGGGCCAACGCCGCCAGGGTGGCCCGCCGTGCACGCGCTCGACGCCGCGGCGCTGATGCGACTGGCCCTGGAGCGGACCCCGGGCGGCACCGCCTGGCACGCCGAGGGCGACGAGGGCGACGCGGTCCGTGACATCGCCGGGGTGATCGGTCGTCGGCTGGGTCTCCCGGTCGAGTCGTTGCCGGAGGAGGGCTTCGGGCCCCCGGGTGCGATCTTCGCCATGGACCAGCCGTCCTCCAGCATCCACACCCAGCAGGCGCTGGGCTGGACACCGACGCACCCGAGCCTGCTGGAGGACCTGGAGAACCTCCAGCCCTGACGCAGGCCTAGTGCCACACCCGGCGGATCACGCAGGTGACCGAGAACGGGTCCATCCCGCGGTGGGTGGCCAGCACTCCGGCGCCCTCCGGCGACGAGGCGTAGACCGCGGGGCCGCCCCCGACCCAGTGGTTCCACGCCGTCGCGTAGGCGTCTGCGTGGGCCCGGGTGTCGGCCAGGGCCGACGGGACGGTGTGCCAGACCTCGGCCTCCGGCGTGTGTCGTACGACGGCACGCAGGCCGCGCACCAGCCCGTCCACACCGTGCGGCGCAGGGGTGACCCAGCGCGGCAGCACGTAGCGAGGCGCGGACATCGGTGCGACCACCTCCTCGAGCGCGAGCGCGAACCGCGACGAGACCTCGTCCGGGACACCGGACAGGCTGAACGAGTCGACGCCGTCCGGCGTGGTCTCGACGTGCAGCGCGTCGGCCCCGACGGGTGCGAGACGGGCGGCGCGCAGCCCGTCGGCGACGGCCGCTGCCACGAGCCCGACCGTGGCCCGGTGACGACTGGCCGCGAGCACGGAGGTGCGGCCCCAGAGCGCGGCACTGACCACCAGCGCCGGGACGAGCAGAAGCGCCCAGGCCGCCGAGTGACCGAGGGTCACCAGGACGCCCGCGAGGACGAGCGCCACCGCGACCGGGATGGCCGCCAGCCGCCCGCCCGGGTGCTGCTTCGAGGCCTCCGTCCACGGGACCAGACCTGCCGTCCCGGTGGTCACGGCCGGCGTCACCCCAGCAGCAGGTCGGTCGGCCCGGATGCGGGCGACGTGGTCCACCCGGTCGTCGTACGACGGGGTGTCGAGCCAGCGGTGCCGCACCAGCGCCCGGTCCTCGCCGCGGACCAGCATCCGGGCGTCGACCGACGCGAACTCCGACACGGGGGGCGGGTGGAAGCCACTGAACCCGGAGTCGACGCCGGCGACCCCGTCGACGACCTCGCCGTGCTCGTCGACCGTGAAGTAGCCGCGGTGCTTGCGCGCGAACCGCAGCCAGTCGTTGGCCCCGGCGACGTGCCCCTCGAAGACCGCGACCACCGACCAGATCAGCGCCACCTTCTCCGGGTCCGCCGGGTCGGTACGCAGCCCTCGGCCACGGGTCTGGGTGACCGCGGTCGGCGTGGTGGCGGTGGTCAGGTCGACCAGCGTGGTGATGGCCGGCGCGTCCCAGCCCTCGCCGAGCAGGCCCCGCGTGCCGACCAGGCACCGGGTGCCGCCGGCCACGAAGAAGGCCGTCGCGTGCGCCACCCACTGGCCGCTGTTCCAGCGCCCGCTCAGCGTGGGCACCTCCCCCGTCGCGTCGACGGTGAGGCTGGCCGCCATCCCCGGGTGGGTGCGGTCGATCCAGGCGACCAGGTCGTTCAGGGTCTCGACGTCGCCGGCGACCGTCTTCCCGGTCACCAGCAGCGGGTGCAGCGTTGCGGCGGTCGGGTCGGCCAGCAGGCCGGCGAGGACACCGGTGGCCGAGCCCGCGGGCTCCGGCGGTGTGGTCTCGTCGTCGCTGAGCCGGCGGCTCGTCGTGGCCGTGGCCTGCTCGTGGTCGCAGAGCACGAGCACCCGGGTGCGCTCAGCCAGGTTGGACAGCTCCGCGGTGACGATGCCGGTGACCGCGGCCTGCTTGGCCGCCGATCGCGCGGTCACCCGGTCGACGTTGCCGCGCCCGGTGCGGATGCCCTTCCTGGTCCAGACGTAGCCGATGGCGGGGAGGGTGCGTCGTACGGCCTCGATGACGCGCTGGTCCCTCACTCCCTCGTCGCCCTGGGCCAGGCTCCGGGGCTGGACGCAGCCCAGCAGCCAGTCGTCCAGCAGGGCGCGCCAGTCGTCGGCGGTGGGTGGCTGGCGGTGCTGCTCGCGGAGCAACGCGCCCTCCGGCAGCTCCAGGAGCGCGGCGTGCACCAGGCGCAGGGCGGCGTCCGCGAGCTCCGGGTCGCGCGCGGTGATCTCCTCCCACGACGACGAGCCGTCGGAGCAGGGGCGCACCAGCCGCTGGGTCAGCCACTCCGGCAGCGGCGTCGAGCCGAACTCCGGGTCGAACAGGTCCGCCGTCAGCTCGGCGAAGCGGGTCGCCTGCTCAGCCAGCCAGGACGCCTCGTCCGCCGTGGGCTCGACCAGCCACGCCAGCTCGGCGTACGGCGCCAGGGTGCCCTCCTTGACCAGGGCCGGGATCCGCGCCTCGTAGAGGATCGGACCGAACAGGGTCTCGGTCAGCTCGGCCTGGCTCCGGGTCATCGAGCCGGGCGGCGTGGCCGTGAGCCCGAGCACCACGGCCTCGGGCAGCTCGTCGAGCACCTCGCGCAGCAGCTCGCCCCACACCTCGAGCAGGTGGTGGCACTCGTCCAGGATCAGCGTCAGCGGGCCGGCTGCCCGCAGGGTCTCGATCAGCGCGCGCCCGTTGGCGTGCAGCCTCTCGATCTGCGACCCCTCGCCCTCGTCGCCACCCTCGACATCGGTCCGGTCGTCGCCCTCGTCCCCCGCGAACACCGCCAGCGACTGGTAGGTCAGCGCCGTGAAGACGGTGCGCAGGTCCCGGTTGCTGCCGGCCGGCTGGCCGTCATAGCTGTCCCACGTGCGGATCCACTGCCCCTGGATCGCGGTGTTCGGGGACAGCACGACGGTGCGCCGACCCAGCACGCGAGCGACCTCGGTGCCGACCAGCGTCTTGCCCGCTCCCGGCGGCATGGTGACCCACCAGCGCCCGCTGCCTCCGGCCCGGGCCTGCTCGAAGGCAGCCATCGCCTCGACCTGGTGCTTGCGAAGGGGATGGGGGCAGACGAGTCCTTCGTACGACGGCACCGGCACCGCGAGATCGTAGCCCGAGCCATGTCGACCCGGCCTCAGAGCCGGCGCTGGAGCTCCAGCTGCCGGGCGACGGCCTGATAGCCCAGGCGCTCGTTGACCGCGATCATGTGGTCGTTCGACTCGGCGTTCCAGGTGTCGAGCACCTCGATCCGCGGCTCCACCGCGGCCAGCCAGCGCATCATCTCGGCCTTGAGCAGCAACCCGAGCCGGTGTCCACGGTGCTCGCGCAGGACCGAGGTGTCGTGCTGGTGGGCCAGCTCCGGTCGCTCGGCGTCGACCACCACGACCGTGTGCCCGGCCAGCTCACCGGTATCCCGGTGCCGGACGAGCAGGCGGTAGAACCGGTACCCGGCGTCCATCGTGTGGTCCTCGTAGGCCCGCACCCGCTCGGCGGTGAACACCTCGTCCTCGACCTCGAGGTCGTCGGTCGGGGCGTCGTTGATGGACGAGGCCAGTGCCACCACCCCCGGCAGCAGGTTCGGGGGTGTGGGGCCGACGAGCCGGACGAGCTCGTAGCCCTCGGCGTACGGCGCCGCCTCGGCCAGCGCCTCCGCAGCGAGGCCGGGCGGCAGCTCCAGCGGGCGCTGCTGCCGCGCCACCTCCACGGACCCGAGCTGGAACCCGTGGTGGGCGGCGAACGGCATCGTCGCCGGCAGCTCCCATCCGGACCCGCCGATCTTGGTGCGCCCGCGCTCCCGGCTGGTCCGGGCCAGCTCGTCGAGCAGCGCCGACCCGTGCCCGCGTCGGCGACGGTCGGGACGCACCTGCAGGCCGACCCAGGCGAAGTCGGTGTTGTCGTACTCCACGAGCTCGAGCGAGGCCACGGCGACGGGCTCGCCGTCGACGGAGCCGAGGTAGTGGCGCTCCGGGCTTCCGTCCCAGCTGTGCAGCACGTCCATCCGGTGGCGGTACGCCGTCAGCGGCGCCAGCCACGGGGTCTCGTGCTCCCGGCAGGCGTTCAGGACCGCCATCGCGGCGAGGACCGCGTCGCCGTCGGCCGCGTCGTACTCCGTGACGTCCACGGGCCCAGCGTGGCCCGGCCCCCTCCGCCTGTCGACTGGATATTGCTCGCGTGCCTAGTCTCGGAGGGTCGAGGAGAGGACAACGCATGAGCGACACGAAGGCCACCGCCGACATCGGACTGACCGGGCTCGCGGTGATGGGCAGCAACCTCGCCCGCAACATGGCACGTCACGGGCACACGGTCGCGGTGCACAACCGCACCACCAAGCGGATGACCGCGCTGCTCGAGGAGCACGGCGACGAGGGCGACTTCGTCGGCTCGGAGTCGATGGAGGGCTTCGTGGCGAGCATCAAGAAGCCACGGGCGATCGTGATCATGGTCAAGGCCGGTGACCCCACCGACGCCGTGGTCGACGAGCTCGTCCCGCTGCTCGACGAGGGGGACATCGTCGTCGACGCGGGCAACGCGCACTTCGAGGACACCCTGCGCCGGCAGCAGGCGCTGGAGGAGAAGGGCCTGCACTTCGTCGGCATGGGGGTCTCCGGCGGTGAGGAGGGCGCCCTCAACGGCCCGTCCATCATGGTCGGCGGCTCCGAGCACGCCTACGAGACCCTCGGCCCGATCGTCGAGGACATCGCCGCCCAGGTCGACGGCACGCCGTGCGCGACGCACGTCGGCCCCGACGGCGCCGGCCACTTCGTGAAGATGGTGCACAACGGCATCGAGTACGCCGACATGCAGCTGATCGCCGAGGCCTACGACATCCTGCGCAACGTGCTCTCCAAGGAGCCGGCCGAGCTGGCCGGGATCTTCCGGGAGTGGAACGAGGGCGACCTCGACTCCTTCCTGATCGAGCTGACCGCGGCCGTGCTCGAGCACGAGGACGCCGCGGGCCAGCCGTTCGTCGACGTCGTCGCCGACGCCGCCGAGCAGAAGGGCACCGGTCGCTGGACGGTGCAGAGCGCCCTCGACCTCGGCGTACCCGTCACCGGCATCGCCGAGGCGACCTTCGCACGCAGCGTCTCGGGCCACACCGAGCAGCGCGAGGCCGCGCGCAAGGTGTTCGACCAGACCAGCGACACGCCTCCGGTGGACGATGTCGACGGGTTCGTCGAGGACGTCCGGGCCGCGCTCTACGCCGCCAAGGTGGTCGCCTACGCCCAGGGGTTCGACCAGATCGTGGCCGGCAGCGACGAGCACGGGTGGGACGTCTCCCCCGGCGACCTCGCCACCATCTGGCGCGGCGGCTGCATCATCCGCGCGAAGTTCCTCGACCGGATCCGCAAGGCCTACGAGGTCGAGCCCGACCTGACCACCCTGATGACCCAGGAGTACTTCGCCCAAGCCCTCAAGGACGGTGAGGCCGGGTGGCGTCGGGTGGTGTCCACGGCCACGGCGTACGGCATCCCGGTGCCGGCGTTCGGGTCGTCGCTGTCCTACTTCGACGCGCTGCGCCGCGACCGGCTCCCGGCCGCGCTGATCCAGGCGTTGCGCGACAACTTCGGCGCGCACACCTACCAGCGCGTCGACCGCGAGGGCACCTTCCACACCCTGTGGGCCGGCGACCTGTCGGAGATCGAGAGCTGAAAAATCGGTTGCCGGCGGCCGCTGACCGGACGACGATCTGACTGAACGACCGAACGACCGCACCACGAGCGAGAGGAGCTGTGACGTGTCCATCACTGTCCTTGGCCTGTCCGCAGACCACTCCCCTCCCTCCTGGAGCACCCTTGTCCTCTCCGCAGGAACCCCTGCGCACCACCTCCGTCAGCACTGAGCGTCTCGACCCGGCCTTCGTCTTCGAGTTCCGGGCCTACGACGAACCGGGGCCGGGCCAACGCTGGTCCACCTGGTATGACGTCGAACCGCTCTGTCGCGCCCCCGAACCCCGGCCCGACTGGGTGATCACCCACCGTGCCGCGGTCGACACCGAGCTCGGCATCCTCAAGACCGGCAAGGAGGCCGACGTCTTCCTGCTCGAGCGCGCCGTCGACGGCGGGCCCGCGGTGGTGATGGCCGCCAAGCGCTACCGCAGCACCGACCACCGCAACTTCCATCGCAACTCCGCCTACACCGAGGGCCGACGCGGCCGCGACAGCCGGGAGGCCCGGGCCGCGGCCAAGGGCTCGTCCTTCGGGCGGCTCGTGGCCGCGGGCCAGTGGGCCGGCGCGGAGTGGGACTCGCTCAAGCGCTGCTGGGCCCTCGGCCTGCCGGTCCCCTACCCGGTGCAGCTCGACGGCACCGAGATCCTGATGGAGTGGGTCCAGGTCGACGGCGACACCGCGCCCCGGCTGGCCCAGACCCGTCCGGACCCGGACCTGCTGGCGTCGTACTTCGACCAGCTGCGCGAGGCGATCGCCACCATGGCGCAGCACGGGATCGTGCACGGCGACCTGTCGGCCTACAACATCCTCGCGGCCGGCGAGCGACTGGTGATCATCGACCTGCCCCAGGTGGTCGACCTGGTCGGCAACCCCCAGGGGATGGACTTCCTGCTGCGTGACTGCGCGAACATCTGCGCGTGGTTCCGCAGCAAGGGACTGGCCCCCGCGGTCGCCGACGAGCACGCCCTGTTCGGCGACCTGCTCGCGACGGCGTTCTGAGGCACGGCCGGAGCAATTCCGAGACCAGCAGGGTCCGCTGGGTAGCGATAGTGTTCTCGGCATGTCCGAGGGGGATTCCGTGTTCGGCAGCGGGGGCGAGATGGCCGCGCGCCTGTCCGCGCACGACTGGTCGGCCACGCCGCTCGGCCCGATCGACTCGTGGTCGCCCAGCCTGCGCACGTCGGTGGCGATCGTGCTGCGGAGCCGCTACCCGATGCTGCTCAGCTGGGGCGAGCAGCTGGTGATGCTCTACAACGACGCGTTCGTCCCGACGCTGGGCACCAAGCACCCCGGCGCCGTCGGAGGCCTGCTGCCCGAGCAGTTCGCGGAGGTGTGGGACGAGGTCGGCCCGATGCAGCGCTCGGTGCTGGCCGGGGGCCAGGCCACCTGGGACGAGGACCTGAGGCTGAGCATCGAACGCGGCACCGGGCTCGAGGAGGCCTTCTTCACCTTCTCCTACTCCCACGTGCCCGACGACGAGGGACCGGGCGGGGTGCTCGCCGTGCTGACGGTGACGACCGACAAGGTCATCTCGGCGCGTCGCCTGGCCCTGTTGAACGAGCTCTCGGTGGTCGCCAACCGGGCCACGGCCCCCGGTCAGGCGATGGCCGCTGCCCTCGAGGTGCTGGCCGGGGCGGAACGGGACCTGCTCGGCGGCGCGCTCTACTCCCGGTCCGGGGACGGGCCCCTGTCCCTCACCCAGCTGGGGACCTTCGGCGAGGTCGACGCCGCACACCGGCTCGACGTCGTCGAGGCCGCGAGGCATCCCGTCATGCAGGCCCTGCGTGAGCACCGACCGGTCACCACCGACTCCGGGGCCACCGCGTACCCGGTCACCGTCCACGACCGCGACGTCGTCGACTCGGTCCTGGTGCTGCTCCCCCACCCGCTCCGCCCGGTGGACGCGGACCACGAGCGGTTCCTGCAGATGCTGGTCGACCAGGTGGGCCGCATCCTGGCGGCCGGCACGGCCCGGGCCCGCGAGAAGGCCAGGCTGGAGGCCCTGGCGGCCCTGGACGCCGCCAAGACCGCCTTCCTGTCCAACGTCAGCCACGAGTTCAGGACGCCCCTCACCCTGCTGCTCGGTCCCCTCGAGGACGTCATCGACCGCCGTCAGCAGGGCATCGCCCGTGACGAGGTCGAGGTGATGCACCAGAGCGCGCACCGCCTGCTCCGGATGGTCAACGCGCTCCTGGACGTCGCTCGCATCGAGGCGGACGGCCTGCAGGCCCACCTGGAGCCGACCGACCTGATGCAGCTCACCCACGACCTGCTGCAGCCGTTCGCGAACGCGGCCAGCAGGGAGGGCCTGCAGTTCGCCGCCGATCTCGATCCTGACCTCGGCGTCGTGCTGGCCGACCCCGAGCTGTGGGAGAAGCTCCTGCTGAACCTCGTCGCCAACGCCATCAAGTTCACGCCCGAGGGCTCGGTCCGGGTCTCCCTCGGGAGCCGGGGTGCCGACCTGGTCCTCCGCGTCACGGACACGGGCACGGGCATCCCGGTCAGCGACGTCGCCCAGGTCTTCGACCGGTTCCACCGGGTCCCCGACAGCGGTGGCCGCAGCATCGAGGGGACCGGCATCGGGCTCACCCTCGTCGCCGAGTCGGCCCAGGCCATGGGTGGCTCCGTCACGGTCGAGTCCGAGGTGGGCACGGGCTCGGAGTTCGAGGTCGTGCTGCCGCTCGTACGCGCGGACAAGCCGGCCTCGACCCGCTGGCACCCCCACCTCCGGGAGGCGCAGGCCCTGGCCGACGACCTCGAGTCCTACACGAAGGCGGCCCCGGACCCCTCCGGCGTGCCCAGCCGGAGGCTCGGACCCGGTGACGCCCACATCCTGGTGGTCGAGGACAACCCGGCCATGCGCCAGCGGCTGGTGCGAGTCCTGAGCTCCCTGGGCGCGGTGACCACGGCGCCGGACGGCGTCGCCGCGCTCGGCGTGCTGTGGGCCAGCCAGGTCGACCTCGTGGTGAGCGACGTGATGATGCCCCGGCTCGACGGCCTCGCGCTGCTGCGCGAGATCCGGGACGACAAGCAGCTGCGGGGCACCCCCGTGGTGCTGCTCTCCGCACGGGCCGGCTCCGAGGCGGCGGCCGACGCCGTCGAGACCGGTGCCGACGACTACGTCGTGAAGCCGTTCACCTCTGCCGAGCTCCTGGCCAGGTGCCGCACCACCCTGGAGCTGTCCGACTACCGTGCCCGGGCGGCGGCGAGCAAGGAGCGCAGTGCGCTGCTCGCCGGCGTGAGCCACGACATGCAGACACCCTTGGCCGTGATCACGACGTCTCTGGCCCTCCTCGGCGAGAACGACCTCAACGACGAGGACCGCCGGCGCATCGCCGAGCGCGCCCGGGTGCGGGCGTCGCAGCTCACCCGCCTGGTCACGCAGTTCCTCGACTGGTCGCGCCTGAGCGCCAGCCAGCCACTGCCGATCCGCCTCGAGGACATCGATCTCGCCGAGCTCCTGACCGAGGTCGCCTCGGAGTACGACGGGGTGCTGCTCTCCGGAGTCGCCGGGACCGAGGTCATCCGGTGCGACCGGCAGCGGACCGAGCAGATCCTGCACAACCTCGTGCAGAACGCCCGGCGGATGGCTCGGTCCCGGATCGAGGTCGGTCTGGGCGGTGACGAGCAGACCTGTGTCGTCCGCGTCACCGACGACGGCCCCGGAGTGGCTCCCGAGGTCGTCCCGCACCTGTTCGAGGCCTTCGGTCCGACGACGGCGAAGGGGGGCAACGGCCTGGGCCTGCACGTGTCCCGCGAGGCGGCCCACGCCCAGGGCGGGGAACTCGTCCTGGAGTCCAGCGGCCCGGACGGCGCTGTCTTCGCGCTGCGCCTCTCGAGGACCTTGCCCGGCTGAGGACCTGGGTCAGCCGAGGCGCTCGATGATCGTCACGTTGGCCTGTCCACCGCCCTCGCACATGGTCTGCAGGCCGTAGCGGCCGCCGGTGCGCTCGAGCTCGTTCAGCATCGTGGCCATGATCCGGGTGCCGGTGGCGCCGATCGGGTGCCCGAGCGCGATACCGCCGCCGTTGACGTTCACCTTCTCCAGCGGCACCTCCAGCTCCCGCGACCAGGCGAGGACCACGGACGCGAACGCCTCGTTGCACTCGAAGACGTCGATGTCCTCGACGGCGAGGCCGGTCCTCTCCAACGCGTGCCGGGTCGCGCGGATCGGGCCGGTGAGCATCCACACCGGGTCGTCCCCGCGCACGGAGAGGTGGTGCACGCGCGCCCGGGGGGTGAGCCCGTGGTCCGCGACGGCCTGCTCGGAGGCGATCAGCATCGCCGAGGAGGCGTCGCAGATCTGTGAGGCGACGGCGGCGGTGATCCGGCCGCCCTCGGCCAGCGGTCTCAGCCCGGCCATCTTCTCCAGCGAGGTGTCCCGGGGACACTCGTCGAACGCGAAGCTCCGTCCGTCCGGGAGCGCTACGGGCACGATCTCGTTCTTGAACCGCCCCTCGTCGATGGCGGTCCGGGCGCGGGTGTGCGAGGCGAGGGCGAACTGCTCCATCTGCTCGCGGCTGATGTCCCACTTCTCGGCGATCATCTCGGCCGAGCGGAACTGGGAGACCTCCTGGTCGCCGTAGCGCGCGACCCAGCCCGGTGACTCGGCGAACGAGGTGGTGAAGCCGTACTGCTGCGCGACCAGCATCGCGGCCGAGATCGGGATGGCCGACATGTTCTGCAGGCCGCCGGCGACCACGAGGTCCTGGGTGCCGGACATCACGCCCTGGGCGGCGAAGTGCACCGCCTGCTGCGAGGAGCCGCACTGCCGGTCGATGGTGACGCCGGGCACGTGGTCGGGCAGCCCGGCCACCAGCCAGGCGGTGCGTGCGACGTCGCCGGCCTGGGAGCCGATGGTGTCGCAGCAGCCCATGATCACGTCGTCGACGGCCCCGGGGTCGACGCCGGTGCGCTCGACGAGCTCCCTGAGCACGTGCGCGCCCAGGTCGGCGGAGTGCATCGCGGCCAGTGACCCGCCACGCTTGCCGACCGGCGTACGCACCGCGTCGATGATGTAGGCCTCAGCCATGTCGGATCCCTTCGAGCAGGATGTGCAGGTACTGGTCGGCGACCTGGCCGGGCGTGAGGTCACCGCCGGGGCGGTACCAGCGCACGGCTACCCACACCGTGTCGCGCAGGAAGCGGTAGACGAGCTCGACGTCCAGGTCCGAGCGCAGCTCGCCGGACGCGACGCCCTCGGCGAGCAGCCCGGTCCAGAGGGTGCGGAAGCGGACGTTGCGCTCCTCCAGGTAGGCGAACCGGTCGAAGGTGCCGAGGTAGGCCGCGTCGGTCTGGAAGATCGCGACCTCGCTGTGGTGCTGGTCGATGGCGTCGAAGGAGGCGCGGACGACGTCCTCGAGCTTCTGCCGCGGGGTGCGGTCGGAGGCCGCGATGGCGTCGTACCGCACCCAGAGCTCCTGCTGGAAGGAGTCGAGCAGCTCGTCGACCATCGCCTCCTTGGAGTCGAAGTGGTGGTAGAGGCTCCCCGAGAGGATCCCCGCCGCGTCGGCGATGTCGCGCACGGTGGTGTTCTTGAAGCCGCGCTCGGCGAAGAGCCGCGCGGCGATGGCCAGCAGCTCCTCGCGCCGGGTGACCGCCGTCCCCTCCCTAGGCATGCTGGCTGCTCACGGAGACGACCTCGCCGGTGAGGTACGACGAGTAGTCGCTGGCCAGGAACACCATCACGTTGGCGACCTCCCACGGCTCGGCCGCGCGGCCGAACGCCTCGCGCTGCTTGAGCTCGTGCAGCAGGTCGTCGGAGGTGACCTTGGCCAGGAACGGGTGCATCGCCAGGCTGGGTGAGACCGCGTTCACGCGGATGCCGTGCGGCGCGACGTCGAGGGCCGCGCACCTGGTCAGCGCCATCACGCCCGCCTTCGCGGCGGCGTAGTGTGCCTGGCCCTCCTGGGCCCGCCAACCGATCACCGAGGCGTTGTTCACGATCACGCCACGCCTGCCGGTCTCGATCATCTTGGTGGACGCGGCCCGGAGGCAGCGGAAGGTGCCGGTCAGGGTGATGTCGATGACCTTGCCCCACTGGTCGTCGGTCATCTCCAGGATGCTCGCAGTGCCACCGAGCCCGGCGTTGTTGACCATCACGTCTAGGCCGCCGAACTCGTCCGCGGCGTCGACCAGGGCCTGCACCTGCGCCTCGTCGGTCACGTCGCACACCTGCGAGCGCACGCGGTCGGCGCCGAACTCCTCGGCCAGGGTCTGCTGCGCCTCGGCGAGCCGGCGCTCGTGGGTGTCGCCGAAGACCACCGCCCGGGCACCCTCCTCGAGGACACGCCGGGTGACGGCCGCGCCGATGCCGGCCCCGGCGGCGGCGGTCACCACGACCACCTTGCCCCGCAGCAGGTCGTGCGGCTCGACGTACGCCGGGACGGGCTGCTCGGGTCTGGTCGCTGTCATCGTTTCTCCCTGGGTAGGCCCAACACTCGCTCGGCCAGGACGTTGCGCTGGATCTCGTCGGACCCGCCGTAGATGGTGTCCGCCCGGGTGAACAGGAACAGCCGCTGCCACTCGTCGAGGTCGTAGTCGGCGCCCGTGGTCAGCGAGTCGGCGCCCTGCACCTGCATCGCCAGGTCGCCCAGCGTGCGGTGCCAGGTGGCCCACAGCAGCTTGGAGATGCTGGCCTGCTGCGGCGCCTGGTCCTCCGAGAGGGTGCGCAGGGCGTTGAGCCGGATCACCTCGAGCTCGACCTGCGCCCGGGCGAGGCCGTCGCGGACGAACAGGTCGTCGAGGGCGCCGTTGCTGCGCGCCAGCTCGAGCAGGGCGTCGAGCTCACGCTGGAACCCGACCTGCTGGCCGATGGTGGAGACCCCGCGCTCGAAGCCCAACGTCCCCATGGCCACCTGCCACCCGTTGCCCTCGCCGCCCACGACCAGATCGGCGTCGGTGCGCGCCCCGGAGAAGAAGACCTCGTTGAACTCAGACGTGCCGGTCAGCTGGATGATCGGGCGCACCTCGATCTCGGCCTGGTGCATCGGGACCAGCAGGTAGGAGAGCCCCTGGTGCCGCTGGGACCCCGGCTCGGTGCGGGCGAGCACGAAGCACCAGTCGGCCTGGTGGGCCAGCGAGGTCCACACCTTCTGGCCGTCGATGACGTAGTGGTCCCCGTCGATGCGGGCCTTCGTGGACACGTTGGCGAGGTCGGAGCCGGCCCCCGGCTCGGAGTAGCCCTGGCACCAGAACTCCTCCACGGCCACGATTCTCGGCAGGAAGCGGGCCTTCTGCTCCTCGGACCCGAAGGCGATCAGTGTGGGGCCGAGCAGCTCCTCGCCCAGGTGGTTGACGCGGGCGGGGGCGTTGGCGCGGGCGTACTCCTCGTGGAAGATCACCTGCTGGAACAGCGGGAGCCCGCGGCCGCCGTACTCCTCGGGCCAGCCGAGGCAGGTCCAGCCGTGCTTCGCGAGGTGCCGGTCCCACGCGATCCGCTCCTCGTGCGCCTCGTGCTCGCGCCCGGGCCCACCCTTGCCGCGCAGCCCGGCGAAGTCGCCGGCGAGGTGCTCCTCGAGCCAGGCGCGGACCTCGGCGCGGAACGCCTCGTCTTCCTGGCTGTAGGAGAGGTCCATGACAGTAAGGTAGCCTACCAAGCACTTGTTTGGTTCGTCTCCAGGAGCGTGGATGCCCGACTCACCGAGCACATCTCCGCGAACTCTGCCTGCCGTGCTGCGCGCCGCCGCCGAGCGCTGGGGCGACCACCCGGCGTACGTCATGGACGACCGCACCGTCACCTTCGCCCAGCTGCTCGAACTCGTCCGGGACACCGCCCGCGGCTACGCAGCGCTGGGCCTGGAACCGGGCGGCCGGGTCGTGGTCTGGGCGCCGAACAGCATCGACTGGGTCGTCGCCGCCCTCGCCACGTCGTACGCCGGGGGCACGCTCGTGCCCGCGAACAGCCGCTACACCGGCCACGAGGTCGCCGAGATCGTCGACCGGACCAGGGCCGTGCTCGTGGTCGTCGACGACGGCTTCCTGGGCCGCCACCAGATCGCCGACCTGAACGCGGCGAGCGACCTGGCCTCGGTCCACGAGATCGTCGACATCGCCAACCTGGCCTGGGTGGCCGGTCTCGGCGAGGAGACCGTCGGCGACGGGATCGACGCCCGCGCCGACGCCGTCACCCCCGACGACGTCGCCGACATCCTGTTCACCTCGGGCACGACGGGGCGGCCGAAGGGCGCGATGTCCTCGCACCACCAGACCGTGGGCGTGGCCCGGGCCTGGGGCGAGCTCGGCGGGGTCACCGAGGAGGACCGCTACCTGGTGGTCAACCCGTTCTTCCACTCCTTCGGCTACAAGGCGGGCATCGTCGTCGGCCTGACCACCGGGGCGACGCTCTACCCCGTAGCGACGTTCGACCTCGACCGGACCATGCTGCAGATCCAGGACGACCGGATCAGCGTCCTGCCCGGGGCACCGACGATCTACCAGAGCCTGCTGAACGCGCCGTCGCGCAGCGGCTACGACCTGTCCTCCCTGCGGTTGGCGGTCACCGGAGCGGCCGTGGTCCCGGTGGTCCTGATCGAGCGGATGCGGGCGCCGTCGCCGGAGGGGCTGGGGATCGACAACGTCGTGACCGCGTTCGGGATGACCGAGGCGGTGGTGTCGACCATGTGCCGCGAGGGCGACTCGGCCGAGGTGGTCGCGAACACCTGCGGCCGCGCGATCCCCGGGATGGAGACGCGCATCGCTGCGCCGTCCGACCAGGGGGCAGGTGAGCTGCTGCTCCGCGGCGAGTTCGTGATGCTGGGCTACCTCGACGACCCGCAGGCGACCAGTGAGGCGATCGACGAGGACGGCTGGCTGCACACCGGCGACGTCGGCGTGCTCGACGAGGCCGGCAACCTGACGATCACCGACCGGCTCAAGGACATGTACATCTCCGGCGGCTTCAACGTCTACCCGGCCGAGGTCGAGCAGGCGCTGATGCGGCTCGAGGGAGTCAACGACGTCGCCGTGGTCGGCTTACCGGACGAGCGGATGGGTGAGGTCGGCAAGGCCTACGTGGTGAGCGGCTCGCCGCTGACCGCCGACGACGTGATCGCCTTCGCCAGGGAGCGGCTCGCCAACTTCAAGGTGCCCCGCGAGGTGGAGTTCCTCGACGCGCTCCCCCGCAACCTCGGCGGCAAGGTCCTCAAGACGGCCCTTCGACAGGCTGAGGAACCGGCGCGATGAACCTCGACCTGTCCGAGTCCGAGCTGGCCTTCCAGGCCGAGGCCCGGGAGTGGCTGGCCGCCAACGTGCCGACCGAGTCCCTGCCCTCGATGGACACCGCCGACGGCTTCCGCGCCCACCAGGAGTGGGAGGCGAGGCTGGCCGAGGCCCGTTGGGCGGTGGTCAGCTGGCCGAGCGACTACCACGGCCGCGGGGCCTCGCTGGTCGAGTGGGTGATCTTCGAGGAGGAGTACTACCGCGCCGGCGCTCCCGGGCGGGTCAGCCAGAACGGCATCTTCCTGCTCTCCCCCACCATCTTCGAGAACGGCACTCCCGAGCAGCAGGACCGCTGGCTGCCCTCGATGGCCACCGGCGAGCAGATCTGGGCCCAGGCCTGGTCCGAGCCGGAGGCGGGCTCCGACCTCGCGTCCCTGCGGTCCTCCGCCCGTCGCGACGACGAGCGCGGCGGCTGGGTGCTCAACGGTCAGAAGACGTGGTCCTCGCGGGCGTCGTACGCCCACTGGGGCTTCGGGCTGTTCCGCAGCGATGCCGACTCGCAGCGCCACCACGGCCTCACCTACTTCTGCTTCCCGCTGGAGGCAGAGGGCATCA